>CAUYXJ010000074.1:0-14003 GCA_963577065.1 Dehalococcoidia bacterium | reverse complement strand
CGGCGCTCTCACCAGAGGCGATCGTCCTCGTGCGGCTCGGACTCGGGGAGTTCACGCGTTTTCCCGAGCTCGCCAAAGCGATCTGGGAAAACGGCCCCGCGATCTCGTACCGGAACTTCCGCGCGTTCCTCGAGGTCCGCCAAGAGCGTGGCGAGGTCACCGTCGACGACACCCAGCTCGCGGCCGAACACTTCCTCGCTGGTCTCGTGGGCCACCGCCAGGTGAAGGCGGCGCTGGGCGTCCAGCCTCTCCCGAAGCCGGCCGAGGCAGAGCGGATGCTCGAAGCCGCCGTCCAGATGTTCATGGCCCGCTACGCGGTGAAGTCCTAGTCCGCCGAGATCTCACCAAGCGGTGACCGTACGCCGGCCCGGGGGCTCGTCAGGGAGCCGTAAGGCTCACCGCGAGGCGACGTGGGCGATGCTGGTTCCTTGCTGCAACTGACGAGCCGCCGATACACTCCCACGGCCGTCAGGAGTTGCTCCGATGCCGAGAATCGTGAAGGTCCCCTATGAGGGGGGCGACCATGA
Organism: Dehalococcoidia bacterium; assembly: GCA_963577065.1. Classification (GTDB taxonomy): domain Bacteria; phylum Chloroflexota; class Dehalococcoidia; order Tepidiformales; family Tepidiformaceae; genus CAUYXJ01. The sequence goes on along the minus strand of CAUYXJ010000074.1, from coordinate 13,476 downwards.
CGCCATCGAACTGGACTTCGACGTCGCCAGCGAGCCGTGGAGTGAGTACCGCTTCATCGACGGCGGGCGCGTACGCCTGAAGACCACGGTGTCGAAGATCTTCCGGCTGGTCGATGAGAATCAAGACGGCATGTTCACCGAGGAAGGCGACCCCTTCGTGGTCGTGCGGCATAACACTGTGATCTCAGCTTCAGAATAGGTGCAATTATGACAAGCGCAGCATACGAGGCCAACGGTTCTGCCAGGCACGTGCTCGTCGGCGACGAGGGGATTGAGTGCTTTTCACGAAACGGGCAGGACGCTAGGGACGCGCTCCCAGAAGCGGGCTCGTACCTCTGGGACAGATCCTCGCAAACTCTTAGTCCACCTAATCGCGCCCTCTTTACGGCGTTGGCCGACGAATGGGCGAAGCAGACCCTGCTCACGTCGTCGATCGGCGAGAAGGCCATCCACCCTGCCTACCAACGGATCATTGGGATGGGCAGTCCTGCGATGCCGCTGATCATTGAGCGCCTCCGGGCACGCGGGGAGCATTGGTTCTGGGCGCTCATGGCGATCTCCGGAGAGAACCCTGTCCCCCCAGAAGACGAAGGGAACATTGAGGCCATGACCCAGAGCTGGCTGCACTGGGCGGACCAGCGGGGGGCAAGCTCGGACGGCGAAGCTGCCTAGGGACTTCCTCGAATCCACATTCCCTGGTCTGCATGCCGTTGACTGGGAGATCTCCAGCCCGCTGGATCGAGGCCACAACTTCATCGCGTACGCTCTCGACGACAAGCTGCGATGGTGGTGGCCAAGCCCTGGATACTATTGGCCCGCTGACGTTCCGCGGCGGCCAACGCTGAACGCCTTTGAACTCGCATTCCGCTCGCGGGGGTTCAGCCCTTGCGATTCCGAAGAGCCCGAACCTGGAACCGCCAAACTGGCCCTGTTCGCCAAGGGAGAAGCGCCTACTCATGCGGCTGTCCAGCTAGGAGACGGCCGCTGGACCAGCAAGCTTGGCGAGGGCTGGGACATCGTCCATCCACTCCACTCTCTCGAAGGAGATGAGTACGGTCAGGTTGCTCAGATTTTCTGCACCCGGGAGTAGACCCGCCTCGCTGCGCACCGGCGCAGACTAGCCCTCGCTGATCTCACCCAGCGGGATCGTGTCTTCATCCGCATCGGCGTCGCCGTAGACGCCCCCGGGGAGGCCCTTCCAGACCGTTACCACGAAGTCTTCGCGGTAGGGATCGGCCGTCATCGCGAGCTGCTCATCGACGGCGTCCATGAGTTCGCGGATGCGCTCATCGCTCGCGTCGGGCAGGACACAGAGGGTGGCGTGGATGCTGGGGCCCTGGAGGTGCAGGTCGACGCGGCCCACGATCTCGCCGTTGTCGAGCACCGAGTACGCCTCGGAGTGGGGCGTGCGCACTTCGCGGTCGAAGGAAATCATGCGGGTCGTACCTGTCCGTTTCCGAGCACGGTCCACTTGTAGCTGGTCAGCTCCTCCAGACCCATCGGACCGCGGGCGTGCATCTTCTGTGTGGAGATGCCGATCTCCGCGCCCAGGCCGAACTGCGCGCCGTCGGTGAACTGCGTGCTCGCGTTCACGTAGACGGCGGCGGCGTCGACCTCAGCGGTGAAGCGCATCGCATTCTCGTAGCTATCGGTGACGATCGCCTCGCTGTGGCCGCTGCCGTGCGCATCGAGGTGCGCAAGCGCATCGTCGAGCGAGTCGACGACGCGGACGCCCGCGCGCAGGGCGAGGTGCTCGGTGTCCCAATCGGCGGGCTGCGCCGCTTCGACGGCGAGGCCCGCGGGCGCTTCGATCTGCGCGAGCAGCTCGAGGGCGCGGCCGTCGCCGAGCATCGTGACGGTGCCGGCCCAGCGCTCGGCGAGCCCGGCGACGAAGTCGTGTGCGACCGATTCGTGCACGAGCACCGTATCGAGGGCGTTACAGATGCTGTAGCGGCGGGTCTTGGCGTTGTCGACGATTTCGAGGGCCATGCCGAGGTCTGCCTCGGCATCGACGTAGGTGTGGCAGACGCCCACACCGCCCGCCACGACCGGCATCGTGGCCGTGTCACGCACGTGGGCGATGAGCCCGGCACCCCCGCGCGGGACCATCAGGTCGACGAGATCGTGCATCCGCAGAAGCTCGTCGACATGGACGCGGTCGGGGTCGCGCACCACCTGAACCGCCTCCGTTGGAAGCGCGGAGCCGTCGAGCGCGTCGCACAGGAGGTCGCCGAGGATGGCGTTGCTCCGCACCGCCTCCTTGCCGCCGCGGAGGACGGCCGCGTTCCCGCTCTTGAGACAGAGGGTGGCCACGTCGATGGTGACGTTGGGCCGCGATTCGTAGACGCAGGCGACCACGCCCAAGGGCACGCGGCGGCGCGCGACCTGCATCCCGTTGGCGAGCGTCTGCGCGCTGATCGTCTCGCCTACGGGATCGGGGAGGGTGGCGACGTGCCGGGTGTCGGCGGCCATTCCCCGGATGCGAGCGGGCGTGAGGGTGAGTCGCTCCATGAAGAAGTCGGCGAGGCCGGCTTCACGGCCGGCCTCGAGGTCGGCCGCGTTCTCGGCGAGAATCGCCGCCTCGCGCTCGATCAGGAGGTCGGCGATGCGTCCGAGGGCAGCGTTCTTCGCATCGGTCGAGGCGAGCGCGAGCGGCTTTGCGGCCGCGCGCGCAGCCTGCGCCTGCTCCCGAATCAGCGATGCCGTGGTCGTCACCGACTTAGTGTACGGCTTCGACCCCGCTTTACGGACGGCCGCGCACCCGCCTACGCTAGCATCGGCACTGGGACTCCGCGCGAGCCCAAAGCCGGGCCCGCATGCTCCTCGCAATCGACATCGGCAACACCTCCGTCCACCTCGGCCTGTTCACGGGCGCCGACCTCACGGCCACGTGGCGGCTGGGCGTCGAGACGGAACGCTCCGCGGACGAATACGGCGTCCTCCTCCTGAACCTGCTGGCGACGAACGACCTGACCGCAGAGGCCGTCGATGCCTGCATCATCGGCTGCGACGTGCCTCCCATGTTGCCCACCTTCCGGGGCGTGAGCGAGCGCTACTTCGGCGTCGAGCCGATGGTCGTGGGGCAGGGCCTGCGCACCGGCGTGCGGATTCTCTACGACAACCCGCGCCAGCTCGGCGCGGACCGCATCGTTGATGCGGTGGCCGCGATCGAGCTCTACGGCCCGCCCGCGATCATCGTCGACTTCGGTACGGCCACGGTGTTCGACGCGGTCAACGCTGACGGCGACTACCTCGGGGGCGCGATCGCGCCCGGCATCGGGATCGCCAGCGAGACGCTCTTCAGCCGCGCAGCGATGCTTCATCGCGTGCAGCTGGAGCGCCCTCCGGCCGCCATTGGGCGAAACACGACCCACGCGCTCCAATCGGGAATCTTGAACGGGTACGTGGCGCTCGTGGAGGGCATGGTGGCGCGCTTCCGGGAGGAGCTGGGCGGGGCCGCCAGGGTTATCGGTACGGGCGGCTGGGCGGCGCAGATCGCCGCCGAAACCGACGCGATCGACATCGTCAACAGCGAACTCACGCTCGCTGGGCTGCGGTTCGTCTACGAGCGCAACCTTGCCTGAGACACAGGGCCCCTTCCGCGAACACCCGCTCGAAGGCCGCCGCATCGCCCTCGGGGTGACCGGCAGCATCGCGGCCTACAAAGCCGCCGATCTCGCGAGCAAGCTTCGTCAGGCGGGCGCCGAGCTCGAGGTCCTGATGACGGAGTCCGCGACCCGCTTTATCGCACCGCTGACGTTCCAATCGCTCAGCGGGCGCGAAGTCGTGGTCGACATGTTCGCTGCCGCAGAAGCGGAGGCACATGTCGAGGTCGCGCGCCGCATCGACGCCCTCGTGATCGCACCGGCCACGGCTGACTTCCTCGCACGGCTCGCGCACGGCGGCGCGAGCGACATGGTCGCACTGACCGCGCTCGCGACGACCGCACCGATCGTCGTCGCGCCCGCGATGGACTCGCAGATGTGGGCGCACGCAGCCACGCAGGCGAACGTCGAGACGCTGCGCGCGCGTGGGGTCGAGTTCGCCGGGCCCGCGGAAGGGCGCCTCGCGAGCGGCCGCGCGGGCGCCGGCCGCCTCGCCGAGCCGGTGGCGGTTCTCGGGGCGGTCTGCATGGCCCTCGGGCGGCGCGACGGGGACCTCCGGGGGCGCTCGGTGATCGTCACCGCTGGCGGGACGCAAGAGCCGATCGACCCCGTCCGCTTCGTTGGCAACCGGTCGACTGGCCGCATGGGCTTCGCCATCGCTGAAGCCGCGCGGGATCGTGGCGCGACGGTCTGCCTCGTCACCGCGCCGGTCTCGCTGAGCACGCCGCACGGTGTTGAGCGCATCGACGTCGGCACCGTCGCGGAGATGCTGAGCGCGCTCGAGCCGCTCGCCGAAGGTTGCGACGCGATCGTGATGGCGGCGGCGCCCGCCGACTTCCGCGCACACACGACGGCCGATCAGAAGATCAAGAAGGCCACCCTCGGCGAGGGCGGTATGACCCTCTCCCTGGAGACGACCCCCGACATCATCGCCTCGCTCCAAGGAGGGGGCGTGCGTGTTGCCTTCGCCGCGGAAACCGAGAACCTCGAAGCCAATGCTGTGGCGAAGATGGCCTCGAAGAACGTCGACCTCATCGTCGGCAACGACGTCAGCGCCGCCGGCAGTGGCTTCGGCACAGAGACGAACGAGGTCACGATCTTCCACCGCGAGGGCAAAGCCGAACGGCTCCCACTGATGAGCAAATACGCAGTCGCGCACGCAATCCTCGACCGGGTGGTGGGGCGGCTCCTCTAGCTCGCGTTCCCCCTCGCGAAAGATTCACGTAAGCTCGATCGCGATGACCCACCTCCCCGAGGGCGCGCGGCATTGCTGCACCTGTACGGCGGGGCGCCGCGCGTAGCGGGCCCCGACCACGCCCGCGCCACGCTCATCCCCGGGAGGTAGCGACTGTGTCCCTGCTCAGTGAGATTCGCGACGACATCCGCGCCACGATGGCGCGCGACCCCGCCGCCACGAGCGCCCTCGAGGTCGTGCTGGTCTACCCCGGCTTCCACGCCCGCCTCGCACACCGGCTCGCCTACGCCCTGCATTCCACCGGATTGCCGCTCGTGCCACGCGCGATCATGCACGTGGCGCGTTTCGTCACCGGCATCGAGATCCATCCGGGCGCAACCATCGGGCCGCGCTTCGTGATCGACCACGGTATGGGCATCGTCATCGGCGAGACGACCGAGATCGGTCCCGACGTGACGCTCTATCAGGGCGTGACGCTCGGGGGCACGAGCACGCGGCGGACGAAGCGCCACCCCACGCTCAGGGGCGGCGTCGTCGTCGGCGCTGGGGCGAAGGTCATCGGCGCAGTCGAGATCGGCGAACAGGCGCGCATCGGAGCGGGCTCGGTCGTCATTACGAACGTCCCCGCGATGGCCACGGTCGTGGGCGTCCCCGGCCACATTGTCGCCTTCCACGACGACTCGAACGGCGTTATGCAGCGCCTCCCCGACCCCGAATGGGAACGCCTCAACGAGCTCGACGAGCGCGTGGATGAGGTCCACAAGCTGCTCGAACACCTCGAGGAGCATGTCGACGGGCTGCACGACGACCACCACGCGGAGACGCCCGCGAGCGAAGCGGGCACGCCCCCGGCCCGGACCTAGCGATGCTGCAGCTGCGCGACACCCTCAGTGGCGAGAAACGCGACTTCGTGCCCATCGCCGGGGAAGTGCGCCTCTACGTCTGCGGCATCACGCCCTACAGCGAAGCGCACCTCGGCCACGCGCTGTTCTCAATCGTGTTCGACGTGCTCCGCCGCTACCTCGAATGGCGGGGCTTTGAGGTCCGCCACATCCAAAATTTCACCGACATCGACGACAAGCTCATCGAGCGAGCAGCCGAGGCAGGCACGACCGTCTCGGAGCTAGCGGCGCAGCACTCGGCCGCGTACGAGGCTCAGCTCGCGCGCCTGAACGTGCTGCCAGCCACGTCGTACCCCCGCGCGACCGAGGAGATCCCGAACATCCTGACGTTCATCGAGGGGCTGGTCGCGAAGGGCATCGCCTACCCCTCTGGTGGCGACGTCTACTACCGCGTTCGCGAGAAGGGGGACTACGGCAAGCTCTCAAAGCGCGATGTCGACGACCTTCGCAGCGGCGCCCGCGTCGATCCGAGCGAACTGAAGGACGACCCCCTCGACTTCGCCCTCTGGAAGGGCGCGAAGCCGGGCGAGCCCACCTGGGACAGCCCGTGGGGGCCGGGGCGGCCGGGCTGGCACATCGAGTGCTCGGCGATGGCGATGGGCGCGCTCGGCGAGCAGATCGACATCCACGGCGGCGGCGCGGATCTGATCTTCCCCCACCACGAGAACGAGATCGCTCAGAGCGAATCGTTCACGGGCAAGGTCCCGTTCGCGAACTTCTGGGTGCACAACGCCCTGCTCCAGCTCAAGGAAGAGAAGATGTCGAAGTCGCTCGGGAACCTCATCGGTATCGATGAGGTTCTAGACCGCTACGGCGCCGATGCCGTGCGGATGTTCATTCTCGCGAGCCACTACCGCAGCCCGCTCACCTACTCGGAGGAGGCGATCGAGGCCGCCCGTGCAGGCGCGGAGCGCCTCCGCCAGGCCGCTTTCGCCGAAGGCGGCGGCGGCGGCGGGGGCGCAGCGCTGGACGCAACCGAAACGCGCACGCGCTTCACCGAGGCGATGGACGATGACCTGAACACGCCCCGGGCGCTCGCGACCCTCTTCCACCTCGCGCGGGCCATTAATCGAGCGCGCGACGAGGGCGGGGACGTGGGCGCGGCCCAGGCCACGCTGCGCGAGCTGGCGGGCGTTCTCGGATTCACGCTGCACGAGCCGCCTCTGCGGGGCGAGGGCGCAGCGCCCTTCATCGAGCTGTTGCTCGAACTGCGCGCCGAGCTGCGGGCGGAACAGCAGTGGGCGCTCGCCGACCGCGTGCGTGACGGCCTCGTCGGCCTCGGCGTGGAGCTGATGGACGATGCCGGCGGCACGGAATGGTCCTTCCGATGAGCGAGTCGGCCGAGGGGCGCGGCCTGCGGGACTACATCCGCCAGAAGGGCCAGGCGATGCGGGCCGCGGCCGCCGCCAAGCCAAACGCCGGAGATTGGCACGAGGTCGTGTCCGCGACCTGCGTCGCCGACGACGCGACGGGCGTGCGCAAGCTGCGCATGCGCGATTGGCAACTCACCGGCGACTCCGGCCCCGACTTCGGCGGCTGGGGGCTCGGTCCGAGCTCGCCGGAGCTCCTCTGTGGCGTGATCAGCACCTGCCTCACGCATACCTACCTGATCGCCGCCGCCTGGCTCGCGATCCCAGTCGACCGGGTGGAGGTCTCAGTGACCTCCGCGAACAACGATGCCCACCTGCTCGAGATCGCGAGTGACGACCCGCCTGTGCCCTTCAATCTGCAGGCACGCATCTCGCTGGACGCGGACGCGGACGCGGCCACGCCCGAGCAGCTGGCGACCCTTCACGCCTACGCCGCTGAACGCTGCCCGCTCTCGAACCTCATCCGCGAACCGAACACGATCACCCTCCTCACGGAGTGAGGACGACCCGGCCGAACGCCTGACGCGATTCGATGTACGCGTGCGCCGCCGCCGCCGCCGCGAGCGGGAACGTGCAATCCACGGGCATGCGCAGGTTGCCCGCGGCCACGTCATCCACGTGGCGCTGCATCATCGTGTGCGTACGCGCGTGGGCGGCCGCCATCTCGCCGCCGAGGAACACGCCGATGAGGGAGGCGTTCTTCTGGAGGATAGGGCCACGATCGAGCGGGGTGTCGTCGCGCCCGGCGCCCCCGACCGTGATCACGCGTCCGCGATAGGCGACGCACTCGAGACTGCCCTGCAGCGTCTTCCCACCGATCGCATCGACGACGAGATCGGGGCCACGCCCCTCGGTCAGCTCGCGCGCGGCCTCGACGAAGTCGCGCTCGACGTAGTTGATCCCGTGGTCGAGGCCGAACTCTCCCGTGAGGCGCGCGAGCTTTCCGTCGTTTGAGGCGGTCGCGATGACGGTCGCGCTGGCCCGCTTCGCGAGCTGGATCGCAGCCAGCCCAACCCCGCTCGCCCCCGCCTGGACGAGCACGGTCTCGCCCTCGACCAGGTGCCCGAATTCGAAGAGGCAGTCGTCGGCGGTACCGAAGGTGATCGGCGCGCAGGCGGCTTCGCGAAAGCTCCCGCCAGCGGGGATGGCGAACGCCGCCCGTGCCGGCACCGAGATCAGTTCGGCGTGCGAGCCGAAAGGCATCGTCGCGACGACTTTGTCGCCGACGGCGAAAGCGGTCACGCCCTCGCCGACCTCGCGCACCGTCCCCGCCGCCTGGTAGCCGACGGTGTGTGGCTGCGTGGCGAGCTCGCCGCCAGCGCGATGGAGCACGTCCCCGCCTTCGATGCTGACCGCCTCCATCGCGAACACGATCCCACCTGGACGGCACTCGGGATCGGGGACGTCTTCGTAGCGGAAGACGGCGGGGTCACCCGTTTCGTAGTAGACGGCTGCTTTCATCGTGCCCTCCGGATCCAACGCAGGCGTAGCCGAGCGGTCGGGGTACTCTACGCGGCGGAGCCAAGACTGAGGACGGCGAGACGGTTCGTAACGCCTTCCCCGATCGAAGGCTTGCTATGCTCGACGAGGACGGCAGCAGCGAACGATGAAACTGCTCTATTACCGCGGAACGGACTCGCTCTACATCGACCTGAAGGCCGTCCCGAGCTCAGATTCCATCGATCACGCCTCGCAGCGACTCGACCTCGACACGCTCGATGCCGTGGACCTGCCTGCCACGCCTTAGCTGCTAGCGCAGCTCGCTCACCTGGCGGCTGCGGACCAGGTCCCAGTCGATCTCGTAACCGAGGCCGGGCTCCTCAGGCGCGTGGACGAGGCCGTTCTCGTCGACCTCGATGTCCTTCACGAGCCCGTACTTCTGGGCGGCATCCGGGAGCAGCACCTCAAAGAATTCGCAATTTTCGACAGCCATGATCACGTGGAGATTGGCCACGTTGTTGAGTGAGTTGCCGCCGTGGTGGACCTCGCACTTCATCCGGAAGGCGTCGGCGAGGTTCGCGATCTTGAGGAGGGCGGTGATCCCCCCCGAGACGGCGACATCGCCGCGGAGGATGTCGGTCGCCTGCTGCTGTACCCACTGCTGGAGGCCGTAGAAGCTGGCGGGCGCGAATTCCGTGGCGAGGATGGGGATGTCGAGCTTCTGACGAAGCTTCACGTAGCCGTAGATGTCCTCTTCAGCGAGCGGATCTTCGTACCAGTAGTAGTCGAGGTCCTCGATCGCGCGGCCGACGCGAACGGCGTCCCCGTAGCTGTAGGCCCAGACGGAATCGAGCATCAAGGTCATTTCGGGGCCGACGGCCTCACGCACCGCGCGACAGATCTCGATGTCCACCTGGGGGCGCGTGTCGGGATGGATCTTGTAGCCGCTCCAGCCGCGCTCCTGGAACGACTTCGCCTCCGCCGCGTAGGCCTCGGGCGATGGCAGTGCGGCCGAGCTCGCGTAGGCCGGGACGGAGGATCGGCAGGAGCTGAGCAGGCGATGCACGGGCAGGCCCGCGATCTTGCCGGCGAGATCCCAGAGCGCGACATCGACCGCGCCGATCGCACGGAACGAGACACCCCGCCGCCGCTTCCACATCGCGTGCCAGAAGCGGCCGATATCCAAGGGGTTCTGGCCCATGATCACCGGCTTCAGCAGGGTCAGGAGCGAGGCCGCGTCGAAGGTCGCGTCACGGCTGGCAGAGCCGAGGAAGGCGTGGCCTTCGAGGCCCTCGTCCGTGCGGATGGTGAGGACGCCGAGCTCGCGGTCGCCGCCGTAGGCGATGGCGCTGCCCGGATAGGCCCCGTGCGGAACGCTCCAGGCGAACGTCGTGAGGAAGACATCATCGATCTGCATGCGCGATACCCCCAAGCCCAGCCCACCGGGGCCGGCCGGCCCGCATCGTACGCCGTCCTCAGAAGTCGCTGCGGAGCTCCGCGGGGAGGTGGTCGAGGTTGGGCGCGCGGCGAATGGTCGCGTGGCGAGGCGCACCTTCCGGGTGCCGCCCTCGGGGCCAGACGAGCATTTCGACGACCGACGCGTTGAGGAGATCGAAGTCGTGCCGCCATTCGCTGTCGCTGGGCATGCCCATCGCCCAGCGGATCGCCGCATCGGTCGTGCCCGCATGCGAAACGACAGCGACAGCCGCGCCGGCGTGCCGTTCGACGAGCTCGTCGAAGGCGCCGCTCACACGCTGGGCGAACGCACCGACGGTCTCGCCGTTCGGCGTGCCCCGGTGGTCCGCCCGCCAGATCTGCCAGTCGCCCTTCTGGCCTTCCTCAGCATCGGGATTCCAGCCCTCGATCTCGAACTCGAGGAGCCGCTCGTCGGTCTGCGTCGTGAGCCCGACGGCCGCGGCGAGCGGCTGCGCGGTCTCGATCGCGCGCGTGGCCGGACTGGCGTAGACAGCCGCGATCCCCGCGGATGCCAGCGCCTCCGGGACGGCCGCCGCCTGGCGGCGGCCCAGCGCCGACAACGGCGTGCGATGGTCGTAAGAACCATCTGCCGCTCGTGCCTGGCCGTGGCGCACAAGGTAGAGGTCTACAGGATCGACGAGATCAGTCATCGCCCTGGACCATGCCGTCGAACCAGGACTTTGCGAAAAGCAGGCTCGGCCCCACGCAGCTGTTGTGATCGCCCAGGGGCAGCGGGACGACCAGCTCCACCTGCGCACCGCGTGCTCGGAGGTGCTCCAGCGCAACCTGGGAGTTTTCCGGTGGCACGTGCCGGTCCTGCCCGCAGTGATAGAGCCGCACCGGCGCCCGCGGCAGCCAGTCGTAGACATCGTTCTCTTGAAGGCGCAGGGGATGAGCGGCGTCGTTTTCGAAGGCTTCGACCAGGCCGGGCTGGAGGATTTCGCCGGGAACATCGGGCATGGCGGCGTTGATCTCCCGGGCGGAGTGCGTGCCGTCGAACAGAGGCGGCAAGATCGTGTCGTAGGGGGCGACGAGGAAACTGGAAGGGTCCTCGAAGAGGCCATAGATCGCGTCGTAGGCGAGCAGGGTGTAGGCGAGGTAGTAGGGCGCCGGATGCTCGCGGCCATCGATAAACGTGTCCGCCATCACGCCCGCGAGGTCGTACGGCCCGGCCATGGGGGCGGAGGCGGTGACCGCGAATTCGTCCTCGTGTGACGCTTCCAGTTCGCGATGGGCTGCCATCGCGGTGTATCCGCCCTGGGAGTAGCCGGTGATGAAGAGTTGGCCGTTGAGCTCCAGGCCGTTCATCGCGGCGAAGTCGCGGGCAGCCCTGAGCATGTCGATCACGGCGCTGGCCGAGGTCGCGGCATGGACGTATGGGTGCAGCCCTGGCGAATCGCCCAACCCGAGCAGGTCCGGGAGCACGGCCAGGTAGCCGTCGGCAGCGTAGGCCAAACCGATAATCTGCTCGCCCCCACCGGCGGACGGCGCCTCGTCGCGGGCCGTCAGCGCCCCGTGCTGATAGCTCATCATGGGCCTGGGCGCGGGCGCCTCCTGAGGCACCAGCAGGGCGCCAGAGGCCTGGGTCGCCGCACCGTCTGCATCGATCGTTTCGTACACGATCTTGTAGACCGCGACCGCAAAGCGCGCCCTGATCGGGAATCCTAGCGCCGCGAACTCGGCGTCGATCGCTGCGACAGGCTTCTCCGCCAGCAACGTGACCGAGAGCGTCGCTCCGCGCCCCACCCGCGGCTCCGGCTCGGCCGGCGCCGTCGTGGCGGAATCGCAGCCGGCAGCAACGAGCGCCCCCACCGAGACGAGCAGCGCAAACACGAGGAGTCGGTGACGGAGCATGGACACCAAGAACTCTGCGCGCGAGGGGTCGCTACCGCGACGCGACTTTACCGATTGACCCAGGGTTCGATCGGGGGCGAATGGCTGGACCACAGCCGCGCTCCGTCAAACTCGATCACGCCGCTTTGGGGGCTTGGGCGAGAACGCCAGCGGCGCCGTCGCGATGGCGCGCCCCGCTCCGGAACGCGACTGACGCGGAGCGGAAGCGGCACCGGACGCCAATAGCGCGATGGACCCTCTAACCTCGCGGCATGCCCAGGCCGCGGGTGGCGACGATGTTGCGCTGGATCTCGCTCGTGCCCGCGGCGATCGTGCCCGCGGCCGATTGCAGATAGCCCTGCGCCTGGTCGACCGCGACCTGGGACGAAGTGCCGCGGAGCTGTCCGGCCAGGCCGAGGACGTGCATGCCCGTGAGGGCGATACGCTGGCCGAGCTCGCTGCCGAAGAGCTTGCTCGCGCTCGCTTCATGGTTCGGTACGAGGCCCGCCGCCTGCATCGTCGCGACGCGGTAGGCGAGGAAGGTGCCCACGTTCACCTCGATCAGGCGATCGGCGAGCTCGTGGCGGACGGTGCGGCGATGCTCCCAGAGGGCGGGATTGTCCTTCGCAATGCTGGTCAGACGCTCGACGCTGCAGCGGCCGCCGGAGTAGGCACCGATGCCGCTGCGCTCGAAGTCGAGCGCGACGGCGAGGTGGTACCAACCGCGATTCTCTTCGCCGACGCGCTGCTTGGCGGGCACGCGCACCTCTTCGAAGAAGACCTCGTTGAAGCTGTGGTTGTCGCCCATGTTGATCAGCGGTCGCACGGTGATGCCGGGGGACTTCATGTCGAGCATGAAGAGCGAGATGCCCTTGTGCTTGGGCGCGTCCGGATCGGTGCGCGCGGCCAGCCAGCCCCAGTCGGCGAGGTGGCCCCCGGAAGTCCAGATCTTCTGACCGTTGAGCACGTAGTCGTCGCCGTCACGGATGGCGCTGGTCTGAAGCGAGGCGAGGTCGGAGCCGGCGCCGGGCTCGCTGTAGAGCGTGCACCACCACTGGGAGGCGTCGGTGATGGGCGGGATGAAGGTCTCCTTCTGCTCGTCGGTGCCGTAGAGCATGAGCGAGGGGCCGACCCAGGCGACGCCCATGTTGCCGATGGGCGCACCGGCGTAGGCCATCTCTTCGTTGTAGACGAGCTGGCGCATATGCGAGGCGCCACCGCCGCCGTACTCCTTCGGCCAGGCCATTGCGAGCCAGCCGCGTTCGGCGAGCTTCTTCTGGAAGCCCATGGTGTAGTCGTACTCTTCCTGGTTCGTTTCGAAGCCGCCGCGCATGGAACGCGCTTGGCGCTCCTCCTCAGGCGGCAGCTCAGCGGCGATGAATTGCCGGACTTCGTCGCGGAAGGTCTCGACGTCGCTCTCGTGAGTGAAACGCATGGTGCAGACTCCGGGAGGAAGAGTCCGGCGAGCATAGCAGAGACCCTTAGGGGTTTCGCACGTTGCCGCTAGAGGGATACCCGGTACGGTGTTCAAGCTCGTTGGCGGGGCGAGCCTGGGTACTTGGATGGGAAATGGGTGGCGCGGCCTCTCCCTGTCACTGGCTTCGTTGGCCGTGGCAGTGATGGGCGCAGGGTTCCTCTTCTTGAGCGGCAGCGAA
>CAUYXJ010000073.1:0-14395 GCA_963577065.1 Dehalococcoidia bacterium | reverse complement strand
GTCGTCGGAGTCCGCGATGCGGATGGCGAAGCGACTCATCGCCGCCCCTCGCTGCTCGCGTGGTGGTGGTCCATAGCACGATCGTAGGGGGCGACCGCGCAAGGCGCCGGGCCGCGTCGGAGCGGTGCGACGCGTCACCGGAGCGCCTTGCGCCGAGGGTCTACAATGACGAACCACACTCGGCCGTATGAACGGCCGCCCCGAAGGAAGGTTCCTCACATGGAAGACGTTGTCCTCGCCAGCGGCGTTCGCACGGCTATCGGCAAGTTCGGGGGCTCGCTCGCCGAAACCCCTGCCTCCGACCTTGGCTCGTTGGTTATCGGCGAAGCCGTAAATCGCGCCGGTGTCGAAGCCGGTGAAGTCGACCAGGTGGTGATGGGCATCGTCGGCCAGGTCGCCGAGGACGCCTACCTCTCCCGCTACGCCACGCTCAAAGCCGGCCTCCCCATCGAGACGCCGGCGGTGAACGTCAATCGCTTGTGCGGCAGCGGCCTCGAAGCCATCAATACCGCCGCGCGCTATATCGAGACCGGCGACGCCGAGGTCGTTGTGGCCGGCGGCGCGGAGAACATGAGCCGCCTGCCCTTCTATCTGCGCAAGGCGCGCACGGGCTATCGCCTCGGCCACGACCAGATCGAGGACGGCATCATCCACGTGCTCACCGACCCCTTCGAGGGCTACCACATGGGCGTCACCGCCGAGAACCTGGCGGACCAGTACGAGGTCTCCCGCGGCGCCCAGGACGAGTTCTCCTCGGAGAGCCAGCGGCGCGCGATCAACGCCATCGAGAACGGCTACTTCAAGGACCAGATCGTCCCCGTGACCGTGCGTGAGCGGCGTGAGGAGCGCCTCTTCGACACCGACGAGTTCCCGCGCGCGAGCACGGCCGAGCAGCTCGGGAAGCTGCGCGCCGCCTTCAAGGAAGGGGGCATGGTCACGGCCGGTAACGCCAGCGGCATCAACGATGGTGCTGCCGCCACCGTCGTCATGAGCGCCACGAAGGCGGAGGCCCTTGGCGTCAAGCCGCGCCTGCGCATGGTGGCGCGTGCCGAGGCCGGCGTGGACCCCGCGATCATGGGCAGCGGCCCGATCCCCGCCGTGCGCAAGGCGCTCGAAAAGGCCGACATGAGCCTCGATCAGATCGACGTCATCGAACTGAACGAGGCCTTCGCCAGCGTGGCCTGCGCCTGCTCGAACGAGCTCTCGCTCGATCCGGAGAAGACGAACCCGAACGGTGGTGCGATCGCGCTCGGGCACCCGGTCGGCGCGACCGGCACGATCCTGACCGTCAAGCTCATGCACGAGCTCGAGCGCACGGGCGGTCGCTACGGCCTCGTCAGCCTCTGCATCGGCGGCGGCCAGGGCATCGCCACGATCTTCGAGCGGCTCGACTAGGGAGGCCCTTGCGGGCCTCCGCCCGCTCCGCGCGTGCGTGCGTGCGTCTCTGTTGGCTCTTGGCAGCTTCGGTGGCGGCCGTCTTCGCTTCGTCGTCTGTGATTGCCGTGCGTGTCGCCGCCTGCCGCCCCGGATCACAGCGCTGCTGGTCGGAGTAGGGCGAAGGTAAGCGGCCCGCAAGGGGCCCAGGCTCCGGATCGGCGGCTGCTAGTCCGGTGCGTCCTCAGATGGCGGATCAAAAAGATCGAGGCGGGCTTGGTGGCGGCCTCCTGCGAAAGGCGTTTCGAGCCAGGTCGAGACGATGTCCAACGCGGTCTCGATCGAGACCATGCGCTGGCCGATCGAGATGACGTTCGCGTCGTTGTGGCGGCGCCCGAGTTCCGCTGATTCGCGGTTCCAGCAGAGCGCGCAGCGCACGCCCGCAACACGGTTCGCGACCATCGCCTCGCCGTTCCCGGAGCCACCGAGGACGATGCCGCGCTCGCAATCGCCGCGGGCGACGGCCTCGGCGGCGGGGCGGATGAACGTCGGGTAGTCCGTCAGCTCCTCGGAGTCGGTACCGAAGTCGACGACCTCGTGCCCGCGCTCGGCGAGGAACGCCGTGACCGCTTCCTTGTAGCGAAAGCCGGCATGGTCGGATGCGATGGCGATCTTCATGCCCCGCGGAGTTTATAGCTAGCTTCGCTCGGGCCCCACCCCGCCCCCCACCCGCGCTCGGCTGCTGCGGCTGCGCCTTCGCGCTCGCTTGAGAGCTCGCTGCGCTCGGGCCCCACCCCAGCGGCCCCGCCCGCGCTCGGCTGCGGCGCGCGCTCGGGCCCCACCCCGCACCCCACCCGCGCTCGACTGCTACGGCTGCGCCTTCGCGCTCGCTTGTCGGCTGCTAGCGGCCTTGCAACCGCGACGGCCCCCGGATCAGCGCTGCGGTCACGTTGGACTTGGCCATGGTCTTGGCTGCGGGCGCCGCGCCCGTCGCGTTTGCAGTCCTCGTGGCCGCGACGGCAGCAGGCTCGCTGAGGGGGAACCGCTTCCTTCCTTACGGCCTCGATTGGGCGAGCATCGTTCTGGCGATCGCGCTGCTGGTCTTCCTCGTGTGGGTCCTGATCGTCGCGGGCCTGATGATCGCGGGCAGGTTGGCCTTCGAGCCGTCGCCTGAGGGCGCTGGCTCGGACTGAGCTCCCTTTAGCTCGGAGCTGAGTGCAAAACAGAGGCCCCGGGGATCCCCGGGGCCTCTGTTCTCGCTGTGTTTCGGTTAGTAGGCAGCTCGCCCAGCTTTCTGCCCGCCCCCCAGCCGCGCTCGCTAGAGAGCTCGCTGCGCTCGGTCCCGACCCCAGCGGCCCCGCCCGCGCTCGGCTGCTACGGCTGCGCCTTCGCTCTCGCTTGAGAGCTCGCTGCGCTGGGCCCCGCTGCTCCCCATTCGGCGCTCGACTGCCGCGTCTTCGCGCCGGCGCTACAGCCCCAGCCCCCTCTGAACTTTTGAATTCTGAACACTGAACTCCTCCCCGCGCTCGCTTGCTGGCGGCAGCGTCCTCGGAGCAGTTACGGCCCTGGGATCAACAAGACCCCGGAAGTCCGGGGCCTTGTTGGTTGGGTTCTGTGATCACTGCTTGCGTTGTCGGCGCTGGCGCCCCGGCTGGGGCGGTGGGCCCTGGGCTGTGGCCATCGGGGCCTCGAGCCGCCGCCCGGCTGAGCAGTGCCCGCAGCAGGTCCGCGACTGCGGACCTTAGCTCTGCACGATTAGGACTCCGAGGAGGAGGTGAAGCTTTACATGGTGCACGTGCGACCTCCTAAGTGCTGGTCTCCTTCGAGCGTACACCCGCGGTCAAGGGGTGCGGTGGCCAATTGGGGGCGAACCGGGGGACGGGTGGTAGCGAAGGCCCTGCCGGTGCCCGCTCACTCGCTCTGATCGAGGGCGAAGGCAGTGTGGAGCGCATTCACGGCATCGCCGACGCGCTCCTCGTCGACGATGCAGGTGATGCGAATCTCGCTCGTCGTGATCAGCTCGATGTTGATCTCGGCGTCGTAGAGCGCGCGGAACATGCGGGCGGCGTAGCCGGGCGCCGATTGGATGCCGGCGCCGACGATGCTCACCTTCCCCAGGTTGGTGTCGGCGGTGTAGCCGGAGGCGCCGACCGCCTCGCAGATGCTCCCCATGAGCGCTTCGGCGCCACGCAAGTCACTGCGCGCGAGCGTGAACGTGAGGTCCGTCAGCTCCCGCTCGCTCGCGTTCTGGACGATCGTGTCGACGCTGATCCCCGCCTGCGCGAGGCCCTCGAAGATCTGAGCGGCGATGCCGGGCTCGTCGGGCAGGTGGCGAAGCGTGACCTTCGCGATGTCATGGTCGTCGACGACGCTGCGGACACGGTTGCGTTCCTCCATCTGGGGGCCTCCATGGATCAGGGTGCCGGGCGCGTCGACCAGGCTCGACGCCACGAGGATCGGCAGATCGTTGACCTCGGCGAGCTCAACAGCGCGGTTGTGCATCACCTGCGAGCCCTGTGTCGCCATCTCCAGCATCTCGTCATAGTGCGCATCGGCCAAGCGGCGGGCGTTGGGGACGATGCGGGGGTCGGCGGTGTACACGCCCTGCACGTCCTTGTAGGTCTCGCAACGGTCGGCGCCCAGAGCGACGCCCAGGGCGACCGCGGTGAGGTCGCTCGCACCGCGGCCAAGGGTCACGATCTCGAGTTCGTCGGTGACGCCTTGGAAGCCCGCGACGATGGGGGTCCGGCCGCCGGCCAGTTCCTCTTCGATCCGCTCCGAATCAACGCGTTGGATGCGTCCCGCCCCGTGCGCCGCGTGCGAATAGATCCCCGCCTGGTGCCCGGTCAGCCCCACGGCCTCCTGGCCGAGGGTGTGCAACGCCATGGCCACGAGCGCGGCCGATATCTGCTCGCCCGTGGCGAGCAGATGGTCGAGTTCGCGCGGGTCCGGATCCGGTGCGACCGACAGCGCGAGGTCGATCAGTTCGTCGGTGCGGTTGCCCATCGCCGAAACGACGACCACGACCTCGTCGCCCTGGCGCACGCGTTGAACCACGCGCCCGGCCACGTGGCGGATGCGCTCTGCATCCGCCACCGAGGTACCGCCGTACTTCTGCACGACCCGCATCCAAAGAGCATGCCGCAGGGTGCCCCGAGGCGCTATCGGCGCTCAGGCGCGGCGGCGGATGGACGCTGCGGCCACCGCGATCGAAGCCACCGCGAATCCGAGGAGTACGAGGAGCGAGCGTTCGAGGTGCGTCCCCTCGAGGTCCGTGAGCGAAGCGCGGACCGCATCAGCGGCGTAGGTGGGGGGCAGCAGGTCGGCGGTGCGCTGCAGGGCCGTGGGCAGGTTCTCGCGCGGGAGCAGCACCGGCGCGAAGAAGATGAAGTAGAAGATCGAGAGCTGGCTGATCGCGTTCGTGAGCTGCAGCCGGGGGGAGAGGATGGCGATCGCCGCGCCGAACCCCCCGAGCGAGAGCACCGCGAGCGGCACCACCAGCAGGATCACCGGCGAGATATCGAAGCTCACGTCGTAACGCCACCATCCCGTGAGCAGGCCGAGGACGATGCCGGGCAGCGAGAGCACCAGGACGACCGTCAGCAGCGAGAGGATGTACGCCTCCCGGCTGATGGGCAGGGAGCGGAAGTAGTCGAGCCTGCCCTGCTGCTTCGCCTCGGCGAGAAACTGGGGCATCATCGTCAAGCCGACGACGATGATCGCGTTCGTCGCGACGCCCGTCGTGAGGAAGGCGCCTGCGCGGCTCGAGACATCGCCGAACAGATAGCCGAAGCCGAAGATGAAGCCCGCCACGAAGGCGATGTTGATCAGGCTGATGATGAAGACGTCGCTGCGCATGCTCAGCAGCTGCAGGCGGGTCAGCTCGAAGTACTGCGTCAGAAATCTCACGGTGTGTCCGCTCCGACCGAGGCGGCGTAGATGTCCTCGAGACTGGGCGGACCGATGCGGAAGTCCACGATCTCACCGGCCTTTCGCCGCTCCTCCAGCCAGCTGCTGACGATCACGAGGTCGGCGTTGTCGAACAGGTAGCTGCCTGGGCGATCGGGCTCGCAGTCCAGGGCCGGGTGCGGCTGCAGTCCGTTGGTTGCAGTGACCTCGAGCCGGAGGCGCTCCGTGACGACACTGCGCAGGTCTGCCGGCGCGCCCTCGCGAACGATGCGGCCGTGCTCGATGATCGCCAGACGGTCGAGGAAGCGTTCGGCTTCGTGCAGGTTATGCGTGACCAGGAGGACGGTGGTGCCTTCCTCCCGCATCTCCGCAATCGCGTCCCAGAGCAGCCGTCGCCGCAGCGGGTCGACATCGTTCGTGGGCTCGTCGAGCACGACAATGCGAGCGGGCGCGACGACCGCGGTGGCGAAGCCCGCGAGGCGGCGGACACCGCCCGAGGCCGCGCGCATCGAGGTCGCCCGGAACTGGGAGAGCTGCAGCCGCTCGATCAGGGCTTCGGTGCGCGCCCGCGCTTCGCTCCGCGAGAGGCCACGGAGCCGGGCGACGGCGAAGATCAGCTCGTCGATGTGGACATCGTCCATCGCGACCTGCGCCTGCGGCAGGAAACCGATCTGCTCCCGCGCGTACCCGGGCCTGGCGACGACGTCGACACCGTCGATCTGGATGCTGCCCGCGGTTGGCTTCAGCAGTCCCAGCAGCTGGCCGACGAGTGTCGTCTTGCCCGCGCCGTTCGGCCCGAGGAGCCCGAACAGCTCCCCCTCCTCGATGGCGAGCGAGATCCCATCGTTCGCCATCGTGCCATTGCGGTAGCGCTTGACCAGGGACTGAATGTCCAGAACCGGCACGATGCCCTCCACCCAGAAGTGAACGGATGTTCAGTTATCTTGGAGGGCGCGTCAACTTCGGCTGCGCGTCGATACGCTGCCCGGCGACAGAGCAGCTTCGGTGCGCGGGCTACTCCCCGAGACCGGCCCGCCGGGCGATTCTAATCGCGCCGGTCCGGTTTTCGACGCCGAGCTGCTTGAAGATGTTGGTGACGTGGCGGGCGACCGTCACAGTGCTGATCGATAGGGCTTCCCCGATTTCGTTGTTGGCGTAGCCGCGGGCGATAAGGTCAAGAACTTCGTGCTCGCGCGGACTCAGCTCCGGGATCGCCTGGGGGATCGGCTCATTCGTGGCGGCCGTCTTGGCGCCGGCGAGGCCGATCGCGTGGCGCGTACCCGCCGCTTCGATGTCCTTGCTCCCGCGGCTAACGAGGTGCCGGCCCATGATCGGCCCGCGCACCTCGCCCGCCGTGATTTCGAGCGTCGCGAGCACCTTCGCGACGGTGCCGTCCGTCGCGTCGAGCAGCCCGAGGAGCAGGTGCTCGACGCTGATATGGGTGTCGTTCATGCGGCGAGCGTGCGCGATCGAATCGTCGCTCAGGAGACGGCGCAGGCGCGGCGTGAGGGCGAGCTCGCCGCCCGGGGCCGGTCCCTGGTGTTGGGACAGGGTCCTGACCGCCTCGCGGGCGTCCTCGATGGTGACGCCGCGCTCCTTCAGCGCTCGTGCCGCCGCGCCGTCGCCTTCACGCAGGATGCCGAGGAAGAGGTGTTCGGTGCCGATCGCTCCGTGCGAAAGCGCTCCGGCCTCGGCGTGCGCCAGGGTCAAAGCCTCACGCGCGCGTGCCGTCCAGCGGCCGAAGTGACGGCTCCGCTCATCGAAGACCGCGAGAAGCTTGCGTGCGAATTCGAGGTCGAGTTCGTAGAACGACTCGTCCGTGGCCGGGTCGGAGGTGCGGATGAACGGGTTGGGTACGGTGAAGAGCCGCGCCCACACCCGGCCGACCCCGCCCATGAAGCCGTTCAGCTCAGGGAGTGAGCCGAGCTCCTCCATCTCCAACAGGTCCGCGATCGGCACGCGCAGCCCGCGGGCCGCGTCGCGGGCGAGGTGATGGACGACGACGCTCGCGGGCACACTAAGCCCACGCACGAAGGGCGCGAGGGCCTCGCGGTCCAGTTCGGCGAGGACGCCGGGCGCGGCCGGCGGCTTGCCCCCTTCGGGGACGGCCACTCCGCTCGTGCCGTCGCCCCCTCGCCAGAAGTCGAGGACGGCCTGAATGCGGTCAGGGGGGCCGGTGAGGGTGATGCTGACGTCCGATTCCATTGCGTGCCTCTTGGTCTGAGAAAGTATTGATCGGTATCAGGACAGTATGGAAGGGGGAGTCAGTCAGATATGAAGAACGCCCCTCCGGCGAGGGGCGTTCTTCGAGACCAGTCGGGTCGGGCTGCGGGCTACGGCCGCACGCCCGTCAGCTTCGCCAGCTTGAGCGTGTTGAAGAGCGCGAGGCCCGCGTACCACTTCACGCGCAGGCGGGTCGCGTCCTTCGTTTCGAGGTTGCCGACGCGGTCGACGGAGAGGCCGCTCGGCGCGGACAGACCCGAGAGCGCGCCTTCCCCGACCTGCATCCCGTAGATCGTTGAGTTGTCGTTGTTCGTGCCCACGGTCTGGGCGTCGCTGATGTAGTCGTTGATGCCGATCGCGATGCCGTCGTAGAACTGCAGCATGCCGCCGAACTCGTCGCGACCGGCCTCCAGGAAGGTCCCCGCCGTCCGTGCCAGCTCGTTCAGGGTGCGTCGTGTGCGGCGGCTCATCAGGAGCAGGTCGGGCTTCCCCGCGCGCACGAGGTCGATGGTCTCGTCGAGCTTCTCCAACGTCAGCGTCGCACCGTTCGTACCCATGCTCACCGCCTGGCTGGCGTCGCACAGCTTGTCGACGCCGTCGAAGCTGTCCGGGTCGGTCGCCTCGTCGCCGTTCACGAAGGTGTTATCGAAGAGGGTCTGGACGGCACGCGCCTTCAGCTGGAGGACGGCTGCCTCCAGATCCTGGATGTTCGAGCGCGTCTCCTTGAGGAAGTTGTCGATGTCGGCGTCGCCGCCGAGGATCTTGAGCGACGCCGTGAGCTGCGTAAAGGTTGGCGTGTCCTCGGTCCAGTCCTCGCCGACCGCCCAGAAGGCGGCCGTGGGGGCGACGTTCTCACGGTTGTAGGTGAGCCCGTTCCCGACGATCTCGATGAACGGCAGTCGCTGGAGGACGGGGCTCTCCTCGGCCATCGTCTCGATGACCCCGGCGAGCAGGGTGTCGTTGCTGAGCTTGGCGGCTTCGGCGAGCGTCAACGCCATGGTGTGATCCCTCCGTTGTAGCTTCGCGATCACCTTCCCGTTGCGCGCAGGCAGATCCAATTGCGGGCTGTCACCGGGCGTACTGACGCGGGCGCCTCCGAGTTCGGGCGCCGCCCAGCGGACGCTCAGTGCGTGCCTGACTCCCACTCCCCGGAGCGCCCCGCCCGCGCCTCCGCACTGCGCGGCTACCAGGCGCGCAGTGGTGCGTAGGCTCCTGCGCGCGATTGCGCGTGAGCGCGGCGCGACGCTGACGGTCATGCTGCCGCGCCAGGCGGGGAAGAACGAGATCGCAGCCGTGCTCGTGGCGTTTCTGCTGCGAACCCACGCAGGTGCGGGCGGAACCGTGATCGCCTGCGCCCCGACACTCGACCCCCAGGCGCGTATCAGCTTGCAGCGCATCCGCGCTGCGCTGGCGCTCACTGATCCGCTCGTGCCAGCGGCGGGGAGGAGCCACGTCAAGGGCGACACCATCACCGTGGGCCGCGCCCAGGCCGTGCTGCTCAGCGCGAACCCGGCCGCGAGCGTCGCCGGTCATACCGCCTCGATCGCGCTCGTCGCGGACGAGGCCCAGGACATCGACGAGGCCTGGTTCAACCGCCAGTTCCGGCCGATGGCGGCCTCCACCAACGCCCCGACGGTGCTCTTCGGTACCGCTTGGAACGGCCGCACGCTGCTCGAGCGCGCGGCTGCGGCGAACCGCGCCCACGACGCCGCGGAGCCCCTCGGCTCGCGCCGTCACTACCAGGTGGCGTGGCGGGAGGTGGGGCAGTCACAGGCCGCCTACGGCGCCTACGTCCGCGCTGAGCGCGCCCGGCTTGGCCCCTCCCACCCCCTCTTCCTTAGCCAGTACGAACTGATCCCGGGCGAGGCCGCGGGCCGCCTGCTGCCGTCGGATCTGCTCGCCGCTCTCGAAGGCGACCACCAAGGCCAGGCTGTTCCCGAGGGGGGCGCGCAGTATGTCGCCGGGCTCGATTTCGGCGGCGAAGGCGCGGGCGCCGACGCCACCGTCCTCACGATCGCCCGCGTCGATCGCACCGACGATGGTAGCGCTGCCGTCTGTCGGGTCGTCGCGCACCGCGAGTGGCGGTCCGCGCCCTACGCCCGTGTTCTCGATGAGCTGCGCGCGCGCGACCGGCGCTGGCACTTCGCCCGGCTCTGCGCTGACGCGACCGGGCTCGGCGCCCCGCTGACAGCGCAGCTCGAGCCGCAGCTGGGCGCGCGCCTGGAGCTCTTCGTGTTCACCGCAGCCTCGAAGAGCGCGCTCGGCTACGCCCTGGTGGCGGCCGCGCAAACCGCGCGGTTGGCGCTCTACCGCGACGACGGCGGCGTCGAGGCGGCGCGCTGCCGCGACGAGCTCGCCGACTGCGAGGCCGCCCTGCTCGGGGGCGGCCGCCTCGCTTGGGGCAACGAACGCGGCCACGACGACTACGTCGCGAGCCTCGCGCTCTGCCTGCGGGCGAGCGAATCGCTCGGGCCGCCGCGCCTCGCCACGGGCCGCTCGACCCCGCGCTGAGCAGTTCGAAGTTGAAACCGAGGCGTCGAACTTCGATTATTCTCCGCCCTGCTCGGGGGCGGCCGCCTTGCTTGGGGCAACGAACGCGGCCACGACGACTACGTCGCGAGCCTCGCGCTCTGCCTGCGGGCGAGCGAATCGCTCGGGCCGCCGCGCCTCGCCACGGGCCGCTCGACCCCGCGCTGACCGGCGAGCGTTCGAAGTTGAAACCGAGGCGTCGAACTTCGATTATTCTGGGGGCATGCCCGAGCAGTACGTCGCCACGGATAAGAACACCGGCCTCGAAGTGGCCGTCACCGGCGAGTTCCCGCCGCACCACGACGATCGCATTCGCATCGCCCGCACCTGCACGCTCTTCACGCGCCTCCTCGCCACTATCCTTGCGAATACGAGCGAGTCCGAGCGGCGCGAGCAGTTCGTCGCGATCGAAACGCAGCTCGAGCTCGCGGAAGCGCTGATCCGCGGCGACCTCACGGAAGTCCAGCGCCTTCTGCGCCAGACCATGGAGCGTATGGGCCTCGGCCCCGAGCAGCTGGACGAAGTCGCGCGGCGCATCATCCGTGAGTTCGGCGAAGAAGGCCCCCCCGACCTCGGGAACCTCGGCGCGCTCGATTGGGGCACCCCGCCATCGGCGCCCTCGTTCGACGACGGTCCTTCAGTCGACGACACGCCGCTGGACGATCGCCCGCCTCCGGAAGATGGCACCCCCCTGGACGATCGACTGTAGTTATAGCAATCCACCGTCGGTTTGGGCGAGGAGCCCCGAGGAAGGCCCCCCAGCGCCGGGTCTGGTACAGGGGCGCGCGTTTGCTGCCCGAAGACAGTGCGCTTGACGTTCTCGAGAGGGGCAGGTGAGCCCCCTGCTGGGACCATCGACTTCCGTAAAGAGGCACGCCCGGAACTTGGAGATTGCGACTTGGGGATTGCGGACGAACTGATCGGGAGAGCGCAAGCTAGGCCCGACTGCCCACGAGGAGACAGGGGATGGACCAGCGGACGGCTGAAGTAGTCGTCGCGACGAGGCCGGAGTTCCGCGGGATCGAGCGAGTCGAGCCGCTCGAAGCGGGATTCTCCCCGCACCGGAAGTTCCTGCTCATCGAGGGAAATGCTCCACGGTTCATCCTGCGATTCAGCAGTATCGAGACCCTCGATCGCCTCCGCGGTGAGTTCGAAGTCTTGCGCCGCTTGTCCGCTCAGGGCCTGACCTCGTCGTCAGTCCCCGTATGCTTCGGAATCACCGAAGACGATTCGGCTTGCTACACGGGGACCAGCTACTTGCCTGGTGAGGACGCGGGGGCAGTCCTGCCGAAGCTATCGGCCGAGGACCAGCTCGACCTGGGGCGAGCTGCCGGAGTTGAGCTACGCAAGATTTACCGCCTGACCCCAGAAGGCGCCGGCGACTGGCGCGGGAAGCACCTCAGGGCCTATGCGCTCGGCGTGAGAGCCACGGAAGCGGCAGGGATCTCAGTTCCAGGCGAACACCTCGTACAGACCTATGTGGAGGCGAAGAAGGCGCTCATCGAGACCGCCTCGATCGGCCTCATGCACAACGACTTCGATCCGCGCAACATCATCGTCGAGGGTCAGGCCCTCAGGGGCATCATCGACTTCGAAGGGTGGGACTGGGGGGACCCGATTCACGACTTCCGCAAGCTGGCGTGGTTCACACTGCAGACGAGCGTGCCCTTCGCGCGAGGCCAGATCGAAGGCTACTGGTCGGGTAGTCGAATGCCAGCCGACTTCTGGCAACGCTACAACCTCCACGTGGCGATGAGCCTCCACCGGATGCTCCCATTCATTGCGGACTTCGATCCGGCTCAGCTCGATGACTGGATAACGAGGGCACGGGCCATCGTCGAGGACCATGATCTCCAGGACGGCGGGCCACCAGCTTGGTTCGAGTGAGGTGAGCTCACAGGAGGCGACGGGCACACCGTGGGCCCGTGCCTCGAGGCGGCGGCGGACACTACATGCGCTACCGCAGCCAGCCGCCGCCTAGTTGGAATTCGCAGCCTCGGCCAGCTCCGCCTCGTAAGCGGTCAGCATCCGCTGCGCCATGAGCGCGAGACTCGGGCGTTCCTCCGCGTTCTCCTGGCGCAAGCCGCCCGCCACCTGCTCCCACAGTTCGAGCGCGCTCCGAAGCTGCTCGCGATGGGTGAGGCAGTACGCCGTCCCGACCGTGAGCAGCGCTTCGCCGACGGCGGCGGCGCTCGGCGGGTCGCCCGCCTGCATCGCCCGCCAGGCGACGCGCGTGCCGAGGTGATCCCAGGGCCAGGTCACGACCACGTGGTCGGCGTCCCGCGTGGCGGCGCGAAAGGCGTCGGTGGTGCGCTCACCAATGAGCGTCGCCTCCTCCACGACCTCCCGCGAGAACGAACTCGCGGCTGGGAGCGTCGGCGAGCCCGCGTTGCTGCAGACGCGCTCCAGGCTCGCGAACGGGAGCTCGCCGATGGGCGCACCGCGGGCAAACGTGCGCACGAGCCAGGCGCCGAACGGTTCCGGCCCGGTTGTGGCCGCGGTGCTGCTCCGCCACAAGCTAGATATGCGCATGTCTCGATCTTCGGCTGTGGACTAGGGTTTGCTCCAGCGGGAGAACCCCGTGGGGGCTTCTCGATCCCCTCGGCGATGTCCGCGCCGGACAGGTGCCTCAGGCTTCGGTCGCGATGGGGAGCAGTCGCGAGTCTTCCAGGGCGGCCGTGCGGTGGCCGAGGCCCGCGAGGTAGCCGGGGTTCGAGGCGAAGGCGAAGAAGTCGTTCAGTGACCGTTGACGGACGACGAGCACGTGGTCCCATCGCTCGCTCGTTGGGCCGATGAAGAACTGACCGGCGGTGCCATCGAGGATCACCTCGCCTCCGCTCTCGATCAGGAACGGCATGGTCTCCTCGGCGTAGCGCCGGTAGGCCTCGGCCCCTGAGATCGGCTCACTTGGTGCGAGCTCAGGGGTTTCGGAGTAGTCCGCCTCTGCGCGAAAGCGGAGCAGATTGAGCATCGTGATCGGGCCCTCGATCTGGCGGGCGATCAGGGCTTGGGCACTCTCCCGGGTGGGGTCCAGATACGGCATGGCCTGATGATCGCACGCACATCAGGTTGGAACAGGCAGAGTTAGGGGACTCGATCGAGGCGCTCGCTGGCCGTCTGTTAGTCGGTCGGGGGGCGATCGTCCCGGCCAGAAGGGGCCGCACGCGTCTGTGGCCGCTCGGATCCCCGGAGCGGGATCTCTGAGGGGAGGCGTTGCGGGGAATCGCCGCTGCCGACATCCGCAGCGCGGAGGCGATGCGCGCGCCGGTCCCAGGTGAGGCCCCAAAGCACGAACCCGGCGACGAAGACGCCGAACATGGCGGAGTAGGCTGCCCATACGGGCCAGCCTAAGAGGAGCGTGATCCAGCTGCTCCAGAGGGCCGAGAAGGCGAGGATGGCCACGAACGCGACTGCAATCCCAAGGGCGAGGCGAACAGTGAGTGGCATCGCGTGCATCGCCTTCCAGGATAGCGCCCGTGCTCCGCGTCGGGCTGCCGCTCGTTCGGGCGAGGCGGCAGCTCGCTGCCGCGCTACCGGGCGTCGAAGTAGAGGTCGTGGCGCGGCTCGAGATGCGCATGTCTCGATCCTCGGCCGCGATGGGGGCGGCCACCCAGCGGTGGAACCCCGCGGAGGACCGCCCTACCTCGTGCGACGGGCTCACGCCCTGTGACATCAGGCTTTGTTATCCTAGGGCTCTGGGGTATGTTGTCCATAAGTACAGTGAGTAGGCCAGGGTCTGATGCCTAGGGACGGTGCGATGAACTCGAGAGACTGGTTGGTATTGACGCTTGAGTCACAGAGCGAACCGATTCGCATTCAAAAGACTCTCTTCAAGTTCTCGGAGGAGTCCGGGTTGCCCAAGCGCGTGCTCTACAAGTTTCAGCCCTATAACTGGGGCGCGTTCAGCGCCAAGATCTACTCCGACCTCGATGAGTTAGTGGGCTTGGGCTTGGTTGGCCGAAGTCCGCATCCAGGGTCGTCATGGGCTGACTACTCACTAACGCCTGCAGGGAGCCGGCTAGCAGGTCGCCTCCGGAACCAGGCCGGTGAGAAGGGGCTGGGTGTACTAGCACAGATATCGGCGTGGGTTGAAGCAAGACCGTTTGCCCAGCTCTTACGGGACGTGTACGCCGACTATCCGGAGATGGCGTCCCGAAGCCTCTTCAGCCACTAAGCAACGTGGCTGCCTCAGCCACCGTCATCATTGCCCTTCGTTTCCAGGACGGAGTCGTTTTCGCATCGGACTCTCAGGCGAGCGACCTCGTCCAGGGCGTTCGCTGGCAGACGACAAAGGCACAGCAGGTTGGGAGCCACCCACTGGTGATCGCGTTTACCGGAAACATGGGCGTTGCGGGCCGAG
>CAUYXJ010000072.1:0-14485 GCA_963577065.1 Dehalococcoidia bacterium | reverse complement strand
CGGCATTCCCTACATCCAGCTCGTCGAGGGCGTGGGCCACAGCTCGAAGGCCGACGAGGCCGCCGGCCACATGGGCCTCCCCGCGGGCGACCTCTGGTGGCAGGGCGTGGAGCTGTTGCGAACGGTGCCCGTCGCGGCCGGGATCATGGGCTCGGTCGCGGGCGCCCCGGCCGGATTCGCCTTGATGTCGCACTTCACCGTGATGGTGCGCGGGCAGTCCCAGATCTTCCCCTCGGGTCCGCCCGTCGTGCGCCGCGCCATCGGCGAGACGCTCGACAAGGAGGCGCTGGGCGGCGCCCAGATGCACGTCCACGAGAGCGGCCAGGTCGACAACGAAGCCGAGTCCGAGGAGGAGGCGTTCGCGCAGATCAAGCAGTTCCTCTCCTATCTGCCGAACACGACTGCGGATGTCGCCCCGCGCCTCGAGACGGGCGATCCGCCCGAGCGGCGGGCGGAGGAGCTGCTGAACATCATTCCCGCGAATCGCAAGCGGGGTTACGACGCCCGCAAGCTCATCGCGCACGTGGTCGACAACGGCGAGTTCTTCGAGATGCGGCGCCACTGGGCGGGCGCCATCATCACCGCCTTCGCGCGGCTCGACGGCTACAGCGTCGGCATCATCGCCAGCGACCCGATGAAGCTCGCGGGCGCCATGGATGGCGACGTCGCCGACAAGTACACCCACTTCCTCGACCTCTGCGACGCCTTCAATCTCCCGCTCGTCGTTTTCCTGGACATGCCGGGATTCATGCTGGGCTCGCACGCCGAGCGCAAGGCGACGATGCGGCGAGGCGTGCGAGCGCTCATCGCGAGCGCAGAGGCGCAGGTGCCGAAGGTCGAGTTCAACGTGCGCAAGTCCTACGGCGTCGCGGCCGATGCGCCCAACAGCGTGGGCCAGCCCGACGGGCTCAACCTGCGCTTCGGTTGGCCCGCGGGGGAGTGGGGCGGCATTCCGATCGAGGGTGGGGTGGCCGCGGCCTACCGCCGCGAGATCGAGGCCGCGGACGACCCGGAGGCCCATCGCACGATGATCGAGGAGCGCCTATTGCGGCTGCGCTCGCCCTTCCGCGCCGCGCACCGGGGCGACGTCATCGACCTCATCGACCCGCGCGAAACGCGCCGCCTGGCGTGCACCTTCGTCAAGCTGGCGCAGCCGGCGCTGGCGAAGCTCGCGCAGCGCCCGAAGCGGGCCGTGCGGCCCTAGGAGGAGGCGACCGCCAGCTCCAGCTCGTGGTGCCCGCGCGGCACACCCTCTACGCGGCGGCGGTCCCCGTGGGTGGCCCGGTGTCTGAGCGCGCCTGCTTCCTAAACCCACGCGCACGGTGGATGCCGAAGGCGATCACTACGAGAGCGACGACCGGTGGTATCAACAAGAACCACCACATCATCACGGCCCCACCGACTGCGCCCACCGCAAGCAGGACCGCGCCAGTGACTGGTCGTCGCGCGGTCACGGCGAAGCCCACGAGGATGAGGACTCCAAAGGCGAAGACGCCTGAGCCGTAGGCGATCTTGCCCGCGAGAGAGCTCTCCTCCATCCCGATCGCCATCGCCACCCCAGTGACGAGGAAAAAGGCGGCGAGTACCAGGGACAAGGCCCAGAGGCCGTTGCGCTTCCAAGTGTTCTGCTGAATGACCGCAAGCATGTTGCTGCTCCTTCGCGACTGGTGCTGTTGCTCGAAACGCCAGGCCAGGTCGGCGAGCATCCCCGCGACCAGACGGCCGAGCATTTCGCTCGTCGTGGCCTCGGGGGCGAGGCCGTTGAGGCTGTCATCGAGCTGCTGGTCCCAAAGGTCCGACTCGACCTCGTTGAGGCGCTCCGTCTGCAGCTGCTTCGGAAGCCCAGTGGTGTAGAGGTTCGTCCACGAGCGAATGAGACCTCGTGCGGACCGCGATCCTACGTTCATGAGGGAGCAAGGCCTTTCGTGAAGTCGAGCGCGGCCTGGCGGGTGTCTTCGGGAACCTGCGCGAGCGCGGCCTCGCCGGCGGCTGTGACTTCGTAATGGCGACGGCGAGGTCGACCATCGTGGGCTGCGAGCAGGGGGTCCTCCCACTCGCTTGCGAGCAAGCCCGCCTTGGCCATTCGGTCGAGCGCGCGGTAGAGGGTGCCGTAGGCGGTCAGGCGCTTGGCTTCGTCACGTCCCTTGATCTCCTTGGCAACGCGGAAGCCATGGAACTGCTTCGAGCCGCGTGCTCGAAGCTCGAGCCCCGCGATCAGGATCGAGACCTCGATGGGGAGGAGGGTGCCCTTCTTCCTGCGCACGTCCCTCATTATGAGCAGATATCTGTCCATTTCAACGAAGTAGGTGACTGGGGCCCGCCCACGGCATCCGCTCGCCGTGATCGCAGGGGTGGGGGGCGCCCAGCGACAGCAACGCCGCCCTGAGGGCGGCGTTGCGTGTGTCGGCCCGCGGGCGACGCGGCGAGGGGTGAGGGCTCTCCTAGGAGACCGCGACCGGCGTCTTCGCCTGCGTGAAGTCGAGGTGCAGGTCGTAGAGGCCGAGCATGATCCCGGGCTGGTGCTTGAAGTCGTTCTTGCCGGTGGCGAGCTTGATCTCGTCCAGGCGGTCGAGCAGGACTTCGGTCGCGATGTTCTGCTCGAGCCGCGAAAGGCCGGCGCCGGGGCAGCCCCGTGGCCGGATCGAGAACGTCAGGTGCCGCCCCGGGCTCTTGCGATCGAGCCGCAGCTGGTCCGGTTCCTCGACGAGATCCGGGTCTCGGTTCGCGGCTGCATAGCGGAGGTGGAGGAGCGAGCCCTTCGGGATCTTCACGCCGTGGATCTCCGTATCTCGCGCGACCGTGCGGCCCGAGAGGCCCTGCGTTGGCGAATAGAGGCGCATCGCCTCCTCGACGAAGAAGCGGATCTTCGTGCGGTCCGCGCGGAGCTCGTCGACGACCTCGGGGTGCTGGGCGAGGAGCTGAGCCTCGGCGGTGAGCGCGTACTGGGTCGTCTCGTTGCCCCCGATGTGCATCCCCGAAACGACACTGATGATGTCACCGTCGCTGAGAGGCGCTCCCTGGAACTCGACGTTCGTGAGGAACGTGATCATGTCCTCTTTGGGATTGCGGCGCTTCTCGTCGATCTGTTCTTGGATGTAGTGGTTGAAGGCGACGAGGGCGCGGGCGTTGTCCTCCTCGTCGGGGTCCTCCATCAGGCTCTTCGGGCCGTGGCCGTATACGAAGCGCCGCACCTGCGCCTCCTCCCACTGCTTCGTCATGGGCATGTCCTCGATCGGGAAGCCGAGGATCGTGGAGATCACCGCCTGCGGCAGCGGCGCCGCGAACTCGTTCACGAACTCGACCTCGCCCCGGTCGATCCAGTTGTCGACGAGGCGGTGGGCCTGGGCTTCGATCATCGGGCGGTGCTGGAGCGCTCCGGACGCGCCCACCCAGGGTTCCGTCAGCTGTTCGCGATGGGCCCGATGCGAATCCATGTCGGGCCGCAGCCGCGCGCGCGAGTTCACGACATCGCCGAACCCCTCTTCCGTGAAGATGGCGTCGTGAATTTCGCTGGTGCCGGAGCTCCCGGCGCCCTGGCGGGTGGGAAAGAGATCGGGATCGCGGGCAACGCGGCGGATGTCCTCGTACTTCGTCAGGACGTACGCGTCCGCACCGGGCTCGTAGCCCTGACCGGGAAGGCGGAATACGGGCGCCTGCTCACGCAGGATCTCGTAGGACTCCTTCCAGAACTCCTGGGCGCCCGGGGCGAACAGGTCGACATCGTCCAGACCCATCGGGCACTGTGCCTGGGGCATCGCTTCGTTGTCAGAGCGGTTGGCGGCCATTGGTGCACCTCTTCCAGGGTCGACGACGGGCCTACGCGCCCGCCGTCGCTGGGTAATTGCCTGACATTATAGCGACGGGATCGCTCCCTGGCTCGCGTCGGGCGCTGCGCTCAGAGCCGCCACTGCGTCGCTCTGCGGGAGGGGCCCGCGCTCTTGACGCGCGTCAGCAGCGGGCGCAGGCTGGCCTCACCTCAGTTCTGGGGCCACGCCGTTCGGCGTGGAGCAGAAGGAAGCCGGTGAGATTCCGGCGCTGTTCCGCAACTGTGAGGGTGAGCGAGGCTCGCTCGAAGCCAGGAACTTCCTTCAGGACTGCCGAGATTCCTTCGTCCATGAGGAGTCGGCTATGTGCGCCAGCGTTCCCTGATCCCGGTGTTCTGACCACTCCGCATCGTGCGGGGCGCGGATTCGTCGCGCTCCGCACGATCGTCGAGTCTTCGACCCGCCCAACGGTCGCGAGTCGAGAGCTCGGAAAGAAGTAAAGGAACACCGTGAAGTTCGTGCTCTTGGCGGCGCTTGCCGCCCTCCTTGCCCTGCCGGCGCTGGCACGCGCGGCCCTGCCCGAAAGCGGAGCCGTTCAATCGGGCGTCGATTTCATCCGCACCACGCAGCAGGACGATGGCGGCTTCGGCGGCTTCGGTCCCGGCCAGTCGATGGATGCGATCTACGCGATTCGCGCCGCCGGCCTCGATCCCAACACGTTCGTCAGCGCCACCGGCGCCACCCCCAGCGACTACCTCGTCGCGATGGCGGCAGCAGCGACCGAGCCGCAGGACGCGGCGAAAGCGACGCTCGCGGCCGTCGCTCTGGGCCTCGATCCGCGCGCTGTCGGCGGGGTCGACTTCGTCGCCGTGATCGAGGCCGCCTTCGACGCCGATAGCGGGCGCCATCACGCGTCCGACTTCAACCAGGCGATCATCGTCGTGGCGTTGGTCGTCGCTGGCGAGGCCGTTCCCGTGTCTGCGCCGAAGGCCCTCGTCGCGGGCCAGCTCGCCGATGGCGGTTGGGGCTTCGGTGACGCAGGCGACGCGGACTCCACCGCGATCGTCGTGCAGGCGCTGATCGCTGCGGGTTCGCAACCGGACGACGCCGTAATCGCGGCGGCGATTGCCTTCCTCGCCGAAATCCAGGCGGAGGACGGGGGCTGGGGGTTCGGCGGCGATTCGAACGCGAATTCGACGGCGTTCGTGGTACAGGCGCTCGTGGCGGCAGCCATCGATCCGGAGGGCCCGCAGTTCACGACGGCGAGCGGCGCCACCCCCATCGCCTACCTCCTCAGCCAACAGCAGGCAGACGGCTCGTTCGCGGGCTTCGACCCCGCCTTCGCGACCAACCAGGTCGTCCCGGCACTCGCGGGGCGGACCTTTGCGAGCGCTCCGGTGACGCCGCTTGCGCCGCCAGCACCAGCGACCCCGACCCCGGAGCCGACCGCCGAGCCCATGGCGCCGGTTCCAACGGCCACGGTCCCCGCACCCGAGCCCCCCAGCACGGGCACGGGCACGGGCCAGGCGACGGGCGCGAGCGGTGCGATTCCGCTGTTGGCGCTCGCGTCCGTTCTGACCGCGGTGATCGCGGCCGGGGGCGCGCTGCTTGCGCGCCAGCGGCGGTAGCGGAGCGATGAGCACGGTCGCATGGACGGGCTGGGTCACGCTCGTGATGGCGGTTGCCCTCACGACCACGAACCCGCTCTACCTCACGATCGTGCTGCTCACGGTGATTCTCGTTGCGGCGATCTCGCCAAAGACGGAGGGGGCGGGCCTCGGTATTCGCTTCATGCTGGTCCTCGGGCTCGCGCTCTTCGTGCTCTCCATCGGCGTCGCCGTGATCAATACCGGGAGCGGCGAGCACGTCCTCCTCACACTTCCCCGGCTCGATGCCCCGGACAAGCTCGGCGGCCTCAGCCTCGGCGGCGATATCACCGCCGAGGCGGTCGTTGGCGGCGCCATCCGCGGCACCGTGATCCTGAGCATCCTCCTCGGCTTCGCCGTGTTCAGCGCCGCGGTCAGTCCCCACGCCGTCCTGCGCCTCGCGCCAGCGGTGCTCTTCCACGCCGGCCTCGTGATCACGATCGGGCTGGCGCTGCTGCCATCGACGCTCGCGGATCTGCAGCGCATCCGCGAGGTGCAGGCGCTGCGCGGCCGCGCGGCCGGCATTCGGGAGCTCCCCGCGATCGTTGTGCCGGTCGTGATGGGCGGCCTCGACCGGGCCATGCGCTTCGCGGAGGCGATGGAGGCGCGCGGCTACGCCACGCCGCCTCCCGTACCCGCCGCCACGCGCCTGCTCGGGATGGCGTCCGCGCCACTCCTCATCGCCGCCGCCTGGATCTGGTTCTACTACCCCGAAATCCGCTGGATGGGCGTGCTCGCAGCGGTGGCGGGCGTGGCCGCCGTCCTCCTCTGGGGCTGGGATATCGCCCGCCGGCGGCGCACCACGCGGCTCAACGTCGAGCGCGAGCCGCTGCTGCTCTTCGTCGCGGGGCGCGCGTCGTTCCTGCTCGCCGCCGGAGCCGTCCTCGCCGATCTGGGAGGGTGGCTCCCGACCAGCTACAACCCGTTCGCGGGCCTGCCCGCGCCGGAATTCGGGGCAGTGGGCGCGCTCCTGGCGCTAGCGCCCACTTGGCCCTTGCTCTTCCTCGCGAGCGCGGAGGGCCGGCCCAGCGAGGGGCGCGCCGCGCCCGAGGCCGTCCTGCAATGATCGCGACGCTCGATCGGGTCACGTACACGTACCCCGCCGGACACAGCCCCGCTTTGCGCCAGATCCAGCTGACGCTCGACGAAGGCCGCTTCGTGGTCGTTGCGGGCCCGTCCGCCGGCGGGAAGTCGACCTTCCTGCGGCTCTTCAACGGGCTCGTGCCGCAGTTCTCCGGCGGGCGCTTCGAGGGGCGCGTTCGCGTCTGCGGTCGCGACGCCACGCGAACGCCTTCGCGCGATCTCGCGCTGACGGCGGGCATGGTCTTCCAGGACCCGGAAGCGCAGTCGATCGTCGACCGCGTCGAGGATGAGATCGCCTTCGCTCTCGAGCAGCGCGGCCTCCGGCCGTCCGAGATGCGAGCGCGTATCGACGGCGTCCTGCGAGCGCTAGCGATCGAGCACCTGCGCGACCGCCGTCTCACCACGCTCTCCGGGGGTGAGCGCCAACGTGTCGCGATCGCCGCGGTGCTCGCGCTCGGCCCGCGCTTGCTTCTTCTGGACGAGCCCACCTCCCAGCTCGACCCCGACGGCGCGGAGCTGGTCGTCGACGCCATTCATCGCCTCCACGGGGAGCGGGGGCTGACGACGCTCGTCGTTGAGCACCGTCTCGACCGTTTCCTGCCGCTCGCCGATGACGTCGTGCACGTCGCAGACGGTGCGGCCGCAAGGCTCGCACCGCGACGCTTCGCGGCTGCGTACGCGGGTGCGCCCGCGGTCGCAAGGCTTGGGCGGCGCCTGGGCCTCGACCCCCTCCCACTCACGCCCGCGGAGGCCTACGCCGGCCATGCGGCCGCCCTCGCGGCCCTCCGTCCGCGGCCGCTACCAGCTCGGCCCCCCGTGGGCGCCGAGCTGATCGGCGCTCGCGGTCTCGAACTCGCCTACGGCTCGATCGCGGCGCTCGCGGGCGCAAGCCTCGTCCTCAAGGAGGGCGAGATCCTGGCCTTGATGGGGCCGAACGCGAGCGGGAAGAGCTCGCTCCTGCGGGCGATCGTGGGCCTGGCCGAGCCAGGCGCCGGCGAGCTCCATTTCGGTGGTGAGCGGCCCCCGGAGGGTGTCGCTGCGCGTTCGGCCTTTGCCGGCCTCGTGCCCCAGCAGCCCGCGTTGGCGCTGTACCAGGCCACGGTCGCCGAGGAGATCGCGGACTCGCTCGCAAGCCGTCGCTCGGCGCTGTCGCTCGCCGCGGCGCTCGCCCGCTGGGGGCTCACGGAGATCGCGGAACGCGATCCGCGCGACCTCAGCGTCGGTCAGCAGCAGCGGGTCGCCATCGCGGCGATGCTCGCGCATGAGCCGCCGGTCTGGCTGCTGGACGAGCCTACGCGCGGCGCCGACCCGGCGACGAAGACGTGGCTCGCGGAACGGCTGCGGGTGCACACCGCCAGCGGCGGCGCCGCGATCATCGCGACCCACGACATCGAGGCCGCCGCCGCGATCGCGACGCGGGTGGTGCGGCTCGACGGGGGCCGGGTCGATTTCGACCTACCGGCCACCGTGGCCTTCGGCGCGGGCGGGCCCCTGCCCACGCAGGTCGCCCAGCTCGTGCCGGGTGCGCTCCTCCCCGAGGACGTGCTCGTATGAGGGCCATCGTCGTCGCGATCGCGCTGCTCTTGGTGTCACTCGACGGTTCGGCGACGGCCGCCCTCGCCGACGGTGAGGCCGGCGTGGTCATCGATTACGGCGACGGCCGCATCGAGACCGCCTGCGTCGCCTTCGCCGGCGAAGGCATCGCGGGTGACGAACTTCTCGTGCGGGTGGGGGTCGAGGTCAACCACTTCTCGGGGTTGGTTTGCAGCATCGACGACGTCGGCTGCCAGCACTCCGGGTCGTTCGATTCCTGCACCTGTGAATGTGGCTCAGGCGGCCCCTGTGTGTACTGGGCGTTCTTTTCCCGGGAGTACGGAGACGCGGCCTGGCGCTACTCGTCGTTGGGATTCCGCGGGCTCGATGCCCGTGATGGGGAGCTGCAGGCCTGGAAGTGGGGCGAAGGCCGTCCCGGTGACGCTCCCGCCCCAGCCCTGCTTTCGTTCGAGGACGTCTGCGGGCACCCGCCGTCGAGCTTCACGACCCCAACGGTCGTCTCGGCCGCCCCCACCCCCACGGCTCTTCCCACCCCGACCGCCGCCGCCGAGGCGTCCGCCACGACCAGCGCGGCCTCGCCGACACCGCCGCCGGCCGAGGCCGCCTCAGTGGCGGCGACGCCAGCCGGTGCGACGACTGTGGCTGCCGAGCCCTCGCTGCCCGCTTCTACCGCCTCGCCCACCCTGCTGACGACGGCGCCATCGCCGCAGGCGTCGGCGACGAGCGCCTCCTCGCCCGAGGGGGGTGGAGGCGCGGGGGCGCTGGTCGCCTTCGCGGCAACTGCGGGCGGGCTGCTGTTGCTCTTCGGCGGCGCTTTGCTCTGGCGACGGGGGCGCGGGGCGGGGCGATGAGGGGCCGTGGTCAGAGCGCGCTGGGGATGCTGTCGTTCGTGGGCCTGAATATGATCGGCGTGGTTGCGTACTTCCACCCCTTCGTCTTCGCGAGCGCCACCGATCCGGACTCGCGCTGGTTCACGCACTCCACCGACGGCCCGATCGTGTTCGCCGGCCTGGCGGCCCTCTGCCTGGCGCTGATCGTTGCGGACCTCAGTAGCGGTGCGCTCAACAGCCGCTCGCTGGCGGCCTTGGGTGTGCTTTCGGCGCTGGCGGCGGTCTTACGCACGGTCACGCTCCCGGCGGGGGCGAGCTTCTACTTTTTCATCCTGATCATTGGGGGCTACGCCTTCGGCGCGCGCCTGGGGTTCCTCTTGGGTGTGCTCTCCTTCTTCCTCAGCGCCGTGGTGACGGGCGGCTTCGGTCCCTGGTTGCCGTTCCAGATGTTCGCGGCCGGCTGGATTGCCATGAGCCTGGGGCTGGTTCGCGCACTCACGGGACGCGGCCCGCACCCGCGCCTCGATGTCGCGATCATGGTCGCCGCGGGCGTCTTCTGGGGCTTCGCCTACGGCTTCATCACGAACCTTTGGTTCTGGCCGTTCGTGGTGAGCGGCTCTGATGTCGCCTACGAGCCCGGCCTGGGGCTCCTCGAGACCCTGCGCCGCTACTGGAACTTCTACCTCATCACGAGCGCGGGCTGGGACCTCCTCCGCGCGGGCGCGAACGCGGTGCTGCTTCTCTTCCTCGCCCGCCCGCTGCTGCGCGCGATGCTGCGCTTCCACGAACGTTTCAGCTGGCACGCCGAGCCC
The DNA here is from genome assembly GCA_963577065.1 of Dehalococcoidia bacterium. GTDB lineage: Bacteria > Chloroflexota > Dehalococcoidia > Tepidiformales > Tepidiformaceae > CAUYXJ01. The sequence goes on along the minus strand of CAUYXJ010000072.1, from coordinate 4,796 downwards.
CTCCTCGAGACGCCGGCCACCAAAGCGGACGATGAGGCCTCGGCGCTCGACCCAGCGCCGAGGGCCGATTCAGCGGGTCGAAGCCCCTAACGCGCGGACCCGCCCGAGACCGTCAGCAGCGCTCCGGTCGTGAAGCTCGAGGCGGCGGAGGCGAAGTACAGGGCCGCGCCGACGATCTCGTCGGCTTCGCCGCCGCGCTGCAGCAGGATCGTGCTGGCAGCCCGCGCGTTGAAGGCCTCCATGTCCCAGGCCTTCGAGATGTCCGTCAGGAACGGTCCCGGAATGATGCAGTTGACCCGCACCTTGGGCCCGAACGTCCGGGCAAAGGCGAGGGTCATCGTGTTCACACCGGCCTTCGCCGCGGCATACGGGATCGCATTCGTGCTCGGGTTCTGTGAGGCCGTGCTCGAGACCATGATGATCGAGCCGCCGTCACCCGCGGCCATGCGTGTGCCGATATTCGCGGTAAGGCGGAAGGGCGCCTTGAGGTTCACGGCGAGCACCTTGTCGTAGAGCTCTTCGCCGACCTCGCTGACGTGGTCGTAGAGCGGCGACATGCCCGCGTTGTTCACGAGAATGTCGACCTTGCCGAACTCTGCGTAGGCGGTCTCGGCCAGCTGCTCGAGCTGGGCCCAGTCACCCACGTGGCAGGCGACGGGGAGGGCGCGGCGGCCGGTCTCACTGCGCACCTCCTCCGCGAGCCGTTCGCAGGAATCGAGCTTGCGGCTCGCGATCACGACATCGGCGCCCGCGCGCGCGAAGCCTCGCACCATCTCCGCCCCCAACCCCCGGCTGCCGCCCGTGACGAGCGCGGTCTTCCCGCTTAGGTCGAACAGCTCCGCTCCATCAGTCATCGTCTTGGCCTCCACGCGGGCCAGATACTACCGATTCGTGCCCAGCGGCCGACTGCCCCTCCGGCCTTACCCATGGTGGGTCGGGAGATCATCTCGGGACGGGCGCTTGCGCGGCACGAGCGGTCGCACTTCGTCCCAGCGCTGAAACACCGTCACCGCCCCTGCGGTAAACGCTTTCAGGACCACGGGCCGAAGGTCGCTTGGCGACCCCAGGTAGTGGCGCAGCTCCGGCGCCTGGGTGTCCCAGTACGCCTCCGCCCACTCCACCACCATGTTGCCCAGTTGCTCGCCGGGATCCTCCGGGGAATCAGCCATCTGCCTGCTCCGTACGCGCGATCGCCCGAGTTTACGGGGCTCTCCTCGGGGCGGGCGCGGGGTATGGCGCCGCTTCGCGCCCAATGTGCCGCGAGCGTCCTCAGGCGAGCCCTTGCTGGCAGAGGGGGCGATCGTCGAGAATCCTCGGCATCGCGCAGGGTGCAGCGCCGCTGCCCCCGACGCCGCAATCGGGGGATAACCAGCTGTCGGGCGGATGGTTGCCTCTGTGGGGAACGGATCCGTAGCGCTCACCGGCACGTACCGTAGAGCAGCGCGGCCTCCGTTGAGCCACCGCGAATTCCGCCCGAGGGCTGGCTGAGGAAGTATGACCGGCTACATCGTCCGCAGATTGATCGTCGTTCCGTTCATGCTGCTCGGAATCTCGCTCATCCTCTTCCTGCTGCTCTACATCCGGCCCGGCAGCGCCGCCTTCGCGAGCGTTGCCTCGATCGGTGACGGTAATACGAACCAGCTGGAGATCTTCGAGGAGAAGTTCGGCCTGGACCGCCCCTGGTACGTGCAGTACTTCGACTGGCTTGGCCACGCGGTCCGCGGCGACCTTGGCGACAGTCTCACGCCACCCCAGGACGGCGTGACCGAACAGATCATGGAGCGCATCTGGAACACGCTTGAGATCGGGTTGCTCACGATCCTCCTCGGATCGATTTTTGGTATTGCGGTGGGCGTCATATCTGCGGTCAGACGGAACAGCCCCATCGATTACCTCTTCAGAGCGGTGACAATACTTGGCATCTCCGTGCCGAATTTCTGGACGGCCACGCTGCTGCTCACCCTGCCCGCGATCTGGTGGAGATGGACGCCGCTGGCGACCGATTGGGTCACGCTCACCGAAAACCCGATAAAGAACCTGTCGATCATCATTTGGCCCGCGCTAATTCTTGCCTATTCCGGCGCTGCCGGCATCGCCCGGCTGGTGCGCACCTCGATGCTGGAGGTCTTCTTTTCAGACTACGTCCGCACGGCGCGAGCGAAGGGCTTGCGTGAGCGCGTGGTCGTTTACCGACATGTGTTCAGGAACTCACTGATCCCCGTCATCACCATCATTGGTCTGCAGGTCGGGGCGGTCCTTGGTGGGGTCGTCATCGCTGAACAGATCTTCGCCATCCCGGGCCTCGGTCTGCTTACCTTCCAGGCCGTGATCGCGCAGGACTATCCGCTCGTGCTGGGCGCAATCGTGGCCTTCGCCTTCGTGTTCATCATGGTCACTCTTGTCGTCGACGTCCTCTACACGGTGGCCGACCCAAGGATTCGGTACTAAGGAAATGGCACAAGACGAAGCAGTTCTGCCAGACGACGCACTCCTCGCGGAATATGCGATCCCGCCGCGCCAGCGGTTCAACCCGCTCAGGTGGGCACGCCGCGAGCCGTTCGGGGCTTTGGGCGCCGTCCTTATCGCGATCGTAGTCTTCGGTGCAGTCTTCGCCCCCGTTCTCAACACGGTCGATCCCAAAGGATTTGGTCCCGACTCCCTCGAGTCGCCGAGCAGCGACCACTTCTTCGGCACGACTGCGCGCGGCAAGGATGTCTATTCGCGCGTCCTTTACGGCGGCAGGATCTCGCTCAAGATCGGCCTCGCGACCGTTCTCCTTGGCACCGTTGCGGGCACCGCCCTCGCTCTCCTCTCGGCCTATGCGGGCGGCGTCGTCGACTTCGCTGTCGGACGGCTCGCCGACATGATCATCGCGATTCCCGGCATCCTCCTGGCGCTCACGTTACGGACCTCGATTGGGGGCGATTTACCGGACTTACCGGGGCTCTCTCAGGGGGAGCTGACCCTTGTGCTCGCCATCTCGATCTTCTTCATGCCCGGCACCTACCGGATCATGCGCGGCTTGGTGCTCGAGCAGCGGGAGTCGCAGTACGTCGAGTCCGCACGTGTCGTCGGAGCATCCAATATCCGGATCATGTGGCGCCACATCGCGCCCAACATGGCGGGGCTGATGATCGTGGTCACGAGCATCTCGCTCCCGGCCGCGATTCTCACCGAATCGAGCCTCAGCTTCCTCGGCGTGGGCGTGCCCGTGGGCACGCCCTCCTGGGGCGCGGACCTCTCGGGGAGCTCGCGCCAGTTCTTCATCCAAGCGCCCTGGCTTGCGATTTTCCCGGGCCTTGCTCTATCGATCACCGTCTTCGGCTTCAACATCTTCGGGGACGCCTTGCGCGACAGCCTCGATCCGAGGCTTCGAGGCCGGATCTAGAGTCCCTCGGGGAACGTGTGGTTAGCAATGGGAGGGCGGTCTGGCTGGGGTCACAGGGTCTCTTGCGCGCGAGCTTTCGCAATGCGCCTACTGACCGTATAGTTTCGCCTGGGGAAAACCAGAATCCTGGTCTCAACGTACTAGATCATGAGACCTGAAATACCAAGGGGATGGAACGCATGCGAGACAGCGAGAACTATTGGAAGAGGCTTCGCCACCGGCCGGTGAGTCGGCGCCGCTTCCTTGCTGGCAGCGGCATCGCGGCGGTCGGCTCAGCGGCCATTCTGGCCGGTTGTGGCGACGACGACGATGACGATACGGGCGCGGACCCTGCCGGGGACGATCCCGACCCGACCGGCACGACGGCGGCCGGCGAGACGCCAGATCCGACGGCTACCGCGGCCCCGACGCAATCCTCTGATGCACTCAAGAGGGGCGGTACCTTTAGGAACTCCAAGCTAGTGGAGGACGCGGGTCTTGACCCGGCGATCTTCCATCTGAACAACACGGAAGTCATCTACAACACGATGACCATGCCGTACACCTACCAGCCGACGAAGAGCCTCTTCGCCATGGACGGCATGCAGAGCTTCGAGCAGGTCGACCCCATAACGCTCGTCTGGAACGTGCGCCCGGGCATGACCTTCCATAACGACGACCCGGTCACTGCCAACGATGTCGCGTTCAGCTTCAGCCGATTGGCGCCTATCTACGATGCGCGCGGCGGCACCCACATCACACCACCTATTGGCTTCCGCATTGCCGACTCCTTCGACGCCACGGACGAGTTGACGATGGTGGAGAGCTGGAACGCGCCGAATGCGGATATCCCGATCTACCGTTCACGGCACTACTACGCGTTCATGAACCAACGAATAGTCGAGGAACAAGGCATCGACGGCACCAAGGCGGACCTCACCTTGGAGCTCCAGGAGATGCCGCTGGGTGTGGGTAGTGGCCCCTACACGCTTGTGAAGCGAGATGCTGAAGGCACGCGTCTCGAGCGCTGGCCAGGCTACTGGAAGCACACGCCTGCAGACGACGGCTTCGTCGAGGACGGTCCGTATATCGATGCCTGGGAAACGCGTATCATCCCCGACGGCGCGGCCGTGAAGGCGGCATTCCTCGCGGGCGACCTCGATGCTTTGGGGTCTATCGACCCACTGGAGTTGCCGGAGTACGAGGGCAATGACAACTTCAACATTGTCGACATCCCTGTCGGTGCGACCACGCTCTTCGGTATGGATGGCGGAAAGTTCTACGATGTGAGGGCCCGTCAGGCACTGCAGAAGGCAGTGGACTATGAGGGCTTCATCGCTGCGATCCGGCAGGGTAAGGGCGCGTACACGGGTCCCTTGAGTCCGTTGCTGGGCGATCTGAATCAGCTCGGTCAGGAAGACTACAAGAA
>CAUYXJ010000071.1:0-14882 GCA_963577065.1 Dehalococcoidia bacterium | reverse complement strand
GTCCGGCTCGAACGCGTCTTTGCCGGCTCGTCTGAGGCGAGCCCCCACGAGACCGAGCTGTTCGCGACGATCGAATCTGTCGTCCGCGAGTTCGTCGAGGACGCCGTCGTCGTTCCCGGCGTCACCGTCGGGTTCACCGACAGCCGCGTGTTCCGCAACCAAGGCGTCGTGGCATATGGGTTCTCGGGTGGGCTGACGGCCCCGGAACTGGCGGGCACCGTCCACGGCCACAACGAACGCGTCAGCCTCGAGAGCTTCCGCCTGAGCTGCCGCATGATCTACGAGGTCACGCGCCGGATGTGTGTCGCGGAGCCCGCGGGCTCTTAGCTGGAGGCTGTTGGCTCACTCCCACGGCGTTCCCGGCAGCAGCGGGCGGCCGCGGCCGCCCTCCGTATCGAAGTCGTCCATGGGGAAGGGGCCGGGCTGGTAGCCGCGGCTCGCGGTGAGGCCGCCGTCGAGCGGGAGCACCACGCCGTTCACGAACTGGGAGGCATCGGAGGCGAGGAAGACGATCGGGCCGATGAGGTCTTCGCCCTGGCCGATCCGGCGCATCGGTGTGCGCCCCTCGAGCATCTCCATCACCCCGCTCTGGATGAGGCCATCGTGTGTCATGGGCGTGTCGAAGACGGTCGGGGCGAGGGCGTTCACGCGCACCCCGCGGTCGCCCCACTCCACCGCCAGGAACTCCGTGAGATTGCTGACACCGCCCTTCGCGGCGAAGTAGCCGGGTGAGCGCCCCTCGAAGCCGCCGATCCCCATGATCGAGCTGATGTTGATGATGTTGCCGTGGCCCTGGCGGAGGAAGTGCTGCGCCGCACCGCGGCAGCAGTACCAGAGGCCCGTGAGGTCGGTATCGACGATCTCCTGGAAGATCTCGTTATCCGAATGCTCGGCGCGCCAGGCACGGACGTCGGCGATGCCCGCGTTGTTGACCAGGACGTCGACGGTGCCGAACTCGTCCCAAGCCGCTTTCATCAGAGCCTCGACCTGGTCGTACTCACGCACGTCGCAGGCCACGGGCAGGCAGCGCCGGCCCTTGCCCTCGATCAGCGCGCGTGTGTCGCCGAGGCGGTCGAGGCTGCGCGAGGTCGCGACGATGTCGGCGCCGCGGTCCGCGAGCGCACTGGCCCAGCTGACGCCGAGCCCCATGCTCGCGCCGGTGACGATCACTACCTTGCCTTCCATCGAGAACACGTCGGCGGCCATAGATCCCTCCCAGGACGCCGGATTCTACGGGGCGGCACCTTCACGTGCGGCGTCGCAACGTGCTCCAGGCAGCGCCCCGATGGCGGGTCCGCGGACGGCAGCGGACAATGCCCCGGTGACCGCCGCCGGCCGCCCACGCGTCGATGTCGTCATCCCCTGCTACAACGAAGTGGCGGTGTTGCGCGAAAGCGTTGAGCGCACCGTCGCGCTCTTCGCCGAGCAGAGCCGCTACGACTGGCGCCTGGTGATCGCGGACAACGGTTCCAACGACGGCACGAGCGAGCTTGCCCGCACGCTCGACGACACCTTCCCCGCGGTGCAGGCGTTGGTCCTGACGATCAAGGGGCGAGGGCTCGCTTTGCGCGAGGCGTGGATGCAGAGCGACGCGGACATCGTCTCCTACATGGACGTCGATCTGAGCACCGACCTTGCCCATCTGCCCGACCTCGTGGCGATGGTGGCGGAGGGGGGCTGCGACGTCGCCATCGGATCGCGGCTCTCGCGCAAGTCGGAGACGCAGCGATCGCTCAAACGGGAGGTGACCTCCCGGGGCTACGTCCTGCTGGTGCGGGGCTTCTTTCCGCATCTCCGGATCAGCGATGCGCAGTGCGGCTTCAAGGCGCTCAGCCGGCGCGCGGTCGAGGCGGTGGTTCCGCGGATCGAGAACCGGATGTGGTTCTTCGATTCGGAGATGCTCATCCTCGCCCACCAGGAGGGGCTCCGCATCTGCGAGCTGCCCGTGCGCTGGGTCGAGGATCCCGACACGAAGGTGCGCATCCTGAGCACCGCCGCGGAGGACATTCGCGGACTCCTGCGGATGCGTTTCCGACGGCGCCGCTGATCTGTCCCAATTGCTCCGGCAGGCGCCGCCGAGCTCTCGCCTGATTCGTACCGGATCCACGATGCGTCCGCGTATCGGCCTCTCGAATACGGGCCATCGGGGCGCCCACCACCAGGGGGTCCAGCGAATTGACCCCCCTTCTGGGGCGGGTGTATAAATCGTTTGCTACAAGATTCACAAACCCTGGCCCAAAGCCGGGGTGGTCGGCGACTCAGTGGGGGAGGGCGAGGGGCTGTGGAAGTTGGTGAATTCCTTGAGCTCGTGTTCGTGTTCATCACGATCTTCGTGGGGCTCGGAATCATGGTTGCCTTCGGCAAGTGGTGGGAGCGTTAAGCCCCATGGCCGTTGAACAGCCCACCCAACCGACCCTCGGCGACAAGGTCTACGACAAGCTCTTCCATAACTACTTCTGGCGTTCGATCTTCCGCACGGGCTACCCCAACACGCCGCGCAACCAGATGCTCGTCGTCGCCACGAACGTCTTCCTCCACCTCCACCCCACGCGCATCCATCGCACGCACGTAAAGATCACGCACACCTATTGCCTCGGCGGGCTCACGTTTTTCATGTTCCTGGGCCTCACGGTCACCGGCATCCTGCTGATGTTCTACTACGTGCCGAGCGTGAACCGCGCCTACCTCGATATCCAGAACATCCAGACGAACGTGCAGTTCGGCCAGCTCATGCGGAACATGCACCGCTGGATGGCGCACGCCATGGTCATCCTCGTGTTCCTGCACATGCTGCGCGTGTTCTACACGGGCGCCTACAAGCCACCGCGCGAGTTCAACTGGGTCGTCGGCGTCATCCTGCTGGTGCTCACGTTCCTCCTGAGCTTCACCGGCTACCTGCTGCCCTGGGACCAGCTCGCCTTCTGGGCTATCACCGTGGGCACGAACATTGCCGGCTCCGCGCCGGTGCTGGGCCCGAAGACGAAGTTCTGGCTGCTCGGTGGCTTCGAGGTCGGTCCCGACGCACTCATTCGCTTCTATACCCTCCACGTCATCGGCTTACCCCTCCTCGCCGCCATCTTCATGGCCGTCCACTTCTGGCGGATTCGCCGGGATGGCGGCCTAGCGCGACCGCTGTAGCGACGGGGAGGTGAGCTAGCGCATGGCCACCGTCGTCGTTGCCCGTCCCGTTGTTCGGCCAACCCCGCGCGCCCGCGACGAGGAGGTCCTCGTCTGGCCGGACCTCGTATTCGTCGAGTTCATTTCCGCGCTGGTTTTCACGGTCGCGCTCTTCTTCCTCTCCTTCGCGATGAACGCGCCGCTCCTCGATGAGGCCAACGCCAACGTCACGAACGACCCCGCGAAGGCACCCTGGTACCTGCTCAACCTCCAGGAGCTTCTGCTGCATATGAACCCAGCGCTCGCTGGGATCATCGTGCCCACGGTCTGGCTCATCGTCCTCGGGGGCTTCCCCTACTTCGACCAGTCGACCGAGGGCCAGGGCAGGTGGTTCGCGTCCGCGAACTCCATCAGGAACACGGTCGTCTCATTGAACGTCGGCCTCTGGGGCACGCTCTCGCTGATTCTCTGGAACTCCGGCAAGGTCGCCATCTGGCTCAAAGACTGGTTCGGGTTCTCGGGAGGAGACCGGTTCGCCTTCTTGGAACGAGCGGCCGCGATCAAGGACCCCTCGGTGGTCCCCTGGCCGGGCTGGGCCGACTCGATCCCCTATCTCTGGTTCAACCTCAAGATCCTCGACGAGGGACCGGGCGCGGGTGTCACCACCTTCCAAAAGATCGACCTGCCGACGCTGCTCGTCGATATCGGCATCCCCGCCGGTTTCATGGTCGGGCTCACCTGCCTGCTCATCTACGCCTATTGGAAGATCGGCTGGGTGCTGACCCGGCGCGACGCCCTGATTACGCTCATGAGCGGGTTCGTCGGCGTCTTCCTCATGCTCACGATTATCGGAACCGCGTTCCGGGGCCCCGGCCAGGATCTCATCTGGCCCTGGGACCTGAGGACACTCGAAGGCATCCCAGGGCAGGAGTGAGGGGCGGATGGCGCAACGAGTAGAGCGTGCACGCCAAGCGGAGGCCCGCAAGGTCTCGCGCCGTTCGTTCATGCGGGTGAGCGCGTTCGCCGGCCTCACCCTGTTCACCGGTGCGATGAGCGCCGCCTTCCTCGGCTTCTTCAACCTGCGTAGCCCGACTGGCTTCGGGCGCCCCGTGACGGTCCCCCAGATCCAGGTTCCTGCTCCCGGCGCCGAGCCCGTGCGCATCACCGAGGGGAAGTTTTGGCTCGTGAATTTGGACGGCGCCGAAGGCGACGTTCTCAGCCAGGGCGGCGCCGGCGGGCTCGTGGCCCTCTATTGGAAGTGCCCCCACCTCGGCTGTACCGTCCCCTGGCGCGGCGACTTCGATGGTGCGGCCGTGGCCTTCCCCGGCATCACCGGCTGGTTCCGCTGCCCTTGCCACGGCTCGACGTACTCGCGGGCCGGTGTCCGCGTCTTCGGACCGGCGCCGCGCCCGATGGACACCTTCCTCGTCACGACGAACCGGGATGGCTCGGTGACCGTCAACACGCGCGCCGTAACCCTCGGCGGGAACCCGCCCAATCCTCTGCGGGCGGTTCGCTACAGTGGCTAGCGGCACGCGGAGGACCGGTTGAACACCCAGCGCCAGATCTTCCTGATCGTGGCCCTCCTCTTCCTGAACGTCGCGGGCTGCGCCGCCTATACCGCGATCGACCTCCCCGTCCGCGCCGACAGGCAGGCGGACTTCTTCGAGAGCGAATCGATCGAACGCGGCGCCCTGCTCTTCGCGAACAACTGCCGCACCTGCCACGGCATCCGCGGCGAGGGTGGCGTGGGCCTTACCCTGAACAAGTCCGCGTTCCGCAACCAGGACCCGTTGGTCCTCTCGCAGAACCAGGCGCTCATCCGCCGCACGCTCGAATGCGGCCGCGCGGGCACGCTCATGCCGGCCTGGCTTACGACCAATGGCGGCAGCCTCACCGCGAACCAGATCGGCCACCTCGTGCGGCTCCTCACCGCGCCGCTGGAGGAGGGCGCCTTTGACGCCCTCGGCAACCCGACGAACGATGGCTGGCTGGCGACAGTCGAATTCGCGCACAACCTCAATCACGAATCCAGCACCTCGATCACCGGCGACACACTCGACCTGATCGCCGCGGCGCACGGAATCGGCGCGGCCGAGGTGGCCGCGTTGAACGGCTTCCGTTCGGGCGCCTCCGAACTGAGGAAGGGCGAGCAGCTTGACCTGCCAGACGGCCGGCGGGTGAAAGCGGACAACAACGACACCGTTGCGAAGCTCGCCCAACGCGAGCACGTGGGCGCAATCCTGATCGCCGAGCTCAACGGCATCGCCTACGAGTTGGACGATGGCGGCACGTTCTTCCTGCCCTACAGCGGCGACGACGACGCGCTAGCCCTCGACCCCGAGGCCGATCAGCGCGCGACCGGGCTGCTCCCCGGCGAGACCCTGGCGCTACCCGCAGGGGCGACCTTCCTCGTGCGCGCCGGAGACACGCTCTCAGGTGTTGCCGCGCAGCACGGCGTGAGCCCCGGCTCGATCAGGACGCTGAACGCCCGCCTCCTGGCGACGCGCGAAAATGGTGACGAGATCGGTGCCGAGCGCCGGCTCCTCCTCCCCGACAGCACCACCTATCGGGTGCAGGAGGGCGACACCCTCACCGACATCGCTGACGCGCACGACCTGCCCGTCCTCGCGCTCGCCGAAGACACCGGCCTCGATGTCGACGCAGTAGTCCGGCCCGGCGACACCCTCGTCCTGCGCGAAGGCAGCGACTATATCGTTCAGTTCGGCGACACCGTGGCGTCCATCGCCGCGGCCCACGGCCTCGACGAGGGCACGCTCCGCGCGCTCAACGTCATCGACCCCGGCGTGGAAGTGACCACCGAGGTCCTCATCGCCCTCCCCCCGATCGGGAGCTACGTCGTTCAGGGCGGCGACCTGGCGCAGACGGCGGCCGGCTTCGGCAATGTCACCGCCACGACGCTGGGCGAGGCGAACGAAGTAGCTGCAGACGCGGTCCTGCCAGTCGGGAAGGTGCTCGCATTCCCCGAGGACGCCTGGGGATCGGCGCCCCCCGACCAGCTCAACCCCGGCACCGCCTGCGTCGAGCACGCGGTCTCGCCGAGCACGTTCGACACCCTCCCCGGCGTGGGCACGGGTCCAATCGAGATCGACGAGCCGGAGGCGACCTCTGCCGAGGTCAGCATCCAGGCGAACGCGAACGACTGGACCGTGGTCGCCGACGGCGAGGCCGGCGAGCCGAACCGGGCCGGCGTGAAGGTGGCCGCAGGCACCGAGATCGTCTTCGGCAACCTCGATGGCATCCACACGATCACCATCGACGGCGACAAGCAGGGCGAGGACATCCTGGTCGGCGAGACCCGCAGCATCAGCTTCGACGAGCCCGGCGAGTTCCGGATCACGTGCACCTACCACATCGACATGCTGGCGGTGGTATTCGTCGAGTAAACGCGCGCTTCGTTGACGCTCTCAGAGATGCCTGGCTACGATCCAGGCGCACAACCCAGAGACATCGCCACGGGCAGAGGAGACAAACGGATGGCGGCACAGACAGGGAAGCGGTATCTCTGCCCGAATTGCGGCTCCGAGTTCATCGTCACCAAGGGCGGCGAGGGCGAGCTGAAGTGTGGCGACACCCCGCTCGAGCTCAAGAAGTAACAACCGAAAACGAGGGACGCATGGCCGTACAGCTAGGGAAGCGCTACAAGGACGAAGAGACCGGCATCGAGGTGCTCGTAATCAAGCCGGGCGACTGCGAACTCAAGATCAGTGACCGTGAAATGGAGCTCATGCAGCCGAAGGTCCTCCCCTCCGCGGACTAGCCGGATTCTCATGCGGATCGCTCGGAACGGGCCCGTCCCCGGTCCCGCTTCGCGCGCGCGAGGCCCGCGAGGCCCGCGAGGCCCGCGAGGCCCGCGGTGAGGCTCGAGCAGCTCGTCGAGAACCGCATCCTGGAGGCGATCGAAGACGGCGCCTTCGACGACCTTGCGGGCGCGGGCGCTCCGCTCCCACGCCGTGATCGCGATCGCTTGGCCGGGGACCTCTGGATGGCGCATCGGATCCTCGGCAACGCCGGCCTGCTGCCCGAATGGCTCGAGCTCGCCCGCGAGATCGAGCGAGACGAAGAACGGCTCGCCGCCACCGAGCGGGCGCATCGCACGCTTGTGGAGGGAGTTACCACATCCGCCGATTGGCTGCGCAGCGCGCCCCTGATCGCCGCACGCCGCCGCGAGTTTGCGCGGGCAGCCCGTGGCCTGAGAGCGAAGCAGGACCGCTACAACCTCGACGCACCGGCGATGCTCTGCGAGCGACCGGGGATCTGGATCGAGGAGCGATTGCGGCGGCTCGACGAGCGCCTTCGGGCGACACTTCACCGGGTGCGCGACCAGGAAATGGCGGCAGAGCTCCGAGTGACCGTCCACGGGTAGGGCCCGCTTCCAGCGCCAACGGACGGATGGTAGGGTGATCAGCGCCCCCTATGGCCACACTCAAAGATCAGATCCAAAGCGACCTTCGTGACGCGATGCGCGCGAAGGATGACGTGCGCAAGTCCGCTCTGCGCATGCTCACGGCCGCAATCAAGAACGCCGAAATCGAGGCTCGCGGCGATCTCGCCGAGGGTGACCTCTTGGCGGTCGTCCAGCGGCAGGTCAAGCAACGCCGCGAGAGCATCGTCGAGTTCAGTAAAGCCGGGCGGGATGACCTCGTAGGGCGGGAGGAGCAGGAGCTCGAGGCGTTCGCGGGCTACCTTCCGGAAGAAGCGAGCCGCGACGAGATCGTCGAGGCTGCCCGCGCCGTCGTGGCAGAGACCAGCGCCTCGGGGCCCCGGGACATCGGCAAGGTGATGCCGGTGCTGGTCGAGCGGTTCCGCGGCCGCGCCGACGGCCGCCAGATCAACGAAGTGGTGCGCGAACTGCTGAGCTAGCGCCGGGCGGCCACCCACTGCGCGCCCGCTGAGTCCCGTCGGTGCGCTGCCAGGCTCGCGGCCGGCGAACGCATGCGGGCCCCCAGCCGAACGAACGCATAGGGGCACGGGGTCCGGGACGACACGAGAGCAGGTATGACCGAAACGTCAGGATCAGGGCATCGGCGACGCCAGAAGAATGCAATGACGGAGTCGATGGCCCGCTTGGCGGGACTGCCGACTGTCACGGCGCAAAGCGGGCGGGTCTTCGTCGCGCGACCCGAGGCCGCCTTCGTCTTCCTGTTCCGCGATGATGAGAAGCTCCTCCTCTTGCGCCAACCGGGGGTGGACGGCTGGCGGCCCGTCGGCGGTGCGCTCGAAGCCGCGGAAACGGTTCAAGAAGCGGCAATGCACGAACTGCGAGAAGAGCTGGGACCGCTCGTTCGCGCCACGCTCCTCGGCCTCGCTCATGCATGGACCTATCGCTATGACGATGACGTCCAGTCGATGACCAGCATGGCCTGGGTCGCCTCCTACGAAGGCGGTGATCTCCTGCCCGGGGACGACATGAGCGGGAGCGAGTGGAATTGGTTCGCCCCCGATGAGGTAGCGGATCTGCTCCTGAGCGTGCCCGAGGGGAGCTCCTGGCTGCTCCAGCGAGCGCGCGCGGCCTACCGCACCTTTCGCGGCGATCCACCGGCGGGCCCCTGAGCAGGCGGTAGGCTGCCGCCGCCCGAGCTGGTCCGTGCCCCCGCCCAGTCACCGTCGCAGGGGCACTAGCCAGCCGCGTCCTCGTCGGGGAAGCCCAGCTCCCGGCGTACCAGGCTGCCAATAACCGCGGCCGCGCTGGCCCCGGGCTCGGTGCCGGCGACGAGCGAATTCTTCGTGATCGCGAAAGCGAACTCCTGCTCTGGATCGGCGAAGCCGAGCGCTCCCCCCGCCCCTGGATGCCCAAACGCGGTCGGGCGCGGTCCCATCGCGGAGATGGGGCCGCTCTGGAAGTAGCCGAGCGCCTTTCGCACCGGTTGGACGATCGCTTGGTCGACCTCGTCGGTCTGCAGCGCCGTCGCAGTACGCACCCGCTCCTCCGACAGGATGCGGATGCCGTCCAACTCGCCACCGTTCCCGAGCGCGGCGTAGTGGCGCGCGAGGGAGCGTGCGCTCATGAGGCCACCGTGCGCGGGCAGCGCCGCGCGCCGCACGGCCGGATGGTTGTAGGGCGCGGCCAGGATCCCCACGGCCGGGGGGATCGCACGCGCGATGAGGGTGTCGGCGGGCGCCGCGGGCGCATCCGGGCGAGGGCCGTCAACGAGCGTCGCCACGCGCGGCTCGGCCGCGTCGTCGATGCCGAAGTAGATCCCGTCAAGGCCCAGCGGCGCACAGATCTCATCTTGCACGAACTGGGCGATGGGACGGCCGTCGGCTCGGCGCAGGACCTCCCCGAGGATCCAGCCGAAGGTGTAGGCGTGGTAGCCCGTCTTCGCTCCGGGTTCCCAGAGCGGTTCGAGAGCGGCGATCGCTTCGCACATATAGTCCCAATCCGCCATGAGCTCCGGGGTTACCGCGTCGGGCATCTGGGGCACGCCGACACGGTGCGTCAGCGCATGACGGATCGTCGCGCTCTGCTTGCCGCGCTGAGCGAACTCGGGCCAGTACTTCGCGATCGGCTCGTCGTAGGCGAGCACGCCTCGCTCGACGAGGATATGGATTGCGGTCGCGGTTACTCCCTTGGTGCACGAGAACGAGGTGAACAGCGTCCCGCCGTCCACCGGGCGCCCGGACTCAACGTCTGCGAGCCCGGCCCAGGTATCGACCACGAGCTCACCGTGGTGGTAGGCCGCCACCTGCAGCCCGACTTCAACGCCGCTCTCGATGAGTTCCTCGAGGCCATCCCTGACCCGGCTCGTGATATCCGCCACAGTCGCCTCCCGAAACCGTCGCTAGCCACCCAGACCCCACCGAATTGGGGGGACAGCGCGATCGCGCACGATACGCCCGTCTCCGCCCCCACCGAACCGTGCCGGGAGGAACGAAGAACCGCGCGCACACGAGCTGAGCGAAGGAGGTGCTCTGCTATCATCGGAAGCGCACCCCATGCTGCGCCGACACCCAGATCCGGTCGTAACACGCACAGGCGCAGCCCTCTTCGGCATCCTCATCGCCCTTGGCGCGGCTGCGCTGGTCGTTCCCTTCCTGCCCGAGGGCGACGAGTTCCACGAGGGTGACGTCGCACCCCGGGCCCTCGTGGCAGCG
Organism: Dehalococcoidia bacterium; assembly: GCA_963577065.1. GTDB lineage: Bacteria > Chloroflexota > Dehalococcoidia > Tepidiformales > Tepidiformaceae > CAUYXJ01. The sequence goes on along the minus strand of CAUYXJ010000071.1, from coordinate 4,649 downwards.
AATGACCGCCAGTACGTCTCGGAGGCGTTCACCGAGGAAGCGCGCGCAGCCGCCGCCGCCGCCGTCGATCCCGCCACCGCCCCCCTCCCGACATTGCGCGGCGATCAGCTCGCGCTCCTGGCCTCGCTCTTCGAGAAGGCCACGGAGATACGAGGCCAGGAGGGTCTGTCCGCGGACGAGCGGCTCGCCGCCCTGGCCGAGGTGCCCGGCAGCGAGGGCCTCGGCGTCGCGATTCGCTCGACGCTCCTCTCGCTCAACGCGGCGAACTTCGAGGACCTCCACGCGACGGCCGCCGAGGGCGTATCCGTGATCCTCGCCTCGCCGGTGCTGAGCGAGGACCAAGGGAGCCGCATCGAGGCGTATCTGTTGGTTGAGGACGTGCCCTCGTTCACCAACGGCGAGGGGGCGCTGCGTGAGCTGCTGGAGACCTTCGTGGTCGCCAACGTCGAGATCGACGACGAGGCGACGGCCGTGCGCCAGGACGAAGCCCGCGCGGCCGTGGATCCCGTGATCGTGACGTACAGCGCGGGACAGGTGCTCGTGGCAGAGGGTCAGCCGCTTGATGCGGCGCTGATCGAGGCGCTGTTGGAGACAGGGGTGATCGAGGAGGGCTTCGACTTCGGCGATCTGGGAGCGGGGTTCCTCATTGCCGGGTCGCTCGGCGTAGCGCTGGGCGTCTACCTCTACCGGCTGCAGCCGTTCGCCCAGCCAGCCGAGCGACCCGTGCTGATGACCCTCGTCGCCGTGCTGGGAACGCTGCTGGCGGTGCGGCTCGCCCTCCCCGCGTTGCTCCCGGACGATGAAGCGCGGTTCTATCCCTACGCCATCCCGGTCGCGGCCGCGGCGATCGTCGTGGCCTCGGTGTCCGCGCCGAGATTCGGCGCGGTCGTGGCGATCGGCGTCGCGCTCTTCGCCGGCTTCATCGCCACGACGACGCCGGACCTCGCGGGTGCGGAGTTCACGAGCACGCTCGAACCGCTGGAACTCGTGATGGCCTACGCCGCCGGTGGACTCGCGGGCGCGGCCGCGATCCAGCGCACGGAGCGCTTGGGCAGGTTCGCCTTCGCCGGTCTCGCCGTGGGTGTTGCCACGGGCGCCGTGCTCCTCGCGTTCTGGTTCCTCACCGAACAGCGCTCTACCGCGAGCCTGGGTTGGCTGTCGGCGGCGGCGGCGCTGACGGGAGCGGGCACAGCGGTCCTCGGCCTGAGCGTCCACGTCTTGCTGTCAATGGCCCTCGGAGTGACCACGCGCATGCAGCTCATGGAGCTCGCGCAGTCGGGGCACCCGCTGCTGCTGCGCCTCCAGGACCAAGCCCCAGGGACCTACCACCACAGCATGATGGTGGGGACGCTCGCCGAGCAGGCCGCCAACCGCGTCGGCGCAGACGCGCTACTCGTGCGCGCGGGTGCGTACTACCACGACATCGGGAAGCTCCAGCAGCCCCAGTACTTCATCGAGAACAACATCGAACGGGGGGCAAGCGCGCATGACGGTCTCCCACCCGAGGAGAGCGCGCGCCTCATCCAGCAGCACGTCACGGGCGGCATCGACCTCGCACGGAAGAGCCGCCTGCCTGCGATCGTGCGCGACTTCATCCCCCAGCACCACGGCACCCGCCTCGTGACCTACTTCTATCGCCAGGCCTCGGCCGACGGTGAAGTCGATCCGGAGACGTTCCGCTACCCCGGTCCGCGCCCGCAAGAGAAAGAACATGCGATCGTGATGCTCGCCGACTCCTGTGAGGCGATCGTGCGGGCGAGCCAGCCCGACACGAACGAGGACATGGACGAGCTCGTGAACGCCGTCTTCGCGGAGCGCCTTGCGGAGGGCCAGCTCGACGAGTGTGACATCACGATGCGCGAGCTCCAGGACGTCGCTGCGAGCTTTCGCGCGACGCTTCGGGCCGTCTACCACCCGCGCATCGAGTACCCCGCGGCGGTCGGCGTCGAGGTGAGCGATGCGGCGGGTTCCTAGCGCCCAGCGAAATCTCGACGGGCGAAGCCGGCGGCGCTGCTATACTCCGCGGCGCTTCGCGCCTTTACCGGCGCCCGCGGGGGGTTGATGCGGTTCGCGATCGTTCGCTTCCCGGGAACCTGGAGCGACCGTGACTGCGAACATGTCCTCGGCGATGTGCTCGGCAAAGAGACACAGATCGTCTGGCACCAAGAGACCTCGCTCAGCGGGTTCGATGCCGTCGTGCTGCCGGGCGGCTTCTCCTACGGCGACTATCTCCGCTGCGGCGCGATCGCGCGCTTCTCGCCGATTATGGAGGCCGTGATTCGCGCCGCGGAGGCGGGCCTGCCCGTCATCGGCATCTGCAACGGCTTCCAGGTGCTCTGCGAGAGCGGCCTCTTGCCGGGCGCGCTCATTCGCAACCGCAGCCTGCGCTTCCGCTGCGAGTGGAGCCACCTGCGCCGCGAGGGCGTCGAGACGCCCTGGGCGTCCGCGATCGCCGCTGGCGAGGTGCTTCGCATCCCCATCAGCCACGGCGAGGGTAACTATCAGGCCGACCCCGCCACCCTCGACGAGCTCGAGCGCGCGGGGCGCGTCATCTTCCGCTATTGCGACGATCGCGGCGAGCCCACAGCCGCCGCCAACCCGAACGGCAGCGCACGCAACATTGCGGGCATCTGCAACGAGGCCGGCAACGTGCTTGGCATGATGCCGCACCCCGAACGCGCGGGCGAAGAGCTCGTGGGCGGGGTGGACGGCAACCGCATCTGGCAATCAGTAATCGAGGCCGCGGCGGGGGTCGCGGTCTAGGCAGGGCAGGAACGCCCGGCGCGGGGCGCGACGAGACGCCCGGCCGAAGGAGCGTAGGGATGACTTCAATGGCGGCGAACTATCCAATCCAGCTGGAAGTCGATCCGACGGCCGCGCAGGGGCGCCTGGGGGTGTTCTTCCGGATCATCCTGGCGATCCCGCACCTGATCATCCTGTACTTCCTCGGTATCGCGCAGTTCGTGATTACGTTTCTTGCCTGGTTCGCGATCATGTTCACCGGGCGCTACCCCGCAGGCATGCTCGGCTTCTCGATCGGCGCTACCCGCTGGCAGGCGCGAGCGAACGCCTATATGTCGCTGCTGACCGGTGTCTACCCGCCGTTCAGCCTCGACGCGGAGGACGACTACCCCATTCGGCTGATGGTCGCCGAGCAGATCGAGGGGCGCAACCGGCTCACCACCTTCTTCCGCATCTTCCTCATCATCCCGCACTACATCATCCTCTACTTCCTGGGCATCGTTTCCTTCTTGATCATGGTGATCGCCTGGTTCGCTGCGCTCATCACCGGCCAGGTGCCGCAGGGGTTGCATACCTTCCTCGCAGGCGTCACGCGCTGGAACACGCGACTCGGGGGCTACTGGATGCTCCTCGTCGACGAGCACCCCCCGTACGGCTTCGAATAGCCGCGCCACCCGGCACGTCGAGGCGAAACGAGGGAGCAGGCCTGCCGCTACCCCGCCGGGATGCTGAGATTTTCCACGGGCGTCCTCCACCGGGCGACCCGTGCCCGCGGCTGCGGCTTCCTCCTCACAGACCAGGACCCGCCCTTCAACCTGGAGCCGGAAGGCAGCTATCCGGTCAGGCTCGCGGTCGCCGAGCAGGTCGAGGGCCGGAGCCGGCTGAAGACGTTTTTTCCGCATCTTCCTCGTCGCCCCCCCTTCGTCGCGATGAGGTACCTGGACAGCGCTGCCCTCGTCATCACCATCTACGCCTGGGTCGTGGGGGTCATCCTCGGTCGAGTCCCCCAGGATTTGCACCACTTCCTGGTCGGCTACAACCGCTGGAACGCCCGGCTGAGCGGGTCCTTCCTGCTCCTGGTCGACGAGTACCCGCCCTTCGGCTTCGACTAGTGCCGGGCAGTCGCTGCTGATCCTTCACCCCCCGACCGTCGCGCCCACGAACTCGCGCCCGTAGCCTGTAGGCGTGTCGGTCGAACAAGCGGCGCTGGACGCCGTCGCGCTGAGCCGCGACGAGTACGACACGCTCGTCGCGCAGCTTGGCCGTGAGCCGAACGCGCTCGAGCTCGGCGTCTTCGGCTCGCTCTGGAGCGAGCACTGCGGCTACAAGAACAGCCGCCCCCTCCTCCACCTCCTCCCGAGCAGCGGCGACCGCGTCCTCACGCGCGCGGGCGAGGAGAACGCCGGCGCGATCGACATCGGCGACGGTTGGGCCGTCGTCATGAAGGTGGAGTCGCACAACCACCCCTCCGCAATCGAGCCGTACGAGGGCGCTGCCACCGGGGTCGGGGGCATTGTGCGCGACATCTTCGCCATGGGCGCCTACCCCATCGCCCTGCTCGATTCGCTCCGCTTCGGCCCGCTCGACGAGGGCAACAACCGCTACCTGTTCGAAGGCGTGGTCGGCGGCATCGGCGGCTACGGCAACTGCCTCGGCATCCCCACGGTTGGCGGCGAGGTCGCTTTCGGCGCGTCGTACAACGGCAACCCGCTCGTGAACGCGATGTGCGTGGGCCTCGTTCGCGCCGGCGGCATCCTCAGCGCCAATGCGAGCGGTGAGGGCAACGCCCTCCTGCTCGTGGGCGCCGACACCGGCCGGGACGGCATCCACGGCGCCAGCGGGCTCGCCAGCCGCACCGACCCCGAAGCACGCTTCGAGGAGATGCGGCCCGCGGTGCAGGTCGGGAA
>CAUYXJ010000070.1:0-15334 GCA_963577065.1 Dehalococcoidia bacterium | reverse complement strand
GCCAGCGCCCCTGCGACGAAGCGCCAGCTCACGCCACCCGCTCGCGGAGCTGCGCTTCGCGGTTCGGTCGGAGCCGCGCACGCGGTGGCACGACGAGGGACGGCTCGCCGATGGGAGTGAACGGTACCAGCGACGGGTCCGCGACGAGGCGCGCTTCCCAGTCGTCGACGATGCGTTCAAAGGCACGGACAACGGTCCAGTCCAGCTTCCCCGATAAGGCCTCGCGCTTGAGCAGTTGGGCCGCTTCTTCGACCGACATCCCCGCCCGGTACGGCCGGTCCGTCGTGAGCGCGTCATAGATGTCGGCGATCGCGGCGATGCGCGGGATGGCGCCGAGTTCGTCGGCGTCGAGCCGCGCCGGGTAGCCGGTGCCGTCAAGCTTCTCGTGGTGTCGCCCGACGAATTCAAGCACGCCTCCGGGCAGGTCTACGTGCTCCAGAATTTGGAGCCCGACGACCGGATGCTCCTCAATCAGCGCGCGCTCCTCCGGGGTGAGGGCACCGGGCTTGAGGAGAACCGCATCGCGGATTCCGATCTTGCCGATATCGTGGAGGTAGCCGCCCACCTCCAGATGCCTGATGACCGCGTCCGGCACCCGCAGCTCCCGCCCGAGAGCGACCGCGAGCTGGCCCACGCGGATCGAGTGGCCGAGTGTGTACGGATCGCGCGCGTCGATCGCCGAGGCGAGGGCGCGGATCGTGCCCAGGTGCTGCCGTTCGACACGCTCGGTCATCGCATCGAAGGTGGTCGCGAACTGGCCGATCTCATCGGCGCCGCGGAGACCCGTGCGCGCGGAGAGATCGCCGGCCGAGACAGCGCGCGCGGTCGTGCTCAGCCTCTCGATGGGCTGCGTGAAACGCCGCGCAATGAGCCACCCCGTGACGAGGACGATGGCCGTGGCCGCCCCGAAGAGCAGCCCCATCTGGAGCCGCGTGACGGCCCCCGCTGAGACGATGAAGTCCTCCGCCAGCCCTACCGAGAACAGCCCGACGACCGCCCCCCGCACCTCCAACTGGCCGTACATCAACGCGTAGTCGCGTCCCGCGATCTGCCCCCGCGCCACGGGGCTTCCGCTCTCTACGAGCGAGGCCGTATCGAGGCTCGCGCCGAGAGCGGGGTTCGCCTCGACACCCCCGGCGAAGGTCGTGGTGAGCGCCGTGCCCGCGAAGTCGTAGACGGTGATGTCGGCGAGCGCTTCGAGTTGCGCAGCGGCGAGGATTGTCTGCACCGAGGTGCCGACTGCAACGGCGCCCACGAGCTCGTCGCCGTCATAGATGGGCGCGACGGTCAGGAGGGTCAGCCCCGAATCCGTTTCTCCGATCTGCGCGAACTTGTCGCCCAGACCGTCGCTCGTGCCTGCAAGGACGCGTTGGACCGCGAACCAACCCGAGCGATCGACGGGCTCGGCCGCGGGTGCCGCCGCGACGGACGAGCCCGCGGCGAACAGCACCTTTCCGTCCAGGCCGAGGATCTCCACGCGCTCGCTTTCGGCGTTCGCCGCGATGGGTGCGACCACGACCGCGAGGTAGGCCGTATCGGCGGTCCGGATGGCGCGGCCGGTGTCCTTCGTGAAGGCCACCGTCCGACTGAGCGCGAGCTGCTCGTCCTCCTGCCGCACAATGGCATCGGAGGCCACTCTTGCGGACTCGAGGAGATGGTTCTCGAAACGTTCCTCCAACGAGCCGGTGACATGCCGGGTGGCGAGCCACGAGCCGACGACACCAATGAGCAGCGTGAGCACCACGAAGGGCGCCATCAGCTTCCAACCGACGCGATTCAGCGGGAGAAACGGCCTGGCCACGGCCGCACGCAGGGCATGCATGGATCGAGCTTCGACCTGAAGCGGGCGGCGCTGGATTCCGGCCCGCGGGCATTAGGGGGAATCGTGCGCCGGAATCAGCGCCGCCTTCGTCCCTCGACGAACACCCCGGGGCGGCGCATGACCAGAGGACTACCAGTCCCGTGGTCCAGTAACGGGGCTCTTCGGGTCTCCTGAGGGAGTTGGAGCTAGTGCCTCCACAACTTAGTCCGTGAGAACTTGGCGAGGGCAGCCTCGGTGGCGCCTTTCTGGCGGTTGAGCCAGGTGAGTTAGCGCGCGATGCGCAAGCGACGATATTCGTGGCGGGGGTCGTTGGCGCCGGCGCCGGCGAACTGCTTGAGCGGAGCAAAGTGTGACTGGATGGCGTTCAGCCAGCTCGCAGAGGCAGGCGTGGAGATGGGATCGATGTTTGTGGCGGTCATGAACGCTCGTAGGCGAGAGTGCTTGCGCGTGCTGAGGTTGCCCATCACCAAGTGGAGGCGCGTGCTCGGGGGGGGGGAGGAGGCGCGCTCTTGCGGTCACGGACCCCTCAAGCGCGGGCCTGCAGCTCGCCTTCATAGACGTAGCGATTCGGCGGCGCGGGCTCGAGTTCCGGCGGCCGGCCGAGACAAAGATTATGGAAGCTCGCAGTGCGCCCCGCCGGCCCTTCCTTCAGGAGATCGATCACCACCTGGGCCGAATCCTCCGCCCGCATCCAGGTGTCGACCTCTCGTTTGGCTTCGGGGTCGGTGTCCTCTTGGCCGACGGCGATGCCGTTCCACGATCGTTGCATGTGCGAATCTGTGGCGCCCATGCACATCGTATTCACGCGGATCCCGTGAGGACTCAGCGCCTTCGCCCAGGAGTAAGCGAGCCCGTGCAGGCCCCACTTCGCGGCGTCGTACAGGTCCATGCCGCCCCCCGCGACCGGCCTTCGTGTCGTCGCCCACGCGGGCGGGCAGGTGGGCAGTTTGGGACAGAGTTCGTTGGGCACGCCGCAGGTCACACCGTGGTCAGTTGCCACGTTCACGATCTCACCGCCGCGACCCTGCGCGAGCATCTGCGTGATCACCGCGCGCCCGAAGAGAAACTCCCCCTTCAGGTTCGTCCCCACGATCTCCTCGTAGTCATTGAGCGTCTTGTCGAGGTCGTCGCCGGCGACGCTGATCGCGGCCTTGCCGGCGTTGTTGATCAGGATATCGATGCCGCCGAAGGCCTCGATCGTGCCATCCACCACCGCGCGCACATCCAGGGCTGCCGAGACATCTGCCACCCAGCCCACGGCCTGGACACCCTCCGCTTCGAGCTTCGCCGGGAGGGCCGTGATTTCCGGAAGAATGTCGCAGACCGCGACATTGACGCCCTCCTGCGCGAGCGCCCGCGCGTAAGCGTTGCCGATCCCGACGGCGGCGCCGGTCACGATCGCGGAGCGGCCTTCGAGACTGACCATGCCGTCCCCCAAAAAACGCACGACGCGACCGCCGCGCCTTGCCCCCGAGTCTACGCAGGGGTCGATGGCGCCGCGAGCCAGCGGTCAAGAGGTGGGCGCTCCAGGGCCGAAACGCTTGCCTCATGAAGCGAACCTCGTCGCCGTCATCACGCGGAACTCGAAACCGCCGCTCGCCAACTCGGCGGCGGCCCCCCTCCATTGGGGAACCGCGACGTGCCGCCGCGCCCATTCCGGGACCGGACGCCGGTGACCGGCTCGCCCCTCGCGCTGCTCAGCGGTGCCCGAATTTCGAACCTGTGACTAGCGGGGGGCCGGCCGCGAACCCCTCCAGAGCGTTCCCGCAGCCGGGCCCTCGTACGAAACCTCGACGCGCCCGCTGGGCAGGTCGACCACCGTGAACTCGAACCGGCCGGCACCCAGCTCGAGCCGCGCGGCCGTTCCCAGCAGGTGGGTGTATCCGTACGGCATCGTGGCGCTTCCGGGGTTGAGGAGCGTGGCCCCGTTCGCCAGCCCGCGCGCCAGCGGAACATGCGTGTGGCCGCAAACCGCGATGTCCACGGCGGCCCCGAAGACCTCCGCGAGCGCCTCCGCGGCGGCTTCGTCGGGCATCTTTTCCGCGAGCTCGAGGTCGTGGGTCAGGCCCACGCCGAAGTCGCCAAGCTGCAGAACGCGAGCGTCGGCGATCCTCGCATCCTCCGGCACACCCGGTCGCAGGCCGTCGCGCTCGTAGGTGTCGCCGTTGCCGCGCGCGGCGAGCGTCGGAGCGATCTGCTCGAGCCGGTCGATCACGGAGATGGCGTGCAGATCGCCACCGTGCAGGATCAGCTCGCAGTCGCGGAACACCTCAAAGAGCTGCGGCGGTAGCTCCGACCCCACCTCCGGGATATGCGTATCCGAAACGATCCCGATCCGCATTCGCGGTCAGCCTCCCGGGCCGCTGGGGGCCCTCCGCCCACGTTAGCAGCTCCGCCTCAGGCCGAAATCGTCGAGGCCTCGCGACGCCCGGATCGGGGCCGATCGGCGCCCCTCCCACGCCACGCAAGACGGCCCGCGGCGCGACCAACCGACAAATCGAGGCCCCACGGCGCCGCGGATTGCTGTAAGGTGCGGGCAAGAGCGTCTTTACCGTCGCCCACCGCAGGCGACCGTTGTCTTGGGCACGGGCTGCCCCGATGACTATCTTTTTGGCCGCAGGTCCCGGCATCAGCCGGTAGGACTGTCGCCATAGCGCTCCGGCTGGCGCTCGTCAGCGATCGATTACCCAAGGAGGCTGGATGCCGCTCACTATCAGGGACCTTATGCCGAACGATCTCGAATTTCAGATGTTCGTGCTGGATGAGCTCGCCGATGACCTGATCGACCAAGGTGCGGACGTACTCAAGCTCACAATCGGCGTGCCTGAGCTGTTCATGCCCCCCGCCGTGCTCGAGCGGATGGTCGAGAAGCTGCACGACCGAGATTTCGTCCGCAGAGTCTATCCAGAGGGGCTTCCCGAACTGCGCGAGGCGATTACGCAGTTCTACAACCGCCGCTACAAAGCCGATATCTCTTCCGAAAATGTGATCGTGAACACGGGAACGTCTCCGCTGTTCCGCAACGTTTTCCAGCTGCTTTCCGGTCCTCAGTACGAGATCATGATCCCGCGACCGTACTACGCGCTCTATCTCTACTGCGCGACTCTCGCCGGCGCCACGGTCAAGTTCTACGACATCGACCTCGAAACGAAGCGCGTCGACATGGAATCGTTCCGCCGGAACTTCTCACCCGAGCGCACGTCTCTCGTGGTGATCAACTCGCCGGGGAACCCTGTAGGGAACATTGTCACGCCAGAGGAGACCCGAGAGATCTACGAGATCGTCAACGATCAGGCCTACATCCTCAATGACGAGATCTACAACAACACCATGTTCTACGACGAGTTCCGTTCACCCCTGGAACTCCTGCCCGACCACAAAGACACGACGATCGTGACGAACAGCTTCTCCAAGGGCTTTCGGATGTACACGAAGCGTATCGGCTTCGCCATCCTGCCAACGGAGTTGCAGGTCAATCTCCGCGTCATTCAGCAGCACACGTTGCTCTGTACGGACCCGTGTTACCAGTACGGCATGATCACGGCGCTCGAAGACGAGGAGAGCCCCGCGGAACTCACGAGCATCTACCGCTCGCGCGCCGAGTACACCACCGAGCGCCTTTCGGGCACGGGCTGCGAGCCCCTCGCCGCGGAAGGCGGCTTCTACGCCATCCTGCGCTGCGGGCAGTGGAACGCCGAACACGACTTCGCCACATCGAAGGAGCTGGCGCGGGACATCCTCGACAAGGTCCACGTGGCGGTGGTTCCCGGCACCGACTTCGGGGTGCCACAAGATCTGCGGCTGGCGTTCTGCAACGCGCGCTACAACGAGGGTATCGACCGCCTTCACGCGTACTTCACCGGAGCGAACGAGGCCAGCAAGTGAGGCCGGCACGGTACCGCAAGCGCCGAGCCGCCCGTTGTCGTGGCTGGGCCGCGGGAGTGCCGAACGCATGACCGCTGCAGAAGGGGGCGAACCCCGCCAACGCGTCGGTCTTGAATCTCCGCCGCCTCCGCCGCGCGCCGTGATCCTCGCAGCGGGCAAGGGCGATCGCTTACATCCCCTCACCGCGGACCTGCCCAAGTGTCTCGTCGAGGTCGGGGGCCAGCCGATGCTCGAGCGGGCGTTACGCGCGCTCGCCCGCCAGGGGATCGCCGAGGCCGTGATCGTCATCGGGTACCGGGGCGAGATCATTCGCAACCGGATCGGCTCCTGCTTCGCCGGAATCGAGATCCGTTACGTCGAGGCGCCCGACTATGCGGCGACGAACAACATCCGCTCGCTCTGGGACGCGCGCGCCTACCTCGAAGAGGACACCCTCCTGCTCGAGGCGGACGTCGTCTTCGATGAAGGTCTCATCTCGGCGCTGCTCGCCCAGCCCGGCAGCAGTGCTGCGGTTGCGCCGTACCGCCGCGGCCTCTCGGGCACCGTCGTCTGTTGCGACGCTGGCGGAGGGATCACGAACTTCGTACTCGGCGCCGACCAGGACGAGCGCTTCGACGTGACGCAATCGTTCAAGACCGTCAATCTCTATCTCCTTCGCAAAGAGCTCCTGAACGACCACCTGCTTCCGCGCCTTTGCCGCGAAGTCGAAGCCGGGAACATCCAGCAGTACTACGAAACCGTCTTCCGAGACTGCGTGGCCGAGCGGGCCGTCACGGACCTAAAGGCCGTCGATGTCTCGGAGAGCCGTTGGTGCGAGATCGACGACCTTCGCGATCTCGAGGCGGCGGAGTTCCTCTTCCTCGACCGCGACGCGCAGTACGACCGCATCTCGGAGCTCCACGGATCGTACTGGCGCTACGGCTTCGTCGATCACTCGTACCTCTACAACATGAACTTCCCGCCCCCAGCCATGCTCGCGTCCTTCCAGGAGAACCTCCCCGAAATCATCACGAACTACCCAGTCGGCCAGAGCGAGCTCGCCCGCCTCGTTGCGAGCTGGACCGGGAGCGCCGCAGACCAGCTCGCGGTCGCGAACGGCGGCGCCGAGCTGATCAAGGTCTTGGGTCAGCGCTCACCCCGTCTGACGATCTCGACGCCGTCCTTCAACGAATACGAAGCGGTCATCGCTCCGGCCCAGCTCAACCGCGTGCCGCTCGACCCGCCCGCCTTCGCGGTCGACATCGAAGCCTTCGCGGAGTCGGCGATCTCATCGGGATCCGATTTTGCGGTACTGGTGACCCCGAACAACCCGACGGCCGTTTCCGTGTCGCGCGACGATGTACTCAGGCTAGCGCGCCGCTTGGAGCCCGCCGGCTGCCGGCTGATCGTGGACGAGTCGTTCATCGAGTTCTCCCGTGCCGGCTGCGCGGGCAGCATCGAGTCGATGGTCGCGTTGCACCCGAACCTCGTCGTGCTCAAGAGCATGAGCAAGGTTTTCGGCATCGCGGGACTGCGCCTCGGCTATCTGCTCAGCGCGGACCGCGAGTTCATCAGAGAGATCCGCGGCCGGCTCCCGATCTGGAACATCAATGGCCTCGCTGAGGAGTTCCTACGAACCGTCGGCCGCTACCGGCGCGAGTTCGAGGAGAGCTGCGAGCTGACGCGGAGGGCCTGCCAGGATCTGTACCGGCAGCTCTGCGCGATGCCCGGGATCGAGCCGGTCGAGCCCGACGCAAACTTCGTGCTTTGTCGCCTGACGGGGCCATCACCGACGGGCCCTGAGCTCGCGCGGCGGCTGTACGTCGAGCACAACATCCTGATCAAGGACTGCGCAGCGAAGAGCATGCCCGACGCCGACCGCTATCTGCGCATCGCGTCGCGCACACCCGCCGAGAACTGCCGCCTCGTCGAGGCCCTCGAGGCTGTCCTTGCGCTAGTGCCGGTCCATTAGGCACACGGAGAAAGACCAGGCCGGATGATGACCGAAGCCGGCGACGCCGAGAACGCTGCCCTGCTGGAGCACATCGAGCGGACGATCCCGGCGATGAACACGGCGGACGCCGAGAAGCTCCTGCGCCAGGCGAAGCAGATCTTCGACGAGCAGGGCGTGGTCTTCTTCCTCAGACAGGGAACCTGCCTCGGAGCCGTGCGCGACCACGCCCTCATCCCCTGGGACGACGATCTCGATCTCGGCTCGATCATCGGGATGCACGGCTTCAGCGAGGACCTGATCGAGCCCACCGTCGCCGCCTTTCGCGCCGGCGGTTGCTACGTCGAGGTTCACAAAGAGGGCCTCTACACCAACGTCAAGATCATGCGATACGAGATCAGGATCGACTGGCAGTGCTACCGCGTCGTGAAGGGAACGATCGCGCACTATCCGGGTGTCCCCTTCCCCGTGGGGCTCTTCGCCGAGCTTGCGCCCGTGGATTTCATCGGCGGCCGGTACCTGGTTCCGAGCCCACCGGAGGACTACCTCCGCACGAAGTACGGCGCGGACTGGGCCACGCCGAAGCAGGCCGGCTACGAGAAGGACGTCCTCGACAACATGCCCAGCGGCACGATCCCCGGCCGTGCCGGGTCGCTCAAGCGGTTCTTCTACCTCCACTTCCTGCGCAGGCAGACGGCGAGACTGCTGGTGCTCGACGAGGACGGCCGGCCCGTCCCGGGCGCCGCGGTGCTGGTCGCAGGACTGGGCCGGTGCAAAGCCGACCGCTCCGGCTACGCGCGCTTCTACCTCCCCGGCGCCGACCACTATGCCGTAGCCGTGACGGTGAACGGGCGTGAAGAAGTGCTCTATGAGGAAGCGCTGGCTCCGGGCAGCACCTACATCTACCGCCCCGACCCCGAGAAGGCCGCAGGGCGCTACTTCGTGCTTACCGAAGCGCCCACGGGATAGGCCTCGGCGGCCCGGCAAGCGCCGCGATCGGCAGCCCAGCGGCCCAAGAGCCGCTACCCGGCCCCAAGCCCGCTAGTTGCAGTCCCTCCGAGCGCGAAACGTCTGCCCGATCGTTCAAAGATCCCCGCCGCGGAAGAAGGGGTCGAGGTCGCCCGCAGGCGCAGCTCTTCCCACTGGGCGTCGGTGAGCCGCTCACGCAGCGGCAGCGTTCGATGCGTGTCATAGCCGACCGGCCAGCGGATGGGCAGGGGCTGCTCCAACTCGATGATGTCCGCAACGGTCGAGGCGAGCGTCCGCGGCCCCGGCCGCGTCCCCGCGCGATCGATCATGTTCTGCGCGCCCGCCATCGCCGGCTCCTGGTAGAGGCTCGTGTCGTCTTTGAGGGTCTGCCTGAGGATGCGGTTCTTATTGTGGAATCGCGTCTTGAACTCGCCCGGCTGCACGAGGATCACCTGTACGCCCCAGCGCGCGACCTGTAGCACAACGCCTCCGTGATCGCCTCGAGAGCGTGTTTCGAGGCCGAGTAGAGCCCGCCCAGCGGCCCCCGTAACCTTCCCCGCCGACGAGCCCACATTGACGATCTTGCCCCCGCCCTGAGCGCGCGTGTGTGGCAGAACCGCTGGCGCGGTCCGGATATGCGCGCCGAGGTTCGTCTCCATACCCAGCGTGATTTCCTCGTCTGTCAGATCCTCGATCGCTCCGAGAACGAGGATCCCGGCGTTGTTCACGAGTGCGTCCAGGCGGCCGAAGCGCTCGACCGCCGCGGCCACGGCCGCCAAGACCACACCGCGGTCCGTGACATCGCAGGCCGTGGCGAAGATTTCAGCGGCGTCGTGAGCCGCCTCGGTCAGCGAGCCGCGAATGTCCGGCCCGCGGGCGGCAGCCTCGGACGGCCGCCTTAGACCCCGCTACCCGAAAGGCTGGCTGGGCCCAGCCGCCGACGGGTACTTCTCGGGCAACCGCTGGAGCGAGGGCTTCTCCTCGCGGGGAACGCGGTTGTACGCGAGCCGCATCGCCTCGTACGCCTCGTGCCACGCACCGAGTGCCTCCGCAATCGCAAACGCGTTCGCCAGACGCTCGGCCGGAACCGTGTAGGGGAGTCCGGCCGGGGGCGGCACCGCGGCGCCCACCACCGCGATCCGTCGCCAGTCGCCCAGAACCTCGGCTGCCCCCTCAGTCGCGTCGATCAGGTCCGTTACGCACTGGCCGGCGTCCAGAAACGCGAGCCGGGAGTCCTCGTAGCTCGCGGCGAGGTCGACCACGCCGACGTATACGCCGTCGTCGCGCACTTCGACGGGGTAGGGCGGCGGCCCCTCGTCGAAGTCGCGATGGGGGGAGCCATCGTGGGGGTCGAACCGATAAGCGTGCAGCGGACAAACGAGCCAGCCCGCCTCGATGTACCCCTCGCCGAGCGACCCGTTCTCGTGCGGGCAGCGATTATCGAGGGCGCCGTAGCGCCCACCGTGCCGGGTCAAGGCGATGACGCTGCGGCCCGCGAGAACGGTCTTGACGTCGTCCTCGTCAAGCTCATCGGCCGCGGCCACGCGGTGCCATACGATTTCAGCCACGGGCTGCCTTTACGCCGGCTCGGGCGCCATACCGCACGTTCTAGCACGCTTGCGAGGCTGACGATAGCGGAGCCGGGGCGCCCATCGAGGGGGGCGAACCGCACCCTGTTCGGGCCCTTGGTGAACGTGCCCACTCTCACGGAGACGGCAACAGTGAACTGGACTGCACTCCCACGGAGCGAGCCGGTTCACGGGCTGGAGGGACCACAAAAGAGGAGCTACTGGGGTAGGTATTGGAGGCGCCGGCGCAGCGCAGCTTCCTTATTGGTGGCGCCACGGTCGCCGCAGCGTCTGCCAGCCTCCTGGCCGTCGGCTGCGGCGGTGACGACGACGATGGCGGCGCGGAGCCTGACGACGAGCCAACAGCCGCGGCAGACGAGCCGGTGCGCGGTGGCACACTCCGCCAGAGCAAGGCCCAAATCGACGACGGCATCGATCCCGGCCTGAAGGTCATCAACACCAACGAGATCCTCGCCCGCATCTACAACCACACCCACCTCTACAAGGTTTCCACGAACGAATTCCTCTTCGACGCGGCCACCTCGATCGAGCAGCCCGACAACGTGACGATCACCTTCCACCACGAGGGCAGCGCCGTGACGGCGGAGGATGTTGCGAACACCGGGAACCGCTTCCCGGACCTCTTGGAGAACCGGGGCTGCGCGGCCCAGCGCTAGCCCGTTGGCCGGCCTGCGCGTTGCCTGCCAGCCGGCGCGCGCGCAGCGCCTCCGCCCGGCGGCCGTATACTCGGGGCGATGCCGCGACCCCTCCAAGATGTGACGATCCTCGACCTGACCTGGGTCCTATCGGGCCCGTTTGCCTCGATGATACTGTGTGATTTAGGCGCAGATGTCATAAAAGTTGAGCGTCCACCGTTCGGCGACGTCGCCCGTACGCTGGGGCCGTATCAGAACGGCTGGAGCGGATACTTCTTCAGCATCAACCGGGGCAAGCGGTCCGTCTCGATCGACCTCAGCCGCGAGGAGGGCAAGGAGCTCTTGCGCCGGCTCGCGGAAAAGGTCGACGTACTGATGGAGAACTTCACGCCCGGAACGATGGACCGCCTCGGGGTGGGCCACGAAGCGCTCAAAGAGCGGAACCCCGGGCTGATCTTCGCGAGTACCTCGGGCTTCGGCCAGACCGGTCCCTACCGGGACCGCCCCGCTGTGGACGTCATCGTCCAGGGGATGGGCGGGATCATGTCGATCACGGGTGAGCCCGGCGGTGACCCCGTGCGCCCCGGCGCCTCCTACGGCGACATCGTCGCCGGCCTCTATACCGCGATCGGTATCCTCACGGCGCTCCACGAACGCGCGCGCAGCGGGCTGGGCCAGGCGATCGATATCAGCATGCTCGACGCGCAAGTGAGCGTTCTGGAGAACGCGATCATGCGCTACGGCGTGACCGGCGAAGCGCCCCAGCCGCTCGGTACCCGCCACCCGAGCGCGACGCCGTTCCAGGCCTTCCCGACGGCCGACGGCTGGCTCGTGGTGGCGCTCGCGTTCCAGGAGGGCCAGTGGCCGGTGCTCTGCGGGCTCCTCGGGACCGTCGATCTCATCGACGACCCCCGCTACGAGACCGGCCCCAAGCGAACGGCGAATCACGCTGCGCTCGAGCCTCCGCTCAAGGACGCATTCCGAAGGCAGTCGACAGCGTACTGGCTCGTGGAGCTCGGCGAGGCAGGCATCCCCTGCGGACCCCTGAACACGATCCCCGACATCGTGAACGACCCCCAGGTGAAGCACCGCGAGATGATCCAGGACGTCACCCACGCGACCGCCGGCACCATCCCGATTGCGAACTCGCCCGTACGACTCTCGCGCTCGGAATCAGGGATTGCGGGGCCGCCGCCGAGCATGGGCGAACACACCGCCGGCGTTCTGGAGGAACTGCTAGGCATCGGCGCCGAAGAGGTCGAGGCGCTGCGCGCGGCGGGCGTCGTCGCCACCTCGGGCGGGCCCACGATCTCCGACCTGACGAACTAGCTCCGAAACGGCCTTTAGAGGCCCCGCTCCCGGCAGAGGTCTTCGTCAAAGAGAATGTTGCCGGTGAACTGCTGCGGCGGCTGCTCGCAGATCCAGACCGAGCCCTTGCCCATCTCGTTCGCGGGCTCGAAATCGAGCGAGGGGTTCTCGGGATCGTTTTCCGCCCACAGGTTTCCCGGCGTCTTGATCCGGCCACGTGGCGAGAGCACGTTCACCGAGATGTTATCGTCCTGAAGCTCCATCGCCAGCGACTGCGAGTATCGCTCCAGACCCGCCTTCACCATCCCGTAGAACGAACCGCCCGCGCGCTTCTCCGTATACGGACCCGGTCCTGGGAAGACTCCGGCGTTGGAGGAGACGTTGATGATGTGGCCGATGCCGGCCTTTTTCATCTGCGGCACGCAGCCCCTCAGGAGGAGGAGCGGGCCGCGCAGGTCGATCTGCCAGATCAGATCGAGATGCCGCGGCTGCACCGATTCGATGGAGCCGGGAACGAGGATGGCGGCGTTGTTCACGAGGATGTCGACCGGGCCCCACTCGGCGACCACCTTCGCCACGCCTGCGTCGATGCTCTCGGGGTCGCGCACATCCATGCGCACGGCGAGCGCCTGGCTGCCGTCGCGCTGAATACCCTCGGTGACGGAGTGGATCGTTCCGGGGAGGCGCTTATCCGTGACTTCCTCGGTCCGCGCGGCGATGGCGACCTTCGCCCCGGCCCGAGCGAGGTGTTGCGCGACGTACTCACCGATGCCCCGGCTCGCACCCGTGACGATCGCCACCCGTCCGTCCAGTGATCCCATCGCTGACCTCCTGCGCTCTTCACCCAACCCCAGGGCCGGCTGAGAGGAGTGGCTGCGATGGTACGACAGCCGGCCGGCCCGAAGCGCCTCACACTCCAGCGCCGTGCGGCAGCAGAGCTCACAGAACAGAGGTGCGCTCGACTATCTCGACCGCGGTGTAGCGTTGGTCGAATGGCGGCCAGGGCGAGTGCTGTTCGGGAACCGTCCCGGGGCAAACGTGCGAGCGGTATTGGCCTGGTGGAGCTGGGGGGATTCAAACCCCCTACCTTCTGACTGCCAGTCAAGTTCCAGTCGTGGCAGGGGGTGGCGACGAAGGGTGATGACGCCGTGTTTGAACCTGAAAACTCCTACCAAGGGACCGCAGGATGGCAGCCGCTGGCAGCCGGTGGCAACGAGCGTGTTAGCACATCCGTTAGCAAAGGGACGCTCGTGTGTAGCTCGTTCGTGGCTTGTGCACGTGCACCACGCGCGGGTACGTCATGACGATCTCCGCCGTGTACGTCGCCGCACAGGCCGGCTACTTCAGCGTGCTCAAGCCCTCGGGCGCGGACCGCACCATCGAGCGCTGCCCCACTGGCTCACCCTGCTCGTTGACGAGGATGAGGTGGATCGTTCCACTCTTCGGGTGAACGAGCGCCAGGTAGCGGGTCACGGAAGAGCTCTTCGAGTTGGCCACGGACTGGCCAACTCTAGTCGATCCCATGCTAATCGATGGCCGCCCGGTAGGCGGCCATCGGCGGTCGTCTGGGTCCGGAAGAGCGATAGCGCCACGCCGCGTACGTTCTGTCGCTCGATGACTATCTCGCGGAGCGCGCTAGTTGAAGTTGCCCTCGTTCAGAATCTCCTCGGCCGCTTGCAGCATCTCGGCCTCGTCTAAGCCGAGCCGATGGGCTTCCTCGATGATGCGCTCACGGATGTCGATCTTGGTCGGAGTGTCCAGCCCCAGGTATTTCGCGCGCCTGTCCATGATGCGTAGGGAGGTGCCGATGGCTTTCGTGTCGCCCGCTTCGAGTGCTCTGCGTGGGTCGGAGGTGTTTTACAGGGCTTGGGCGATGGCGGCACCAAGGTCCGCCGTCGTCGCGGTGCCGCCGATGTCTGGTGTGCGGGGGGCGCCGCTCTTGGGATCCAGAGCGGTCTCGATCGCGGCGAGGATGGCGTCGTGTGCGCGGGTGTGGCCGAGGAAGTCGAGCATCATCGCGCCGCACCAGATCTGGCCGATCGGGTTCGCGATGCCCTGTCCCGCGATGTCGGGCGCGGATCCATGGACCGGCTCGAACAGTGAGGGGAACGCTGACGGCGGATTGAGGTTCGCGCTGGGGGCGATGCCGATCGTGCCGGTGCAGGCGGGACCGAGGTCGCTGAGGATGTCGCCGAAGAGGTTGCTGGCGACGACGACGTCGAAGAAATCAGGGCGCTGGACGAAGTGGGCGGTGAGGATGTCGATGTGGAACTTGTCCACCTCGATGTCGGGGTAGGCCGCCGACATCTCTTCGACGCATTCGTCCCAGAACGGCATCGTGATCGCGATGCCGTTGGACTTGGTGGCGCTGGTGAGGTGGTGCTTCGGGCGTGACTGAGCGAGGTCGAACGCGTACTTCAGGACGCGATCAACGCCGACGCGGGTCATGACCGTCTCCTGCATGACAATCTCACGCGCGGTGCCGGAGAACATGCGGCCGCCGATGCTGGAGTACTCGCCTTCGGTGTTCTCACGGACGATGTACATGTCGATCTCGCCCGGCTCGCGAGGGGTGCCGTCGCGGCGCACGACCGGCGCGACGATGCCGGGCATCAGGCGGGCGGGGCGCAGGTTGATGTACTGGTCGAACTCGCGGCGGAACCGTAGCAGCGAGCCCCAGAGCGAGACGTGGTCGGGGATTTTTTGGGGCCAGCCGACAGCGCCAAAGAAGATCGCATCGTGGTCGCCGATCTGCTCCTTCCAGTCGTCGGGCAGCATCTGCTCGTGCTGCTCGTAATAGTCCCATGAGGCGAAGTCGAAGTGGTCGAATTCGAGATCGATCTCGAATTTGGTCGCGGCCTCCTCGAGGATGCGGATGCCCTCGGGCATGACTTCTTTGCCGATGCCGTCTCCGGCGATGACGGCGATGCGCTTCGCACTCATTTGGGTCCTCTCCTCGTTCGATCCACAGCATGGCATCGCTCAGGCCGCGGCGTCGGCTCGTCTACGCGCGGGGACGCCTCGCAGAGGGCGAGGCGAGCTACGACTGGGCGCGCGTGCGGAGGAGGTCAAGGAGCAGCGGGTCGGTCGCGTCGACCTCGAAACCGCCGGGGAAGGGAGGGCGTCCGGGGAGCCCGAGGCCGATCAGTACGGTCGGCTGCTGGTAGTAGGCGAAGTGGGCTCAGCGGGCGTCAGC
>CAUYXJ010000069.1:0-15473 GCA_963577065.1 Dehalococcoidia bacterium | reverse complement strand
CGCGTAGCCGCAGTAGTCGAGCGTGGGGAGGCGGTGGGTGGGGTCCGAGCGCATCGAGCGCTAAGCGAGCGCGCAGGCGCAGCAGGCCGCCAGGACGCGCAGCCGCAGCAGTTGAGCGTCGGGGGAGGCGGGCGGGGGGTGGGGTCCGAGCGCAGCGAGCGCTAAGCGAGCGCGCAGGCGCAGCGGGCCGCCAGGCCGCGCAGCCGCAGCAGTTGAGCGTGGGGGAGGCGGGCGGAGGTGGGGTCCGAGCGCAGCGAGCTATGAAAGGACAGAGCGCTTCTAGTTCACAATCCCGTCGCTGGCGGTCAGCTGCGCGCTCAGGCGATGGCTGAGCGCGATGTCGAGCGAGAGATCGACACGCACGAAGCCCGCCGGCGGCCCCGTGAACGTCGTCTCCTCCACCGCCATACGCCCACTCTCGGGGAAGTAGAAGCTGATCGCGTCGTTCTGGGTTCCACAGCCCGGTAGTTGGAAAACGCCGCTTCCGTCCGCACGCACGTCGACGACATAGACGGTCTTGCCCACATCGGTGGTGTTGTCGGGGTCGTTGCTTGCGACTTCGCTGGCGCCGAAGCCGCAAGCCCGGCCGTTCACGAACGCGATCACCGTCTGCTCGCTCGGCGAGATATTCGAACCATCGAGCTGCACCTGGCCGAAGGCCGTCGTGAAGTCGGGGAGCGGGGGTGGGTTCTGCGCCTGCGACGAATGACTCGCGAACAGGGCGATCAGCAACGCGGCGGCGCTGGCGATGAGGAGACGGGGCCAGGCGACTGAGGTTGCTCCGAGCAGGCGGCGCGCCAACGCGGGCCCTAGAAGGACGCCCCGTCCGAGGCCATCAGGGGGACGTTCCCGCGAACGGTGAACGACGGCCCAAACGTAAGCGGCACCTCTGTGGTGCACTGGCTCGAGCCTAGACAATCGGTCCAGGTAGGCGATTCGTTCGAAAGCTGCCCGCCCTCAGTGGCGCTGTCTGGGGTCACATAGAAGCTCACGGTGCGGCCGGCATCGCCGCAGCCGGCGCGCTGCGAGCCCGTGATCACTTGGACGGCGTAGACCCGCTGCGAGCCGTCGAGCAGGACCTTGCCGGCGCCACAGCTCGCGGATGAGGAGCCGGAACGTACCACGGCGATCACGCTAGCGCCGTTGGAGGTAGTGGTCGGCACGGTCCCGTAGTAGATCGTGGGAGGATTGGGCGGGAAGCCCTGGGCGGAGACCGAGTCGGACGAAGAGCGCGTGGCGAAGACCGCAAGAACGGCAACGAGTCCGAGCATAAGGGCCGTACCGAGCCGGATTGAGCGGGTTCGCATGCGTGCCTCGTGCGGGCCGTGACGGCCGGGGGGCGCTCATCCGAAGCGTAGGCGGGCGCCCGCACCCGAGCAAGGCGAAATCGCTCCGTGAGCGCCCATCGGCCCACGCTTTACGCGCATTTTACGGGCGGGTACGGTGCAAGCGTGCTCGACCTCGCTGCCGCCCGCGCCCGCCTCCGGCCCATCGCCGGCCCGGGTCAGGCCATCCTCCGCGCATTCGCGCGTGGCCGCCGCTCCCTCGCCTACCTACGGAGCGGCAGCGAAGGCATCGCCGCCCAGCTCCGCGCAACCACCGCCGATCACGCAGCCATCCTCCGCGAGTACGGCGCGAGCGTCGGCGAAGACGTGTCGATTCCGGGCCCCCTCCAGATCGTGAACGCTGGCAACGACTTCTCGCGGCTCGTCATCGGCGACGGCGTCCACCTCGGCACCGACGTGCTGATCGACCTCGCCGATGCGGTGACGATCGAGGCGCAGGCGACACTTTCGATGCGCTGCACGCTGATCACCCACATCGATGTCGGCCCCGGACCGCTGCGGGAGCGGCGCCCCCGGGAGCAGGCACCGCTACGCATCGGCGCGGGCGCCTACCTCGGCACCGGCGCGACCGTGCTCCACGGCGTCACTGTCGGCGAGGGCGCGACCGTGGGCGCGCACGCGCTCGTGGCCAAGGACGTGCCCCCCGGCGCGACGGTCGTATCGCCGCCCGCTCGCCTGGTGCCCCGCTGACGGTGGTCGCCCGCTCGCACGCACCGCGCGTCCTGCTCCTCGGCCTGCCTTACTTCGGGCGCATCCTCGCCGAAGGCCTGCGGGGGCGCGGCTGGCGCGCGCGTTACGCGCCCCACCCCGGCCGCAGCCCGCGCGGCTGGCTCCGCATCGCGCGCGCGGCTGCCGAAAGCGACATCGTCTATCTCGTGGGCGGGCGCGTAGAACGGCGCACGCCCGTGAACGTGCTCCTCCATCTACGCCGCCGCCCGCTCGTCATGCACTGGGAGGGCACGGATGCGCTCCTCGCCGTCCAGGCCGCGCGCCGCGGCGATGTCTCGCCAGGCATCGTCGAGGGCGCGACGCACTGGTGCGACGCGCCCTGGTTCGTCGACGAGCTCGCGGAGACGGGGATCGCGGCGGCGTACGTGCCCCTCCCGGTGCCGGGGCTCGCCGCGAGCGTGGAGCCGCTCCCGGAGCGATTTCGCGTGCTCCTCTACCTGCCGGTCGATGCCTTCGACCGCGAGGTCTTCGACGCCGAGACGATCCTGCGTCTGCCCCACGAACTCCCCGAAATCGAATTCGTGCTGATTCCGTCTCCGGCGGAATCGCTTCCGGGCGAACTGCCGCCGAACCTCGAGGCGCGCGGCTGGACCGACGACATCGACGCGCTCTACCGCGAGGTGAGCGCCTATGTGCGGCTCACGACCCACGACGGCATCTCGTTCATGGCGCTCGAAGCGCTCTCCCGGGGGCGCTACGTCATCTGGACCCATCCCCAGGAGGGGGCGATCCAGGCCCGGACCCTGGACGAAGTTACCAGCGCGCTGCGCGAACTCGCCCAGCGCCACGCTGCCGGCCGGCTGGGGCCGAACGAAGAGGGCGCGCGGCTGGTCCGCGAACGCTTCGACTACGACAGCCTGCTTGCCGCCCTGGACGGCCGCCTGCGCGACTTGATCGAGCCGGCACCTGGATGAAACTTTTGCGTAACGGCAGACGCACCTGAGCATTTCTCCGTGCGACAATATCGCGCCGGACGGCCACCCAACGGCCGCCCGGGCCAACCCCCGGAGTCAGAGCCCATGGCAATCCAAGTCACCCTTCTTTCGCACACCGAGGACCCGTTGCGGTCCCTCTACATGGCCTATCGCACCTGCTACAGCCAGCTCACGCCCCAGCAGGTGACGGAGCGCATCGATGACGAGCGTATCTCCCACGAGAAGATGCAGACCTTCATCGAGGAGCGCCTGAAGACGGGCCATGCCAGCCCGCTCGAGCAGGTCTGGTTCGAGTTCGGCATCTCCGGGGTCTCGCGCGCCTTCAGCCACCAGTTCGTGCGCCATCGCGTAGGCATTTCCTTCGAACAACAGAGCCAGCGCTACGTCACGTACAAGGACGGCGAGTTTCCCTACACCGTCCCGAAGACGGTCGAGCAGGCGGGCATGGGCGAGAAGATGGAGCAGCTCTTCGAGCAGGTCGGCGAGCTCTATGAGACGCTCGTCGAGGCGGGCGTGCCGGCCGAGGACGCGCGCTTCCTCCTGCCCAACGCGACGAACACGAACTTCAAGATCACTGTGAACTTCTCCAGCCTCCTCCACATGTGCGACCTGCGGCTCTGCACACGCGCGCAGTGGGAGTTCCGCCGCGTCGTGGCGCTGCTCCGCGCTGAGGTGAACCGCGTCGCACCGGAGCTGGGGCGCTACCTGCAGCCGAAGTGTGGCGAGCTCCGCACCGGCTATTGCGACGAATCCGAAGAGGACTGGGAGGCCTGCCCCATCGGACGGGTGCGGCCGCACAAGGCCGCCCTCTTCCGCCTCTACGACCAGTACCGGCGGGGCGAGCTGCAGCCGTTGCGCGAAGAGGACTGGGACACGATCGAAGGGATCGGCGCGGAAGCGAGCGCGGGGGGCTGAGGCGGCTGGTCCGCCGGTGACGCAGCTCTTGGGCTGGGCTGCCCCCGCGCGTTCTCGCTAGCCCCTCGCCTGCAGCACGGCGAGGGCCGCGGGCGGCTCACCGACCCCGCCGATGGTCAGGTCGACAGCGGCCTCGCCCGTTCCGCGGCCCGTGACCAGCACGGTCGTGGCGCCCACTTGCTTCGCCGCGCTCAGCGCCTCCTCTGAGTCGTCGACCACGACAGCCTCGCGGGGCTCGACGTGCGCGGCCTCGAAGAGCCGGGAGTAATAGGCGGACGGCGGGCCGAATGCGCCGGGCTTTCGCTCACCAATACGGTCGGCGCCGCAGACCAGGCCGAATAGATCGGCCACGCCCAATCCCACCAGGACCGGGTCAACCACCCCAGGAGGGGCTCCCGGAGGCGAGGTGGAGTTCGTGGCCCCGGGAGAGCCTGTGGATGGTGGGAGCCGCGTCCTCGAAGACGGCGGTCATGTTCGTGCGCACATAGATGTTGAAGGCTCGCCCAAGCCTAGTCGCGTCTTCGTCGCTCGGTTGCGCGATCCCGAGGTAGGCGCACATGCGCTGCACGTTCAGGCGATAGCCGCGGCGCTCGCTCGCGACGGGGTCCGCCGGCCACGTCAGGTCGCGGAACTCTTGCGCCAACACCAGGAAGACGTGGCGGTTCGCCCCCGCCCAAGCCTCGTTCGTGCCGCCGAGGGCGGGCACCAGCACATCGCCCATGAGTCGCAGGTACTCCAGGGGCAACAGCTCGGCGTCGACGAGGACGCCGTCCATATCGAGAAAGATGGCCTTCGTCACGGCCGGACCGCTCCAGGGCAGATTCGGCCCATCGGCGAGTCTACCCGCGCACGGCCAGCGCGAGCGGACCCCACCGTGCCCTCCTCCCAGGCGTGAAATACACCCGCACCCTAATACCGCACGGTCACTGGCCCGCCGTCCCTCGGAGGGAGATGCCTCGCGGCTTGTACTGCGGGTAGGAGAGCGCTCCGTGGCCGTTTCCGTGATTGTTCCCAAGCTCGCCGCAGACGAGGCGGGCGCGATGCTTACCGAGTGGTACTGCCAGGAAGGCGAGCAGGTTGTGGCCGGTCAGCCCCTCTGCCGCCTGGAACGGGACTTCGTTGCCTGCGAAGTCGAGGCCGAAGAAGGTGGCGTGCTCAGCCACGCCGTGGGCGTCGGTGATGCGCCCGCGCCCGGCGACGTGCTCGCCTATTTGGCACCGCCCGCCGATGGATCCGTACGAGCAGCCGAAGGCCAGCCCGCAACCCTGGCGAGCAGCGAAGCGCCGCGGCCACCGGCAGCACCCGAGCCCGAGCCCGAGCCCGAGCCCGACGCCGCCGCTGGCGCTTGGCTGAGCAGCGGCACAAGCGACGGTGAGGCCGGCTTCGTCTGGCCTTCCGAGCGCGAGGCGGAGTCCCCGCCTGAGGCGGACGGCGACCGCTGGGGAGTGACCGAGGAGCAGTTCGTCGCGGAGGAGACCGCCTTCTGGCCGAACACCGAGGCAGAGCGGGAAGCTGCTCCCGAGGGGGCAGCCGTGGAGTTCGAGGTGCAGGCAACGGAGCCCGCGTGGGGCGCCGACGCCGCCGCCGAGGATGGTGCAGCAAAGGACCAGCCGGCGCCGTTCGCCTGGGACGACGCCGGCGAGGTCGACGATGCCCCGCCCGAGGCCAAGCCCGCTGAGATCGCGAGCATGCCCGCCCCCAACCCCGCTATCGAGGAGCCGCCGTGGCAGATCGCCGCCGCGGATGGTGCGGCAGAGGACCCGACGTCGCCGTTCGCCTGGGACGACGCTTGGGACGACGCCGGCGAGGTCGACGATGCCTCGCCCGAGACCAAGCCCGCTGCGATCGCGAGCATGCCCGCCCCCGACCTCGCGACCGAGGAGCCGGCTCGGCAGATCGCCGCCGTGGATGGCGCCTCCTGGCCGAACACCGAGGCAGAGCCGGAAGAAGCTCCCGAGGCGGCAGCCGCAGAGTTCGAGACGCCAGCAGCGGAGCCCGCGTGGGGCGCCGACCCCGCCGCGGAGGATGGTGCGGCAGAGGACCAGCCCTCGCCCTTCGCCTGGGACGACGCCGGCGAGTTCGACGATGCCTCGCCCGAGACCAAGCCCGCTGCGATCGCGAGCATGCCCGCCCCCGACCTCGCGACCGAGGAGCCGGCGCGGCAGGTCGCCGCCGAGGCCGCAGCCGGCAGCGGCGCGGAACGCGAGCCCGCGGAGCCGTTGCCGCCACAGCCCATCACGCTGCGCATCGAGATCGAGGCGACCGAGGACAGGAGCGCGATGACCGACCTCATCTTCGAGGCGATCGTGGTCGCCGCAGCCGAACACGTCGACGCCAGCGCCTGCATCGTGCGAGACATGCGCGCAGGGGCGACGCAGCCGGCCACCCCGGCCACCAATGAATGGGCAGTGCTGGCGAGCTACGAAGGGACGGGCGTGGTCGAGGCGACGAGCCGCCTCGAGGCGGGCAAGCCCTTCTCATTCGCGCTCGCCGATCGGCGAAGCGCCCCGGCCTTCCACGAACACGGCCTGAGCGCACGACACACGATGGCCCTGGCCCTGGCCTACGACGGGGCGTGGTGGTCCGACGAAGAGGGGCTGCGCCTGCTTGCTGAGGTGGGCGAGAGCCTAGCGCGCCCAACCGCGGAAGCAGCCTGAGGGCACGGTCCGATACGCTAGGGAGGAACATCTCATGTCTATCAAGCGTTCCGTTTCGGTCTATGACCTGGGTTTGACCCGCTACAGCGACGTTCATCGTCTCCAGCAGCGCCTGCAGGAGCAGCGCCGCGGCGGGGACGGGGTCGACTCGCTGCTGCTCACCGAACACCGCCCCGTGTTCACGCTGGGGCGCAGTCACCCCGAACCCAACCTCCGCGTTCAGGACGAGGTCGTCCGTGAGCAGGGCATCGAGGTGGTCCAGACCGAGCGTGGCGGAGACATCACCTACCACGGCCCGGGACAGCTCGTGGCCTATGGGATCATCGATCTGCGCAACTGGGACCTGGGCGTCGTCGATTACGTTGCCGCGCTCGAGACAACGATGATCGCCGTCCTCGCCGATTGGGGCGTCTGGGGCGACCGGCGCGATGATGCCCGCGGCGTGTGGGTAGAGGGCCGCAAGATCGGCTCCGTCGGGCTCCACGTCCGTCGCTTCGTCTCGATGCATGGGGCCGCGCTGAACGTGGAGCCGAACATGGACCACATCGGCCTCATGAACCCATGCGGGATCGCGGATGCAGAAATGACGAGCTTGGCCGCGGAAGTCGACCAGCCTGTCTCGCTCTCCGAGGTCTCGCAGTCGTTCGTGTTCCACTTCGCGCGGGTACTCGACTGCGAAGCGGAGATGGTTTCGCTCGATCAGATGGCTCAGGCGGCCTCGGGCTAGGTCTGTGGCGCCTGGTCCGGCGGCGAGACCGCTTCGAGGATTCGGCGCGTCGCTTCGGCCACTTCCGCGATGGCCGCCTCGAAGGCCTCCTGGTTGCGCTGAGAGGGCTCCCGAAAGCCGCTCACCTTGCGCACGTACTGGAGCGAGGCCTCCTGGATCTCGTCCTCAGTGGCTCCGCCCTCAGGGCCCCGCAAGCGCTTGATGCTGCGACACATGGCGCTATCGCTCGGGCGGCGGTGGCGCGGAGGGCCGCCGGACCTCGACCCAAGCCATGCCCGCGATCAGCGCTGCGATGGCGAGTCCGAGCGAGATGCTCGCGATGATCGTAAGCGCGTCGCGCAGGCCGTCGTCGCCACTCGTCAAGGCGGCGCGCCAGAGATTGAACGCTGTCGTTACCAGAACCAGGCCGAGCAGCATCAGCCCCGTCGAGGCCTCGATCCAGGCCCGGCGGAGGAGCAGGTAGGCCAGCGCCACCCCGCCCATGGCATAGAACGGGACCGTGACCGGCACCACCCAGTCGCGCGCCTCCGTCCAACTCGCGCGGGCCTGATAGGCGAGCGCCAGCATGGCCGCGCCCAGAGCGACACCGACAACGATCAGAAGGACGAAATGGGCCAGAGCGCGGCGTTCTGACGGGGCCGCGGGCCGCGTCGTGCGGTCGTGGAGGAAGTCCGCTTTCTCCGGTTCGGTCGGGGCGGCGACGCTGAAATCGGCCATCGCGCGTCATGATGGCGGGGGTAGGCCGCGGGAGCAACAGCCCGGCCGAGACCGGACCTAGAATTCATCTGCACACCAAGGCAGCAGGTCCCAGCCGAAGAGCGCATCGGCGAGCCGCAGGGCAGCGGGCTCGCCCTCCAGCCGCCCGGCGCGAGCGAGCAACGAGAGCCGGGCCCCGCCGAGGTAGGCCGCGGCCAGGTCAACGGTCGAGAGGGTGATGTCGGCCGTCAAAGTCGTGGGGCGGCAGGTGGCGACGCCGCCCTCGACGGTGAGCTCGAAGCGGCCGCCGGCCCAGGGGCAGAAGCCGTCCTGGACATCGAGCACGAGGCGCCCTTCAGCCCGGTAGGCGCGGCCTTCCAAGGCCGCGGTGACATCGAGGATGCGCAGCCAGAGGGTGTCGAACAGCCGGCGCTGGAGGCGCCGCGGATCGGCCAGCATCCAGAAGAGCGACTCGTCGGGGGGACGTCCGAGCGCCCGGATCGTGCCGATCAGATCGACCCCGAAGAGGTACTGCCAGAGCGCAGCCTCAGCGGCACCGCTCGCCGCCATGAGTTCGTGCACGCGAAGCGTGCCTGTGGGGAATCCCTCGGGGAACTCCGGCTTCACCGCGTAGATCGCGTACCCGCCCGGCCCCGCCGCGTCGGCATACTCCACCAGCTGCCGCTTCGTGAAGCCGCCCCGCGCTTTCTCGTCCTGGGGAACCGTGAAAGCGCTCCAGAGGCCGGGAGCGCGGGTCATCATGCCCGGCCGGCTTCGCCGCACTTGGTCGTAGATCGCGGGCCACCGTTCCAGCGCCTCGTCGCGAGGGACGAAGCGGACGCTCCCCGCGGCTTCTGGCATCTGCACCATCTCCGTGCGGTCGCGGTCGATGCGCACCGCGTGCGCCTCCGCGGCCAGGCCGTAGCCGAACCGCCCGTAGATGACGCTCTCCGAGGCCCAAAGCGCGGCCAGCGGCTCGCCCCGTTCGTACACATCCTCAAGCTGGCGGCGCATCAACTCCGTGAGGATCCCTTGGCGGCGGTGAGTGGGGAGGACCGAAACAGCGGTTACCCCGGCGGTCGGGAGTTGACCCCCGGGGACGGTCATGCCGAACGAGATCGCCGAGGTTTGGCCCGCAAGCTCGTCGCCGTCGAAGGCGCCGAGGCTGCGGTCGAATTCGATCAACGGCCGGTGCCGCTCCGCTTCGTCGGAGTCACCGTCGTCGTGGAAACCGCGCGCGAGCGCGGTAACCCACGTATCCCATTCCTCCTCAGTGACGGGGCGATAGACGAGATCCACGAAGCCTCCGGACCAGCAATTATCGCCGGTCCCGGAGGCAGGGGCACGGGCGCATAGCGCTAGGCGGGCAATATGAAGGAGGAGGTCCGAAGTACCCCAAGCGACGAAGCCGGCGTGGGCCAAGGGTGGTCACCCCGAGCCTCGAGAGCCGCGCAACAGCGTCAGCCTCCACCGTCGTGTCGCTGTTAGAATTCCGGCATGGCCGATATCATGAATCCGGTTCTGGCCGGCTATCTCCGGACATTCGGTGCTTCTGCGCTCCGCGACCCCGATCTAGAAACGGCCGACCTTTTCGAGCGATTAACCGCGTTTTGCATCATCGGCAGCCAGGATCCCGACTACCAGCCCAGCGAAGATGTCATCGTCTCAGGCGGCAACGACACCGGTATCGATGCCATCGGCCTAGTCGTCAACGGCCACCTCATCACGCGGCTCGACCAACTAGACGATCTCGCGCGCCGCGACTATCAAATCGACGCGAGCTTCTCCTTCATCCAAGCGAAGAGTTCCACCAGGGTCGGCGCCAACGACGTCGGTGTGTTTCTCGACGGGGTAGAGATTTCTTCGCGCCGCAGCCCGTCAAACCTGCGAACAGCGACATAACTCACTTCCGAGAGCTGAAAGATCTTCTGTACCAACACAGCATCAAGTTTGCCAAGAACCCCGTCTGCTCGATGTACTTCGCGACCGCTGGGGTCATAGACAACGAGGATGCGAATACTCGCGCGCTCGAACAGCGGGTAGTCGAGGACCTCAATAGTCTTCACATCTTTTCCCACGTGGACTTCTACCTACATGATGCAATTCAACTCCAGCAGCAATATCAACGCATTTCCCATCGCAATATCCGAGAAATTGAATTTCCCCAACACACCCTTCTTCCAGCGATTAATGGGATTCGTCAAGCGTTTATAGGGGTGATTCCCGTGAGCCAATTCCTGCGCCTCATCACAGACGAAGACGGCCAGTTGAATCGGCGCGTATTCTACGATAACATCCGGGATTAACAAGGATTTGATAGCAAAGTTAATCTCGAAATAAAATCTACGTTATCATTACCTTCTAGTGCGGATCGTCTTCCTGTATTGAACAATGGAGCGACAATCTTTTCGAGAACTATCAGGCCAAGTAGGCGCGACTTTCCGACTCGAAGACTTTCAGATTGTTAATGGATGTCAAACTAGTAATGTTCTGTACGACGTGAGGGAGATTCTTTCAACGGAAACATACCTACCGATTAAGCTTATCGCAACTCAGGATTCCGAGATCACCAACAGTACCATTAGGGCGACTAATAGACAGACCGAAGTCAAAGAAGAGGCATTCGAAGCCTTAGCGGAATTCCATAAGGGTTTGGAGGAATTTTACAACTCCCAGGTAACTGACGATGTCAGTGACTATCGCCTCCGCTACGAAAGACGCTCAGGCCAATATCGGTACGATGATGGCGTCATACCCGCAGATATTATTAGTATGCCTATTCATCTCCAATGCTACGTTGCGATGTTCCTAGGTCAACCTCATGGCACTCATAGGTACTATGGCAACATACTCGTTCAACACCGGGGCGATGTATTTCATAGAACTCATTCATTGTGGCCCTACTACACCGCCGGTCTATCGTTAAAGGTACTCGACACGCTTATCGTGAGGGGAATTGTTGACCGCAGGGTGAAGGGCTTGCGCTACCAAATGCTATTCTTGATGCGGTGCGCCATGGGTGACTCCCCGGCCCCGACAGATGATAGGAAGATGCGGGGGTTCTGCCTGGACCTGATCGCGATCTTGCGGAATCCCCGCAGGGCCGAGACGCTATTCGCCGCCTTCGCGGCGGCGCTGCTCGCGGAGTTAGACGCAACCGGTACGCAAAGGCACCGAGGGGGTTGGGATGCCTCACGGCGGCGTGACTTCACTGCTCGCCTCGAGAGAGAGGCCACGAATATTCGGGCTCTCGTTGATCCGGAAGTAGCGTAGGCAGTGCGAGGATCGCGGTGAGAAGCCCGGCGTCGCGCCCGGCTCATAACAACAGTTTGTAGGGAATCCGCCAAGAGCTGTCGCGTCGGCACAACAAGAGGGGCGGCCCAGTGGGCCGCCCCTCGCAGTTCGCAATCGCTGCCGCGAGCGTTAGCTCGCGACGGGTACGGGCTCGGGCGCGGCGTGGCGCTCGTGCGCGGCGAAGGTGTATTCGTCGTCGGCGTAGTCGACGGTGATGCACTGGCCTTCCTCGAACTCACCCGCGAGGATGCGCCGGGCCAGCTCGTTCTCGACCCGCCGCTCGACCGTCCGGCGGAGCGGGCGAACGCCGTACTCGGGGTCGTAGCCCTCGTCGACGAGGGCGGCGCGGGCGGCCTCGGTCAGTTCGAAGTCGACGTTCCGCTCGGCCAGGCGCGTGCGCACATCGGCTGAGAGGAGATCGACGATCTGGGCCAACTCGGGCCACGTGAGCGGCTCGAAGATGATGATGTCGTCGATGCGGTTGAGGAACTCGGGCCGGAAGTGCTCGCGCAGGGCGCGGTCTACGGAGGCGCGGACCTCGTCCTGCTTGCCGGTTTCCTCACTACGCTTCGTGAACCCGAGCGTCGCCTTCTCCTGCGCACCCGTGCCGAGGTTGCTCGTCATCACGATGACGGTGTTGCGGAAGTCGACGGTGCGGCCGTGGCCGTCCGTGAGGCGGCCGTCGTCGAGGATCTGGAGGAGGGTGTTGAACACATCCGGGTGGGCCTTCTCGATCTCGTCGAAGAGGATCACGCGGTACGGGCGCCGGCGGACCAGCTCGGTGAGCCCACCGCCTTCGTCGTAGCCGACGTAACCCGGGGGCGAGCCGACGAGGCGGCTGACGGTGTGTCGCTCCTGGTATTCGGACATGTCGAGGCGGATCATCGCTTCTTCGTCGTCGAACAGATATTCGGAGAGCGCCTTCGCGAGCTCCGTCTTCCCCACGCCGGTGGGCCCAAGGAAGATGAACGACCCGATCGGGCGCTTCGGATCCTTGAGGCCGGCGCGGGCACGGCGGATGGCGTCGCTCATCGAGACGATCGCCTGCTCCTGGCCGATGACGCGTTCGTGCAGGACCTCCTCCATCCGCAGCAGCTTCGCGTTCTCCGTCTCCTCGAGGCGGGCGACGGGTATGCCCGTGATCTGCCCGACGAGGCTGGCGATATCCTCGCCGGTCACGCGCAGGTCGATCTCGTGTTCGGCCGCCCACTCGGCGCGCTTCGCGGCGTACTCCTCTTGGAGCTGCAGGACTTCCTGCTTCACGAGCGCCGCGCGCTCGTGGTCCTCCTTCTGGATGGCGGCGTCGGCCTCGAGACCGAGCTCGTCGAGGCGTGTACTGATCGCGCGAATCTCGGGGGTCACCTCTTGCGAATCGATGACGTGCTTGCTGGCGGCCTCGTCGATGAGGTCGATGGCCTTGTCCGGCAAGCGGCGCTCGGTGACGTAGCGGGAGGAGAGACGCACGGCCGCTTCCAAGGCCTCCTCGCTGATCTCGACCTTGTGGTGGGCCTCGTAGCGCGGCCGCAGGCCTTTGAGGATCGCCAAGGTGTCTTCTTCCGAGGGCTCGTCCGCGTAGACCGGCGCGAAACGCCGCTCGAAAGCGGGGTCTTTCTCGATCCGGCGGTATTCGTCGAGGGTGGTTGCACCGATGGCGTGGAGCTCGCCCCGCGCGAGCGCGGGCTTCATGAGGTTGCTGGCATCGATGGCGCCCTCGGCGCCGCCGGCGCCGATGACCGTGTGCAGTTCGTCGATGAAGAGAATGACGCCGCCCTCCGACTGGCGGACCTCCTCCATCACCGCCTTGAGCCGCTCCTCGAACTCGCCCCGGAACTTCGCGCCGGCGAGGAGCGCCCCCATATCGAGCGCGCGCAGCGATTTGTCCTGCAGGTTCTCGGGAACGTCGCCCCCGTGTATGCGTTGGGCGAGGCCCTCGACGATCGCGGTCTTACCGACGCCCGCCTCGCCGATGACCACGGGGTTGTTCTTCGTGCGCCGGTTGAGGATCTGCATCACGCGGCGGATCTCGGTGTCGCGCCCGATCACCGGGTCGAGCTTGCCTTCGGCCGCGAGCTCGGTGAGGTCGGTGCTGTACTTCTCGAGACTCTGATAGCTGCTCTCGGCGGTCGGGCTCGTGACGCGAGCGCTGCCGCGAATCTCCTGGAGGGCGCGGTAGATGCCCTCCTTCGTCACACCGGAGTCGGCGAGCAGCTTCGTAGCGCCACTCTCCTCGTTATCAGCGATGGCGATGAGGAGATGCTCGACGCCGACGTATTCGTCCTTGAGCCGCTCCGCCTCGGCGTTCGCGACCTCGAGCATGCGCACCACTTCGGGCGTCGTGTAGATCTGGACGACTTCGTGCTGGAGCTTGGCCTGCTCGGCGAGGACCTGGCGCACCCGCGCCTTCAGGCGGGCAACGTCGACCTCGAGGCGCTCGAGGACCTGCAGGGCGAGGCCCCCGTCGAGGTCGGCGAGCGCGGAGAGCACGTGGGGGACGCCCCACTGGCTGTGGCGCTGCTGACGCACGATCTCCTGGGAGCTCGAGAGCACCTGCTGGGCCTGCTCGGTGAAACGGTCTTGTCGCATCATGGTGCGTTCCTCCTGCCCCACGTGCGTGGGGACTTCCGTGTGGGCGTGTTGACGCTGCTCGCTCGCTCGATTAGCTAGCGAGCCGGTTGGCCCTCGCTGTCGACGGCGGGGGCGGGCAAGCGTGTCTGTCGAAGTCGCTGGAGCTCCTCGCGGGCCTCGTCGAGCTCAGCTTGGAGGACCCGGAGCTGGTCGTTCATGCGCAGGACGACTTCCACCCCGGCGAGATTGACGCCGAGCTCCTCGATGAGGCGCTGGGCCTGGCGGATGCGCTGGACGTCGGCGTTCGAATACATCCGGATATTGCCGCCGGTGCGGTGGGGCTCGATGAGGCCTGCGCGCTCGTAGTAACGCAGCGTCTGCTGATGCAGCCCCACCAAGCGCGCCGCGATCGAGATCACGTAACAGGGCTCGTCGTCGTCGGGAAGCGGGTCGGCTGGGATTGGTCGTCTCGGCATTGAATCGTCCTCCGTTCTGGGCCGCTAGATCGCGGCTCGTTCGGGGGTGGTGCCCTTGCGCAGCTCCTCGAAGAGCGCGCGCTCGTTGTCGCTCAGCAGCTCGGGGAGCGCCACGCTCACGGAGGCAAAGAGATCGCCGTAGCTGTCCTTCTTGCCGAGCACGGGCATGCCCTTGCCGGCCAGGCGGAAGCGCCGGCCGTTCTGACTCAGCTCGGGGACGGTGAGGAGCACGCGGCCCGCGAGGGTTTCGACCTCCACCTCGCCGCCGAGGATCGCGTCCAGGTAGGGCACCGCCACCTCGACGGTGAGATCGTCGCCGTCACGCTCGAAGCGCGCGTGGCGCGACACGGTCACGAGGAGATAGAGGTCGCCGGAGGGACCGCCGCCGGCGCCGGGACGCCCTTCGGCGGCGACGCGCACGCGCGATCCCGTCTTCACGCCGGCCGGCACCTTCACTTCGAGGCGGCGGGGCTTGATCGTCTGACCGGCGCCCGCGCAGCTGTGGCAGACCGCGCTCCCTAGCGAGCCGCCACCGCCACAGGTGGTGCAGGGCTCCGTGGTCTGCAGCGTCACGGTTCGGGTCGTGCCCGCGTGGGCCTCCTCGAGCGAGATCTCGACCGGGGTTTCGAGGTCCTGGCCCCGGCGGCGACCAGGCCGCCCGCCCCCGCGACCGCCGCGGAAGAGGCCTTCGAAGACGCTGCCGAAGTCGCCCCTGCCGCCCTCAAAGGAGAAGCCGCCGGGGCCACCGAAGCCGGCCCCACCGCGCTGGCGCTGCATCTCATCGAGCTGATCGGCTTGCTGCCAGCGATCACCGTACTTTTCGTATTGCTTGCGCGAGTCCTCGTCCGAAAGGACGTCGTAGGCGGACTGGATCTCCTTGAAGCGCGTCTCCGCGCGTTTGTTGTTGGGATTGACGTCGGGGTGGAACTTGCGTGCGAGTTTGCGGTAAGCGCTGCGGATCTCCTTTTCGGAGGCGCCACGGGACACGCCCAGGATGTCATAGAAGCTCTTCGCCATCGTGAGCCTAGTCTACCACGATGCTATACATAATGCAATAGGGACAGAGTGAGCTATCTTGATAGTATGACTATCAGAGTATAAGCTCGCTGTGCTCGGTCCCCACCCCTCCCCTG
>CAUYXJ010000068.1:0-15527 GCA_963577065.1 Dehalococcoidia bacterium | reverse complement strand
CTACGGCGGCTTCATCTGGTTCAACCTGAACCCCGAGGCCGAGCCGCTACTCGAGTTCCTCGATCCGCTGGACAAGCACCTCGCGCCCTACCACATGGAGGAGTACGCGCTCGTCCAGGACATGACGATGGAGTGGGACTGCAACTGGAAGACGTCGGTCGATGCCTTCAACGAGGTCTACCACGTCCAGGGCATCCATCCGCAGCTGCTCGAGTCGCTCGACGATATCCACGTGCAGATCGACCTCTACGAGCGCCACAACCGCTACCTCGTGCCGTTCGGCATGGTCAGCCCGCGCTACCCCAATCAGGACGAGATCACCGATTCGCTCAAGGGCTCCCTCCAAAGCGCCGGGATCGACCCCGACACCTACGCGGGCACGATGAACGACATCCGCTGGACCATGCAGAAGGCCGCGCGCGAGCAGGCCGCCGCTCGCGGTCTCGACGTCTCCGATCTGAACGACGACCAGCTATCGGACGACTACCACTACTACCTCTTCCCGAGCCTGACGTTCAACATCACCGGCGGCTCCGGCTTCGCCCTCTTCCGCCAGCGGCCCCACGAGAGCGACCCGAACAAGATGTACTTCGACCTCTACGCGTTTGCGCGCCTGCCCGAAGGGGTCGAGGCGCCGCCCCGCCCCGTGCACTCGCAGCACAAGCACGGCGAGCTCTCCCTGGGCTTGGTCTTCGACCAGGACTCCTACAACCTGCCGCGCGTGCAGAAGGGGATGAACTCCCGGGCCTACAAGGGCCTGCTCATCAACTACCGTGAGCGGCGCATTCGCCATATGAACAGGGTCATCGACAACTACATCTACGGCCCCGATCGCTAGGTCCTCGCCTAGCGGAACTCAACAATCATTCACAGATCATGAAAGCCGGCGCTTTGGAGCGCTCCGGCTTTCTGTGTGAGCGGCCAAGGCCTCCGGAACGGATCGATGTCGTGGATCGCCGGGGCGGTCGCAACGGGCTTGACGCGGATCGTAGGATCATCGCGAACCACTGAAGCCGCTCATCCTGAAGGAGGCAGGCATGGGATTCTTGGACAAACTCCTCCGCCGAAGTTCCTCGGCGAGCGACGAAGGGCTCAAGCCGGGCGAGCAAATCGAGCACGCGGAGTGCCTCCATGTCACGCTCGCCCCGCAATGGGATGAGGCAGCGGACATCGGCATAGAAGCGAAAGCGGCGCACTTCAACTGTGCGACCTGCGGCTCGTCGTTCACCCCAGAGGCGACTGCCGAGCTGCGCGCGACGACGGCGGCGCGGATCGCGGCGGAGTAGTCACGGTTCGCAACAGCATCACCCGGAGGTAGTGCGAACTCAGCGGTCGGCTGTGGTTCCAACTCACGGCCGCGGACTCGACAAAGGTGCGCGCGGTCCGTTGCCCACATGTTGATGCTGCGCCACGATTGCGCAGCAGATGCAAGCAGCGCTCTCCCGCCGTCCCACGTGGGACGACGGAGGACCACCGCCCGCCCTCCGGGCCCTCTTCGTCGTCGGCCTTCTCTATCTCTTCCTCGTCGGCGTTTCCTGCCTTGAAGCCGGCATCAAGGCCCTAGGCGCAGACTTCCAGAACGACCTCCTCAACAACGTCGACCACCCCCTCGCGGGCCTCGCCGCAGGCGTCCTCGCCACCGTTCTCGTGCAATCCTCGTCCGTATCGACCGCGACCATCGTTGGTCTCGTCGGCGCTGGCTCGCTGACCGTGGACGCAGCCGTGCCCATGGTGATGGGCGCGAACATCGGCACGACGGTCACGAACACCATCGCGTCGCTCGGCTCCGCCCGGCGCAGCGAGGAGTTCCGCCGGGCCTTCGCGGGCGCAACGGTGCACGACTTCTTCAACATCATGTGCGTCGCGATCTTCCTGCCCCTCCAGGTGGCCACCGACTTCCTCTCCAACATCGCCGAGGAGCTCGCGGATCTCCTCGGCGGGAACGTCGAGGGCGGCCAAGCCGATAGCCCCATCAAGCAGTACATCAAAGAGCCGGTGAAACAGATCGAGGATCTCCTCGACGGCCCGATCGGCTCCAGCGACTTCTTGGGCGCACTCCTCATCACGATCGGCCTGCTCTTCATCTTCATCGCGCTCGCCTTCGTCACGCGAAGCATGCGAGCGCTCATCGCGGGACGAATCGAGTCGGCGATGAATCGCATCGTCTCCGGTGCCGGTGGCCTGGTGGGCATCGCTGCCGGCATCGTCATCACCGTCGGCGTCCAGTCGTCCAGCATCACGACCTCTATCCTCGTACCGATGGTCGGCTCTGGCGTCCTGACGCTGCGCAACGCTTTCCCGATCACGCTAGGCGCCAACCTCGGTACCACGGTCACCGCGCTCCTGGCCTCGCTCGCAGTCGATCTACGGGCGGGGCTCGTGGTGGCACTCACGCACACCCTCTTCAACCTCTTCGGCATCTTCGCGATCTATCCAATCCGCGCAGTTCGCGATTTGCCCGTGCGCCTCGCCGAGGGCCTCGCCGGCCTTGCGGTCGGCAATCGGCTCATCGTGGCCGTTTACGTCTTCGGGGTGTTCATCGTGCTCCCCCTCACCGCGCTCCTCGCGTTCTGATAGGAGGCAACCATGGTGCTCCGATTCTTCCGCAGAGATCGTGCCGACAACCTCGAACACGTCCAGGCGCTGTTGCTGGGGATGCTCGCGAACGACCGGCACAGCTTCGATCTCGCGACCTCAGCGCTGCTGGCGGGCGCCGATCCCACCGTGGTCGGCCCGGAGCTGCGCGCTACGGACCGGAAGGTGAACGAAGACGAGCGCGCGATCCGGCGCGAACTGATCGTGCACGCGAGCGTGCACGGCACCGTCCACGTGCCCGCCATCCTCGTGTACATGAGCATCGTCAAAGACGCCGAGCGCATCGGCGATTACGCCAAGAACATCTACGACCTCGCCGCCGACCGCCGCGATTTCGTCGACGCCCCCGATGCGGAGGAGCTGCGCGACTTCGCCACCCAGGTTTCGCGCATGATCACCGAAGCCGCCGGTGCGTTCGGCAACGACAACCTCGAGGCGACGCGCACAATCATCGCCGCGGGCGACGCGCTCCAGGACACGTTCGATGCGCACATCACGGCACTCGTCACGTCATCCGATCCGCCCAAGGGTGCGGTCGCGCGAGCGCTGCTCTTCCGCTATTTAAAACGGACAGTCTCGCACCTGATGAACTTGCTCTCGGCGGTGGTGATGCCCGTCGATCAGCTCGATTACTTCGACGAGCCCGGGAGCCCGGGAGGGCAGAACTAGCGGTCGTGCCCAGAGAAATGCGAGTCACGGCCGGGGGGTAGGCGACCAGCCAGTCTGCTCCGGCAGCAGGGCCGGAACGAAGCCCCTCGCCTCGCCGCTTGGCTTGGCGATACCGATCCGCTCGAGGCTGCGGCCTAGGACTTGCTCGGGACATCCGGGATTGGTCCTGGCTCGTGCTGAATCCATCGGACCTGTACGTAGGCGCGGCCGAGGGCGCCGCCGCCGCTCGCTCCGCCGTCCGTGGCGATCATCTGCAGCTCAACGAGGGCATAGCGCAGCCCGGCGTCGAAGCCTGCAGCCCACTCCTCGGAGCGTTCGACGCCCGCCACGAGAAACTCCTCGATCTGCGCAAGCATGGATTCAGCACCAGCCAGGACGAATCATCGAGGAGGTCGAGCACCGGGCGCGGCTCGCCCTCGATCCGGAGAGGCCTACGCTCGCGCAGTGCCTCGGGCGCGATCTCGTCGCAGGCGGCGAGGAGGGCATCGCGCCCCTGCTGGAATGCAGCGACGGCATCCGCAGCTGAGCGGACGTGCGGCGCCTCGCTCATCAAGCGGCCGTACGACTCGTCGCCCCCGGGGCCGTCGGCGTCCTTGCGGTGGGCGATCTCGGCTGTGTTCCCGCTGTCGGTGAGGACCAGATGTTCAAAGACCGTGCGGACCGTCCAAGCGCCACCGAGCCCCTTACCGAGATCGCGATCGCCCAGGGTTCGTGCCTTGTCGAGAAGCTCGGCTCGCGCCTTCTGGGCCTCGCGCAGCGCCCGTCCGAACTCCGCTTCCTCACGGATCCATCACCCCCTGGGAGACCGCAACCTAACGCCCTGGGAGGGGACGCTCGCAGCCTTCTGGGCAACGCCGGCCCTGCCAGTCGGTCCGGGCGAACCGCTTACTGCACGACGCCCTCGGCCACGAGCTCCGCCAGTTCGTCCGCGCTGTAGCCGAGCAGCTCCCGGAAGACGCGCTCGTTGTGCTGGCCGAGAAGTGGCGCCGCTTCTCGCGGGCCCGCACGCGTCTCGCCGAGCCGATAGGCGGGGCCGTCGTAGTCCAAAGGACCGATGAGCGGATGGTCCGTGTTCCAGAAGTAGCCCCGATCCCGCAGCTGCTCGTCGTGCTGCACGTCCGCCACCGTCGCCACCAGGTGCGCGGGCACGCCCACCGCCTGGAGGCGTTCCTGCGCCTCCTCCCCCGTTCGCTCCCGGCACCAAGCGGTGAGCCCGGCCTCCAGCTCCTCCTCGCGGCGTTTGCGTTCCGCTGCCGCACGCAGCCCCACGTCCTCCGCCCAGTCCGGTCTCTCCGTGGCCTCGCACAAGGCCGCCCACTGCGCGTCGGACATCACCGCGATCGCGCACCAGCGGTCCTCGCCCCGGCACGGGAAGACCCCGTGCGGAGCGGCCTCGCGGTGGCGGTTGCCTCGAGCGGCGGCGATCTCGCCACCGTTCAGCGCTGCCACGAGCGCATCGTCGAGGGCGTAGGTCGTCGCCTCGAGCTGCGACAGGTCGATGTACTGGCCCTCGCCGGTGCGCACGCGGTGGTCGAGCGCGGCAAGGAGCGTCGCTGCGGCGAAGTGGGTCGCGACCCAGTCCGTGTACGCGACGCCCGTGCCGGTGGGGGGGCGGTCGGGCCAGCCGGTGAGGCCGGTGATGCCCGCGGCGGCCTGAAGGATCAGGCCGAAACCGCGAAACTGCTCATGCGGGCCACCCTGGCCCTCCATCGACATCGAGATCATGACGACATCCTGTTTCAGCGCCCGCACGGCTTCGTAGTCCAGCCCGATCCTCGCCATGAACCCAGGCGTGAACGACTCCGCAACGACGTCGCTCATCGCGATCAGTCGCTTCGCCGCCTCCACCCCCTCCGGGCGACGCAGATTGATCTGCACGCTGAGCTTGTCCCGGTTGTGGTTGGCCCAGTAGGCGCTGCCGTCGAGGCTCCGATCGCCCGCGGGGCGGGGACCGCCCGAACGGAACGTATCGGGCTTGAGCGAGGACTCCACGCGGATGACCTCGGCGCCGTGCCAGGCGAGCTGTTGGGTGGCATTCGGCCCGACCCCCACCCAGGAGAAGTCAGCCACGCGGAGACCCGCAAAGAGATCGCGGGCGGCGACATCCGCGCCGGTTCCGCTTCCTGCGGTCCGCGGGCGCGCCACCTCCTCCCGGCTTTCGATCGTGTGCTCGCCCGCGGCCGCGACGGCGCCCGTCCTCCAGGGCGTCGCCGAGAGCTTCGCGGGGGCGCCGGGCAGCCGCAGCGGCCCGGCGGGCGAGGGCACGCCCGCCTCGAAGAAGCCCCTGGCGGCGAGCTGGGGGCTCGCCGCCAGGTCCGCCATGGTGTTGACCGGACAGATCATGAGCCCGCGCGCCTGGCCCTCCTCGTAGAGCGCCTGCGCTGCGCGCTTAGCGAAGAAGCCCCTGAGTTCCGCTTCGAGCGCTTCGATCTCGGCCGCGCTGGGCATCGACCCCCCGGCCAGACTGCGCGTGCTCCATTGCTCCGCATCAAACGTGCGCGGTTCGCCCTCGTCGTCGAACCAACGGGCCAGCGCGGGAAAAGTCGCAGGCTGCCGCCAGAAAGCAACGTAGCCATCGGCCGCCGGGAAGACCAGCCGCGTACCGGCCGACCCGAACGCACGGCCACCGCCCGCGCGCTCCGTCACCAGGCCCTCCATCGCGTAGTAGAGGCGAGCGTTGCCGAGTGTGTTCGCAGCGGCGGCCTGCATCGAGACATCGACGAGCTGGCCGCGCCCCGTCAGCCGCCGAGCGTGGAGTGCGATCAGCGTCCCCACCGCCGCCTGCGCCCCGGCCTGGGCGTAGGCCTGCTCCACCGCCACGCGGAGCGGTGCGCGGTCGCGGTCGCCGCAGAGGGACATCAGGCCGCCCGCAGCCATCCCGACGAGGTCGCTCCCGAGCCAGGCGGCCTTCGGTCCCGCCAGGCCGAAGGGGGTGATCGCCGTGCGAATCACCTGCGGGGCCTCTGTCTCGAGCGCGTCGAAGGGCGAGGGCCAAGCCGAGCCGTCGTCCCCCGGCGAGTGCACCACGACGTCCGCGCCCCGGCAGAGTTCGAGGAGGGCGTCGCAGTCTCGCGCATCACCCTCGTCGAGGGTCATGCTGCGCTTGCCCGCGTGCATCTGCGCCCACCAAGCGCTCAGGCGCGAGCGACCGTTCCCGATCAGGGGCGCCCGCTGACGGGCGGGATCGCCGCCGGGGGGCTCGATGCGAATCACATCCGCCCCGAGCCCGGCGAGGATGCGGGTGCAGACCGCACCGAGTTCGCGCGTCAGGTCGATGACGCGGTAAGGCGCGAGCGCTCCGGACATCGTCCCCGTCAGCCCGCCGGCCGGATCGGGAGGGCCGCGCGATTCACGAGCGTGGCAGCCCCAGGCCGCGCGTCGCGATGATGTTGCGTTGGATCTCCGACGTTCCCGCGGCAATCGTCAGGGAGACGGTGCCCAGATAGCGCCGCGCTACTTCCGCGGCGAGGTCGGCGTCCTTGCTGGCGGCGCCGCTCAGCTGGAGCAGGTTCATCGCGGCGCGGGCCATCCGCTGGCACCACTCGCTGCCGAAGGCCTTCGCAATCGAGGCCTCGTGGTTCGGCGTCCGGCCCGCGCTCTGCTGCCAGGCGACGCGGTAGCAGAGCAGCCGCCCCACCTCCAGCTCGATCGCCAGCTGCGCGAGCTTGCCGCGCATGACGCCGCTCAGCGCGACGCTCGCCTTCAGCTCGCTCGCGTGCTCGAGCACGCGCTGGAAGAGCCGTTCGAGATCGACGATGCGTTCGATCCCCGACCGCTCGAAGTCGAGGTGCTCGGCGAGGATGTACCAGCCGCGGTTCTCTTCGCCCACGCGGCGTTCGACGGGGACGCGCACGTCCTCGAAGAACACCTCGTTGAAGCTGTGGCCACCGGTCATGTCGTGAAGGGGATTGACGCTGATACCGGGCATGTCCATATCGACCATGAGACAGCTGATGCCGCGGTGCTTGGGCGCATCCGGGTCCGTGCGCACCACGAGCCAGATGGCATCGGCACGATGCGCCCCCGAGGTCCAGATCTTCTGGCCGTTCACGACGTAGTCGTCGCCGTCGCGTTCGGCGCGCGTCGAAACGGCAGCGAGGTCCGAGCCAGCACCCGGCTCGGAAAGGCCGAGGGCGAAACTGACGTCGGCGTTGACGATGCGGGGCAGCCACTCCTCGCGCTGCCGCTCGCTGCCGTGGCGGATGACGGAGGGGCCCACCTGGCGCTCGGCCGTGAAGTGATACCCGCGGGGCGCGTCGTGCAGGATCATCTCCTCGGTGTAGATCATCTGCTCGACCGGACCGAGGCCCTGGCCCCCGTACTCCCGTGGCCAGGCCAGGCCGATCCAGCCTTGCTCCGCCAGCCTCTTGCTGAAGGCGCGGCTGTGGCCGTCGTCCGCATCGATCGCCGCCACCTCGCGCTGCAGGAATGCCCGAAGGTCGTGGCGGAAGACGTCTTGCTCGGAGGTGAAGGCGAATCGCATGCGGCCCCCGCTGGGCGCAAAGTCTAGCCTTCGCGCCGGCGTCTGTGCGTTGCCGTGTCGCGAGGAGGTCTCGCGCCACGGCGGACGCTTCGCGGGGGCGCAGCCGCGTACAATTGCGGGACCAGGATCTGCGCCAGTGATGGGACCAACCCGCCCGCGCAAGGGAGACGACCATGACCGACACCACCCGCGAGCGCAGCAGCGAATCGGCCGCCGCTACCTGCCCGGTCGCCGCCGACATCGGCGCCGACCTCTTCACGCCGGGCACCCAAGAGCGTTGGTTCGAGTCGTACAAAGTGCTGCACGAGGAGGCGCCGATCTCGCGCATCCCCGGCGCAGGCTGGCTGCCCGGCACGGACGCGTTCATCATTTCGAAGTTCGAGGACATCGCCCAGATCACGCGCGACCCGCGCTTCCTCGACTTCGTACCCGAGGACCGCGAGGTCATCCGCGGCGGCTCGAGCCGGGTCGAATCGGAGATCTTCCGCGAGGAGGGTTTCAGCGACGCGGTCGATGCCCAAGTCACGCTTC
This sequence comes from Dehalococcoidia bacterium, assembly GCA_963577065.1. Taxonomy (GTDB): domain Bacteria; phylum Chloroflexota; class Dehalococcoidia; order Tepidiformales; family Tepidiformaceae; genus CAUYXJ01. The sequence continues at coordinate 7,249 of CAUYXJ010000068.1, read as the reverse complement.
GCCCCACGACCGAGCAGCACAAGCGCTACCGCATGCAGCTCTGGGACCCGTGGGTGGGGCCTGAGGGTGCCGAACGCCACCGCACGATGGTCAGGGCTGCGGTCAACGGGCTCATCGACCGCTGGATCGACAAGGGCGAAGTCGAGTTCGTTACGGAGTTCGCCGCACCCCTCCCGCAGACGGTGATCACGACGATCCTCGGCTTCCCGCTCGAGGACATGCCGATGCTGAAGAAGATGGAAGAGGCGCAGGTGCGGCGCTTCGTCTACGGGAGCGGTCCGAAGAACGAGCTGCCGGAGGATGTCGACCGCGAGAACGCGGCCGTGCTCGTCGAGTTCCACCGCTACATCCAGGGGCAGGTCGACGAGAAGCGGAAGCACCCGAAGGAAGACATGGTGTCGTTCCTCGCCCAGACCGAATACGAGGGCCGCAAGCTCACCGACGGCGAGATCATCAGCATCGCCGTGCTCATGCACATCGGCGGGAACGAGACCACCCAGTACGCGCTCACCTCTGAGGCCTTACACCTCGCCCAGCACCCCGAGATCGTTGCCGAGCTGCGCGACGATCCCGGCAAAGTACGCTTCTTCGTCGAAGAGGGGCTGCGCCTCTACGCGCCTACCCAGGGCGGCGCGGGCGGGCGCTTCGTGCGCGAGGACATGGAGATCCGCGGCGTCCACATCCCCCGCGGCTCGCTGCTCCACCTCCGTTTCGGCGCGGGCAACCGTGACGAGGATTTGTGTCCCGCCGCAGACGAAATGCGGCTCGACCGCAAAAACCCCGGCCGCCACCTCACCTTCTCCATGGGCCCACGGAACTGCCCGGGCCAGGGCATCTCCCGCCTGGAGCAGAACATCGCGGCCGAGGTCCTGATCGAACGGCTGGACAACCTTCGCCTCACGCCCGGCAAGAACGACTTCACGCACCAGCCCGGAATCATGTTGGGCCTCTACGAACTGAATCTCAGCTTCGACAAGATCCGCTAAGCGAGCGCGCAGGCGCGCGTCCGCGGGCGGCAAACACGCAGTAGTCGAGCGCAGGGGAGAGGCGGTGGTGCGGGGGCCGAGCGCAGCGAGCTATAGCGCCAGCGGCGCCCGGGCGTCACGGCCGCAGGCGCGGAGGCGCAACAGTCGAGCGCAGGGGAGAGGCGTAACGGCCGAAGACCCAACCTCAAGTCCCAAGGCGCAGCAAAGAGCGTCCCGCGCGTCGAAACCAGGCGGATGGCCCCCGCCGCCCCCTCTGAACCTTGAACGCTCAACTCTTAGGCTCGCCGCGCTCGGCCCCCGCTCCACCCCACCTCCCCGGCGCTCGACTGCTGCGCCTCCGCGGCCTAGCCGCCGCTTCGCCTCCGCGCTCGCTTGCTGTTTTTCAGCTCGTGATGCTCGGGCTGTCCTTCTCTGAACTCTGAACCTTGAACTCTCAACTCCACCGCTATCTGATCACAAAGTACCGCGCCTCGGGGTGGTGGACGACGATCGCGCTCGTCGTCTGCTCCGGGTGCCACTGGAAGGTCTCGCCGAGCTCGGCGCCGATGCGCCCGGGCTGCAGCAGAGCGGCGATGCCGGCCTGCTGCTCCAGATCCGGGCAAGCGGGATAGCCGAAGGAGTAACGCGAGCCCTGGTAGCCCTGGGCGAAGAGTTTGCGTACGTCCGTCGCGTCCTGCCCCGCGATGCCGAGCTCCTCCCGCACGCGCTTATGCCACAGCTCTGCCAGCGCTTCGACGCTCTCGACGCCGAAGCCGTGGAAGTGGAGGTATTCGCGGTATTCGTTCGACGCGAACAGTTCGGCGGCGAACTCGCTCGCCTTCGGCCCCACGGTTGCGAGCGTGAAGGCGACGGTGTCGTACTCGCCGCTCGCCGCGTCGCGGAAGAAGTCGGCGATGCAGAGGCGCCGGCCGCCGGGCTGGCGGGGGAAGACGAACCGCACGGGCTCGCCCACGGGCGCACCGCCCTCGACCCCGGGCCAGACGAGGAGATCGTTCTTCTCGGCCTGGCACTTGTAGTAGCCGTAGACGACCTGGGGGACGATCAGCGCTTCGCTGACGGCGCGCTCTTGCCACCGCCGGAAGACGGGCCGAACCTCCTCTTCGACGAAGCTGGCGTACTCCTCATCGCTGCGATCGCCCTTCTGGTACTGCCACTGCCCCCGGAAGAGCGCGATCTCGTTCACGAAGGGGAAGACCTCACGGAGCGGCGTGCCCCGCACCACCCGGCTCCCCCAGAAGGGTGGCTCCGGAACGGGCGCGTCTCCGCCGATCGCCGAGCGCACGTACTCATCTTGACCGGTCACGGGTTCGGCGGGCGTGCGCGTTCGGTCGTAGCCCTCGTCCGCAGCGACCGGCTCCGGCGCTGACGGCTCGGGCGCAGGTGCTTCGTCGCCGGCGGCGAGGCGCGCCATCAGATCGAGTCCCTCGAAGGCGTCTTTGCAGTAGTAGACATCGCCCTTGTAGACGGCACGCAGGTCGTCCTCGACATAGCGGCGGTTGAGGGCGGCGCCACCAAGCAGCACGGGCAGGTGCGAGAGCTCGCGCGCGTTCAGCTCCTCGAGGTCTTCGCGCATCACGACGGTGCTCTTCACGAGCAGCCCACTGAGGCCGATCGCGTCCGCGTCGACCTCCAGGGCCTTCTCAATCACGTTCGCGATCGGCTGTTTGATGCCGAGGTTGTGCACCGTATAGCCGTTGTTCGAGAGGATGATGTCGACGAGGTTCTTGCCGATGTCGTGGACATCGCCGCGTACGGTGGCGAGCACGATCTGGCCCTTCCCCGAGCCCTCGATCTTCTCCATGTGCGGCTCGAGGTGGGCGACGGCGGCCTTCATCGTCTCGGCGCTCTGAAGGACGAAGGGGAGCTGCATCTTCCCGGCGCCGAAGAGCTCGCCTACGACTTTCATGCCGTCGAGGAGGTATTCGTTCACGATCGTGAGGGCGTCGTACTGCCCGAGGGCTTCGTCCAGGTCCTCATCCAGGCCGCGGCGATCCCCGTCGACGATGCGCTGCTTGAGCCGCTCCTCGACCGGCAGCGCGGCGCGCAGTTCGGCCGGGGCCACCGTCGTCTCCACGTTCTCGAAGAGCGAGAGGAAGTGGATCAGCGGGTCGTAGTCTTCGCGACGACGGTCGTAGATGAGGTCCCGCGCGGTTTCGATCTGCTCGTCGGGGATGCGATTGAGGGGCCGAATCTGGCGTGCGTTCACGATCGCCGCGTCCAGCCCCGCCGCCACCGCCTCCGCCAGAAAGACGGAATTGAGGACGCGCCGGGCGGGGGGCTTGAGGCCGAAGGAGACGTTGGAGACGCCCAGAATGGTGTGCACGCCCGGCAGCTCCGCCTTCACCCGGCGAATCGCCTCGAGCGTCTCCATCGCGTCGCCGCGCAGGTCCTCCTGGCCCCCACTGAGGGGGAACGTGAGCATGTCGAAGAGCAGATCGCCCGGCTCCAATCCGAAGCGGTCAACCGCGAGATCATGGATCTGGTGGGCGACACGCAGCTTCCAGTCGACGGTACGCGCCTGGCCCTCCTCGTCGATTACGAGCGCGACGGCCGCGGCGCCGAAGCGCTTCACGAGCGGGAGCAGGCGTGTGATCTTGCGCTCGCCGTCTTCGAGGTTGACCGAATTGACGATCGCCTTGCCGCCGTACAACTTCAGCGCGGCCTCGACGACCGAAATCTCGGTCGAGTCGAACATGAGCGGGAGCGTCGCCTGCGTGCGCAGCTCGGTCGCCATGCGCACCATGTCGGGGGGGCCTGGGCGGCCGACGTAGTCCACCATCAGGTCGAGCACGTGGGCGCCTTCGGCCGCCTGCTCCCGTGCGAGTGCGACCACGCCATCGGTGTCCTCCGCCAGGAGGAGCTGCGTAAAGGCCTTCGAGCCGGTCGCGTTCAGGCGTTCGCCGACGACCAGGAACGAGGTGTCCTGCTCGAAGGGCACGCTCGAATAGAGCGAGCTACAGGCCGCGACGAGGTCGGTCGGCCGCACCTGGGGCTGCGGTCGGCCGACGACTTCGATTGCGCGCGCGAGGTGCTCAGGCGTCGTCCCGCAGCAACCCGCGGCGATACTCGTCCCGAACTCCTCGACGAAGATGCGCTGGTGTTCGGCGAAGGCGTCGGGCGTGAGGGCGTAGCAGGTCTCACCGTCGACGATGCTGGGGAGGCCGGCGTTGGGCCCGATGAAGACCGGCCGGCGCGAGCTTTGCCCCAGATAGCGCACATGCTCCACCATCTGCTCGGGGCCGGTGGCGCAGTTGATGCCGATCACGTCGACGACGTCCATCGCCTCGAGCGTCGTCAGCGCGCAGGTGATGTCCGAGCCGAGCAGCATCGTGCCCGTCGTCTCGATCGTGACGCTCGCGATCACCGGGAGACGCACGGCCGTCTCGGCGAACACGTCTTCGATCGCGGCCAGGGCCGCCTTCGTCTGCAGGAGGTCCTGGCAGGTCTCGACCTTGAGCACGTCGATGCCGCCCTCGATCAGACCGCGCACCTGTTCGCGATAGCTCTCGACCAGTTCGTCGTAGCCGATGTGGCCGAGCGAGGGCAGCTTCGTGCCGGGTCCCATCGTGCCGAAGCTGTAGCGGGGCCACTCCGGCGTGGCGAACTCGTCGCGCACGCGGCCGATCTGTTCGGCCGCGAGACGGTTGATCTCGCGCACGCGGTCTTCGATGTCGTACTCCGCGAAGACCACCCGGTTCGCCCCGAACGTGGCCGCATCGACGGCGTCGCAACCGACTTCGTAGAAGCTCCGCTGGATGCCAGCGATGAGCTCCGGCTTCGACACGGTGAGGTATTCGTTGCAGCCATCGAGGCCGTCGTAATCCTCGAGCGTCGGCTTGAGCCCCAGGATGGTCGAGCCGATCGGACCCGCCGCGAACAGGACCTGTTCGCGCAGGCGGTTCAGGAATGGATCGTCGCGCGGGAGGTAAGCGAAGGGTCTCACTCCGGGGGAAGGCCCATCATCACTGTAGCAGGCGGCGCTCGCCCCGCGATTGCGGGCGTAGCCCGGCTGCTACGCTCGGCGCGTGCTCACGCAGCGCCCTCCCGACCTCGCCCGCGACCGCGATCTGCTGCTCGAACTGCATGCGCTTGGGAACGACGAGAGCGACACGCCCCACGCCCGCGCCGACGGCTTCGAGGCCTACCGCGCACGCTGATTCGCGAGCGGGCAGCCGCAGGTCTACCTGGATGCGCTACACGCAGCGATCGCGGGCGATGACGCGGTCATCCAGATCTGGGAGCGCGATGGCGTGCCCATCGCGTACCTCTGGGTCGCCTTTGCGGACGTGCCCGGCTACGAGATCCGGATCGCCGAAATCGACGAGATCTCGATCCTGCCCGCACACCAGGCGCAGGGGACCGGCACCACGACGGTGGCAACGGCAGAGGCGATCGCGCGTGAGCGCGGCGCCGCCGTCCTGCGCGCCTCGACGGGCATCGAGAACGTCGCTTCGCAGCACCTCCACGCCACCGCCGGCCTTGACGTGATCCACGTGTCGTTCGAGAAACAGCTCCTCGACCCACCCTGGCCCGGAACGGGAACGCCGCTCGCGCGCTCGCCCCATTCGAGCCTGCGCGAGCTCACCGCGGTCTTCGCGCTTGACGAGGACGGTTAGCCGATCGTGCGGCCGGCAGGAGCTCCGACGTACTTGGTGATGATCGCCTCGACCTCATGCTTGTATCTCTCAGAGAGGAGGAGACGAACATCTGTCTCCGTCGCAAGGCCCATCGGGAGTGCAGCGACCAGCGTGAGGCTGAAGCCCGGGCCATCGCCCTCCCAGAGTCGGTAGCTCTTCACGACCTGCCAGCGAATAAGCGGGTGGCCTGCTCGCTTGATTCCGTCCTCTCGACAGACGGTATCGCTGAGGCCGGACCGGAGTACCCAGCCGACGAGGGGAAGCCCGATCAGCAAGACCAAGGTCGGTCCGACTGGGCTCCTCAGCTCCGAGACGAAGGACCGATGGCGCTCGCGATGAGCGTCGCTGCCGCGACCGAAAACGCGACGATCTGCATCGCTCTATTCACCGGGCTCTTGCAGCGCAGCAGGACCGCTTGCTCACGGTCAGATCTCACGATGGCCTCGATCACAGGTTCGGCGCCGACGATCGGTGTCCGCAGGTAGCCCCGCCCCCGGAGCCGAGCGCTAGCCGAGGAAGATCAGCGTGTAGATGTGCCGGCCCGTGGCGTCGGTCACCTCGCCGACCCCGACCCAATCGAATCCGGGAAAGAGGATGTTTTCACGGTGGGCAGCGCTCGCCATGAGCGCGGCTAGAGCACGCTCCGGGGACTCCGCCGGATCGTAGTTGTTCAGCGCAAGGTACTCGCCCGCCCAGGCGTAGCCATGGCCGAAGCGGGCGAGGAGCTCCACGTAGACGTGATAGCCATCGGGGTCGTAATGGCCGAAGTAGCCCTGGTCGGCCATCTGCTGAGAGCGGATGCGCGCGATCGCGGTCAGATCTGGGTCGTGCCGGAGCGGAGGGAGCCCCGCGCCCTCGCGCGCCGCGTTTGCCCCCGCAAGCAGCCGCGCTTCGAGATCGGTGAGCGGGCCCCCGGGCGGTGCGGGGAGGTAGAGGTTCGGCACCGACGTCGCGGGGAGGGGCGGGTCGGGAACGGCCTCAGCGACGGCGGGGAGGGGCGTCGGGAGGGGCGGCTCCGAAGCCGCAGCCGGCGAGGAACGCGGGCCCGCAGGGACGCCCGGATCGGGCACCCGCCCAGCGGTTGCGACGGCCACGGCAAGCGCCGGGGGCGCGTCCGGCGGGCGCAAGGCGGGCACGGTCCGCGCGAGCGGCGCCGGTCCTTCGTCTGGCGGGACCAAGACGGCCGGAATGAACGAGAGGAGATCTGAAGCGGTGACTTCGTGCGCGACGATCCTGGGGCCGGTTCGCGCACGGACATCGGCCTCCCCGGGGCTGAAGAGCACGGCCACGACGACGGCCGTGAGGGCCAGGACGAACGCTGCCGTGCCGCCCTTTTTCGAGCTGGTGCGAACGCCCATGCGCCCCCTTGCAGGGCGCGCGTATCGCCGCTGGGCCGCCCCGCAGCGCTAAGGAGGCCAGCGGCGGGTCGGGTCTGGGTGGAGGCAGGGTTGGGGCGCGGCTAGGGACAGGCGGCGCCGACGGAGAAGGCCAGGCCCGTGCGCTCTACCGGACTCCCCACAGCCTCGGACCAACCGCTCGGCAGCGGGCTGTACAGGGGCGGGACATCGAGGAACCAATTGCCTCCACCCGTGCAGACGATCCGGTGCGGCGGTGCACCGCAATCGC
>CAUYXJ010000067.1:0-16102 GCA_963577065.1 Dehalococcoidia bacterium | reverse complement strand
TGAGCTCGCTGCGCTCAGGCCCCATCCCCGCCCGCCCCACCCGCGCTCGGCTGCCGCGTTTTCGCGCCCTGCGGGGCGCTACACCTCCGCGCTCGCTTGTTGGCTCGCTGCGCTCGGACCCTCGCACTGCCCCGCACCGCGCTCGGCTGCCGCGGCTTCCCGGCCTGGAGACCGGTGTGGCTCCGCGCTCGCGCCGGGAGAGGTCGACGGTCCAGGCTCGCCCTCTTTGAACTCTGAACCTTGAACTCTCGTCGTCACCCGCCCTCTCTGAACTCTGAACCTTGAACTCCGTCACCGCGCTCGCTTGGTCGAAGAGGCTCGACGGTCCAGGCGTGCCCTCTCTGATCTCTGAACCTTGAACTCTGAACTCCGTCACTCTGAACTCGTCGTCACTCCGCCAGCCAGCCGCCGTCGACATTCAGGTAGATCCCGCTGATGTAGCTCGCGAGCGGCGAGGCGACGAAGGCGACGGCGTTCCCGATCTCTTCGGGGTGCGCCCAGCGGCCGAGGGGGATGCGCGCGATGCGGTTGGCGACGGCGTCGCCGAGGGGGTGGCCGGAGCGGGGGATGGGCGCGGTCGCGTCGATCGGCGGCGGGTCGCCGGGGTTCACCCAGGTGGCGCCCGGGGCGACGGCGTTGACGGTGATGTTGTGCGGGCCCAGCTCGAGCGCGAGGGTGCGCGTGAGCTGTACGACGGCCGCCTTCGAGGCGTCGTAGGTGACACCGACGCCGGGCGAGACCGCCTGCGTCGAGGCGATGTTGATGATGCGCCCGCCCTCGCCGGCTTCGACCATCACGCGGGCGGCTGCCTGGCAGCCGTAGAAGACGCCGTCGACGTTCACCGACCAGAGCGTGCGCCACATCTCCGGCGTGATCGTCTCGATCGGGCCGCCGTATCCGCGATAGACGCCGGCATTGTTCACGAGGATGTCGAGCTGGCCGTGGTCGGCGACGATGCTATCGACGCCGGCGTTGAAGGCGGCCTGGTCTGTGACATCGAGGGGCAGGGCCGTGCCGCCGAGCTCCTTCGCCGTCGCCGCTGTCGTTTCTGGATTGACGTCGGAGACGACGACGGCGGCGCCACTCTCGCCGAGCGCCTTCGCGATGGCGCGACCGATGCCCTGGCCGCTCCCGGTGACGAGCGCCACCTTGCCCTCGAGATCGATCTGCTTGCTCATGGCCGTTCCTTTCGGCTAGAGACGAGAGGCGCTACGCGGCGATCTTGCGCCGCTCGGACCACTCCGCCTCGAGCGTGCGCATGGTGATCCGCCACTCGCCGTCCTGGCGCGCGAGCTCGTCGATGTACGTCCCGCCGACCACGAACACCTCCCCCTGCTCGGGCGGGGTCACGTGAGTAGCGTGCAGGTAGGTGCGCGCGCTCGCGAGGTCGCCATCGATCTGGACCTCGTAGTTCCCGAGCAGGTGCTGCGTGAACGCGTACGGCGAGAGCGTCGCTTCGCAGAACTTGGCGGCCGCCTCCCGATCGAACTCGTTCGCGCCGTAGTACACGCGCGCGTCCTCGCTGAAGCACGTCTTGAAGCGCTCGTAGTTCTTCGAATCGAGCGCGGTGCCGTAGCGGTCGATGACCTCGACGATCTGCTGGCGATCGGCAAGCTCCCCGGCGCTCAGGGCCAAGCCTGCGTCCTCTCGAGCGGATCCGCTCCGAGCGTCTGCGGCCAGAGCTCGAAGAGGTCGTCGATGTCGATGAAGGGCTGCTCGTAACGGAGGATGCGCTCGCGCTCCGGCTCGCTGTAGCGCGTGATCACGTGGCCGCGCGCGCCGAAGATCTGCCCGTTCGCCACGCCCCCGGCATCGGAGGCCAGCCAGACCGCAATGGGCACGACGTTCTTCGGGTCCCGGGCCGTCCCCGTTGCCGTCTCGCTCGGCGGAGCGCCCTCGGCGTTCACACCGAGGCCGCGGTCGGTCATGCGCGTCGAGGCGCCGGGGGCGATGCAGTTCGAGGTGACCCCGTAACGGATGAGGCCGCGCGCGTTCGAGCGCATGAGGCCCAGCTTGCCCGCGTGCGCGGCCGAGTAGTTCGGCTGACCCGCGGTGCCGTGGATGCCCGCCCCCGAGGTGAAGTAGATGCAGCGCCCGCCCTGTCGCTCCTGGCGCCAGTGGATGGCGGCGAACTTTGTCGGTGCGAAGCAGCCCTTGAGGTGCGACTTCACCGAGCCGTCCCACTCGTCCTCGGTCATGTTGAAGACCATGCGCTCGCGCAGGATGCCGTGAGCGCAGCAGAGAATGTCGAGCTTGCCCCAGCGTTCGAGCGCATCCCGCACGAGGCCTTCGGCCACGTCCATTTCCGAGACATCGCCAATCGCGGCGACGGCCTCGCCCCCCGCCGCCGTGATCTCGTCCACGACCGCGTTCACCCGGGCGGGGTCCATCCCCATCCGCCCCTCAACGTCCGCCCCCGTATCGGCCACGATGACCTTCGCCCCGTTCGCCGCGTAGAGCTTCGATATCCAACTGCCGATGCCACCCGCGCCGCCTGTGACGATCGCGGTTTTGCCCTCGAGGTGCTGTGCCATCTGCCCCTCCTGCCCTACGGGAACGCCGGTTCGGGCGGCGTGATGTCGCCCACAGCGAGTGTGCGCGGCATCTGCTCGAACAGTTCGTCGATGTCCCAGAACGGCGTCTGCGAGTACAGCGACTGGTCCGCGAACGGCTCGCGCCAGACGGTGATCTCGTGCCCAGTCGCGCCGATCACCCGGCCCGTCACCGCCCCGCCCGCGTCCGAGGCGAGGTAGACGATGGGCGGCACGACGTTCTTTGGGTCCATGCGCGTGCCTTCGACCGCGAGGCTGGGCGCGTCGCCTTCGCTCTGGGCACCGAGACCGCGGTCGGTCATGCGCGTCGACGCTGCCGGCGCGATGCAGTTGGCGGTGACGCCGTAGCGGCTGAGCCCTTGGGCGCACGAGAGCATCAGGCCGACCTTGCCCTGCTGCGCCGCCGAGTAGTTCGGCTGACCCGCCGACCCGCGCTGGCCCGCTCCCGAGGTGAAGTAGATGATGCGGCCGCCGTCGCGCCGTTCGCGCCAATGGATGGCGGCGAACTTCGTGGGGGCGAAGCAGCCCTTCAGGTGCGACTTCACCGAGCCGTCCCACTCGTCCTCGGTCATGTTGAAGATCATCCGCTCGCGCAGGATGCCGTGCGCACAGACGAGGATGTCGAGCTTGTCCCAGCGTTCGAGGGCGGTGCGCACGAGGCCCTCGGCCACGTCCATCTCGGAGACGTCGCCGATGGCGGCGACTGCCTCGCCCCCCGCCGCCGCGATCTCGTCGACGACGGCGTTGACGCGGGCGGGGTCCATCCCCATCCGCCCCTCGACGTCCGCGCCCGTGTCCGCAACGACGACCTTGGCGCCCTGCTCCGCGAAGATCTTGGAGATCTGCGAGCCCATGCCCCCGGCCCCGCCGGTAACGATCGCTACTTTGCCTTCGAGGTGCTTCGCCATAGCGGGGGGGAGGTTATGGGGCTGGGGGTGGGGAGTCAACGCCGAGGGCCCACGGGGGCGAGAGCGCTCTGCGTAGACTTGTTCGGTCTGGCTACCTAGGCCCAAGCAAAGTCTGATCTCACCGACTTCACCGTCGGTGGCCTGGCTGCGTTTCGAACGAATATGGCGACCTCACCCCACTCGCGGTGGTCACCCATCCAGCCCTTGTGGTCGGTTCGGAACAACGATGCGCTCCGAGATTGAATCCCATCAGCCCCCAAAGTGTGCCAGGCGAGTCCAAACGGTTGAGTGTCGCGATGCTCGTATTTGGCTGGATAGTCGATTCCGAACCCGCACTCCACTATTCCTGAGACCGAGCACATATCCACGACTTCCCCGTGCCATTCGATCTCAACCAAGACAGGCCTGATCTCGGGGTTAAGATCGTCAAGATTTACCGCTGCTAGTTGAAGTAAATCGTTCGCAATCGCCCGTGCGACTCGTTCACTACAACTTGTGTACAACGGGGTATGTATCTCGGGCGTTCCAGCGCCCAGGTTGTCTTTCGCTAAATGAGATGTCGAGCGGGTCTACCCAGCCAGCTCTCACGACACGGAATAGTGGCATGTGTGTATGGCTGACCAATGGCATCCCCTGGAGAGCCACCGTTAAGAGGCACTGTAGAGTAGCGTGCCGTCATATCGGGCGGCGACCGTTCTAAGATCGCCTCTCCGGATTAGATCTATCGCCGCCGAGCCCCCGAAAAGGCTCGCTGGGCGGCGGATAACCTCGGGGATTGCGTCGCGCGCGAAGAGTTGCTCCAGGATGTCTAGTGCATCTGCAAATTCACGGAGCTCCGCTATGACCACATAGGGCACGTGCTCTTGGCGCGACTCCCAAGCCTCAAGCAGTGGTTCCTCGACAGACAGCATGGTTGCGATGTTGCCGGCGTCCAATGCTAGCGAATTGCGTAGTCGTTCGATCACCCCTATCGCCTCGGTATCGAGGAGCTGTCTGTCCGGGCCGCCACCTGAAAGCAGTGAGAGCAGTGCGGCGCCCCCGAACGTCCCCAATAGGGATTGCGTGGGTCCCAGTCCTACGGCGTCAGCTCCTCCATCGGAATCGATAAGCGCTGCCCGACTCGCAGCGTCCAAGAGGCTGCTCGCATCGTCGTCCGCTAATCGCAATGCACGGGCGAGGCGATAGAACACCGCGGGGCTGACCTCCCGTCGTCCCTCTTCAAGTTCCTCGGTGAAGCGCTCGCTGAGCATCAGCCGAGTAGCCAGATCCTCGATTGAGAGATGGCGTTCAAGACGCGACGCATAGACTCGCTCGCGCCAATTGAGTAGGTCATCACGAGAAGGCACTCTCTCTGACTCCTAGCTCAAGGGTGTAAGCGAGCAATTCCGAGATGTCAATCGGTTGCCACGCTGCTCTGGGCCGATATCCGCTCGGCGTCGATCTGAGTTCCGTGTGGGGCAATGGCGCGGGCGGGGCCGTTGGGCACGCCGATTTTACCCCACCACCCTGCACCTGATCGCCGACCAGTCGTCGTCGACGGAGACCTGCGCGACGGTTTGGAGGCCGATCGTGGCGGTGTAGCGGTGGATATCGTCGCGGTTGATGTCGGCGGCTAGCGCCTTGGACGTGCCCTTCGGGTAGGTCACCCAGAGCTTGCCGCCGGCGGCGAGCAGGGGCTTGAGGCGCGGCAGCTCCGATTCGAGGGCCGCGCGCGTCGAGCCGCGCGCGTCGACAGGAAGACCTGGATCACGTCGAAGGTGCCGGTGGGGTCGTCGCTGACGACGACGCCCTCCGGCGGGGCGAGCGTGGCGGCGTAGCCGTCGGGCGCGCCTGCGAGGAGCAGGCGCCGCTGCGAAGGTACATGCGTTCGGCGAGTGTCTTGGCCATTGATGGCTCCTGGCGATCCGGCTGTTGGCCGTTGGCTCTTGGCTATTGGGGGGCGCGGTCCGTCCACCGTCGGTAGTCCGGGGTGGCTGGCGGCGTCCTCCTTTGAACTCTGAACATTGAACTCTGAACGCCTCGCATCAGCGAGGCTCCGTCGCGGTGACGCCCGCGGCGGCGAGGGCCGCGATCGCGGCCTCGTCGTAGCCGGCGACTTCGCGCAGGACGTCGGCGTTGTGCTCGCCGAAGCAGGGGGCGGGGCGCACGCCCTCGAAGGGGCGGGCGGCCAGGCGCCACACAGGGCGCGTCGTGCGCTGGGGGCCGGCTTCCGGGTGGTCGTAGGTGGTGAAGAAGTCGCGCGCCTGGAGGTGCTCGTCGCGCGCGATCATCAGCGGCGTGAGCACGGGGGCAGCGCTCACGCCTGCCTGCTGCAGGCGTCTCGCCGCCGTCGTTGCGTCCTGCTCCCGCGCCCACTCCGCGATGACGGCGTCGATCTCGCCGGCCGCCGCCAGGCGACCGGCGGCGGTGGCGCACGCGTCGCGGCCGAGGCGGTCGTCGCCGACGACGCTGCGCAGGCCCCACCAGGCCTCGTCGGAGTCGACGGCGATCGCGAGCCAGGTTTCATGGAATTCGCGCAGGGGGTTGCCCGCGATGTCGGCCTGGACGCGGCCCTTGTCGTCCTTCGTCCGGTAGACGTTGTGGGGCGCCCACTGCTCGTGGCGATTGCCGACGCGTGTGGGTGGGTGGGAGCCTTCGAGCGACTCCGCCACCATGAACTCGCCCACGAGCCCGATCACGTTGTCGCGCTGCGACACGACGATGTGGCAGCCGTCGCTCGTGCGCTCGCGCCGCACGAGGCCGAGGGCGACGGCCGCGGCCGCCATCGTGCCGCCGGTGGGGTCGCCGTAGCTGGTGCCGCTCTTCTGGGGAGGGCCGCCCGCGTAGCCCTGGAGGGCGACGAGTCCGCCCATCTGCTCGATGGTCGGGCCGAAGCCCATGCGGCTCGCCTCCGGGCCGTCGTGGCCGAAGGCGGGCATCTGCACGAAGACGATGCGGGGGTTGATCGCGCGCAACGCTTCGTACCCCAGACCGAGCCGCTCGGCTACGCCCACGCTCCAGTTCTCGATGACGACATCTGCCTTGGCCACGAGCCGCTCGAAGGCGCGCATCCCTTCGGCGTCGCGGAGGTCGAGCACGAGGCTGCGTTTGTTGCGGTTGTATTCGTTGAAGTAGGAGGAGCGGTCGTACGAGCGCGGGTCGTCCGGACGGGCGATCCCGCGGACGGCGTCGGGGAAGCCGGGACCTTCGATATGGATAACGTCGGCGCCCATGTCGGCGAGGAGGCGGGTAGCGAAGGGCCCCGCCCAGACTTGGGTGAGGTCGAGTACGCGGACGCCGTCGAGGAGCGGGCGGGGCTCGCTTGAGAGCTCGCTGCGGTCGGGCCCCCCACCCCAACCCCGCCTACGCTCGACAGCTGCGCCTGGGCGGCCTGCGGCCGCGGCGGCTCCGCGCTCGCTTGAGAGCTCGCTGTGGGGTTCTGGCTCGCCGCTGTCATCGGCGTCGAGCTCCCTTTGAATCTCCTGGGTGTGCTCGCCGAGCAACGGCGCCCGCCGCTGGGGCGCGCGCTCGCCGTTTACCGTGAGCGGCGCGCCGGGGAGGGTGTGGCGGCCGAGCACGGGGTGGTCGACCTCGTTCCAGAACCCGTTTTCGCGGAGGGGCGGCCAGGCGAGGAGTTCGTCCGGGCGGGGGATGAGCCCGAAAGGCCCGCGGTGCGCCTGCGACTCCTCGAAGATCTGCTGCGCCGTCCGGGTCCTGGTCCACTCCTGGATGGCCTCGCGCACGGCGATATCGGCCTCGGCGGTGCGTAAGGTCTGGGTGAACTCGGGACGCTCGAGCAGCTCCGGGCGGCCGATGCAGTGGTAGACGGCGTCCATCTGCCGGGCCATCGCCGCCAGCCCCACCCAGCCGTCGGCGCAGGGGTGGATGCCCCAGGTCGCGCGCATGCCGTTGCCCGTGCGCTCCTGGTCGGTGCCGCGGACGAGCGCCGCGGGGCCCGCGCCCTCGAGCGAGGCCGCCTGCGCCTCCTGGATGGAGAGATCGATGCGGTCGCCGATGCCGGTGCCCTCGGCCGCATACAGGGCCGTGAGGGTCGCGGCGAAGGCGTGCAGCCCGGCCTGCAGGTGAGCCTGGTGCCCGGCTGTCAGGATCGGGGGCTGTTCGGGCTCGCCGAACAGTGCCATCTGCCCGCCCGTCGCGAACGCCGTCAGCGCCGTGGCGCGCCAGCCCGCCCGCGGCCCGTCCTGTCCGAAGGGGGTGATCGAGCAGACGACGGTCGAGGCGGGCACGCCGCCGAGGTCGAGCCCGCGCTCGAGCCACTCGTCCGGGGCTCCCGATTCGATCACGATCTGGGCGCGGTCGAGCAGGGTGGCGAGCATTGCGAGGTCGCCCCGGTACTCCGGGTCGGCGACGAGGCCGCGCTTTCCCGCGTTCAGCGCGGCGAAGAGGATGCCCGCGTCGGGCGAATCGCCCTCGGCCCGCGGGGGCATCCAGCGCGTCGGGTCACCGCCGGGCGCCTCGACCTTGATGACGTCGGCACCGAACGTCGCGAGGAGCTTCGCCGCGAACGCCCCTGCGACATCCATCGCCAGGTCGAGCACACGAACGCCGCCGAGGATGCCTCCGGCTTCCATCCGGGCGAGCTTACATGGCGGCTGGCTCTTGGCTCTTAGGGGAGCGACCGCTCGCCTTCGTCGGTTGCGAGGCGCGTGCTCCGTCGTAGGTCCTCGCTGAACTTTGAACTCTGAACTTTGAACTCTGAACTTCGCCCAGCTTCTATCATGGAGTGGTGGAAACTGTGTCCGTGCCGAGCCAGGCCCGAAGGCTACGGCTACGTCTGAGCGACCTCGCGTTCCTCGCGATCGCGGCGAGCGTCGTCGTCTTCGACCTGCTCTCAAAGTGGGGGATTCGGGCGTGGGTCGAGCAGGGCGATGCCTGGCCCACTCGCGACTGGCACGTACGCATCGTGCACTTCACGAACACCGGCGCGGCCTTCGGCATCCTCGAAGGCGCGGGTCCGCTCCTGATCGTCGCGGGGGTAGCCGGCGCGGCCGTGATCCTCGTCTACCTCTTCAATCCGGGCCTGGCCAGCCCGCTCGTGCGGGTCGGGCTCGCGCTCATGCTTGGCGGTGCCGTCGGCAACCTGCTCGATCGCGCGAGAGACGGTGAAGTCGTCGACTTCATCAAGTTTCCGGAGTGGCCGGCCTTCAACGTCGCGGACTCGGCGATTACGATCGGGGTGATCGTTCTGCTATGGGCAGTGGTAATTACGGAGCCACGGGCGGAGCGGGCGGACGACGCCGGCTCCTAGTCGTCGAGGCGGGCCGCCTCGACGCTGTGCTGGCGGCTGCCTTCCCCGATCTGAGCCGGGCCCGCGTGCAACGCCTGATCGCCAACGAGCACGTGCTCGTGGATGGCGCGCCCGCACGGAAATCAACGCAGGTCGAACGCGGGACGGATATCACGCTCGAGCTGCCCGAGACCCGGCACGAGGTCCGTCCCAGCGGCCTCTCGCTCACGGTTCTCTATGAGGACGACGAGCTTCTCGCGATCGACAAGCCCGCCGGCCTGCTCGTCCACGAGGCGCCCGCGGAGCGCGAGGCTACCAGCGTGGTCGACTGGTTCGTGGAGCGCTATCCCGATTGCGCCGCGACCTTCGAGATCGAGCGCCCCGGGATCGTGCATCGCCTGGACAAGCACACGAGCGGTGTGCTCCTCCTCGCGAAGCGACCGCCGGCCCAGGCCGCGCTCAGCGCCGCCTTCCAGGCTCGCGAAGTGACGAAGGAGTATCTGGCGCTCTGCGACGGGGTCCCCCAGCGCGCGCGCGCCGTCGTCGACGCCGACCTCGGCCGCAGCCACGCCGATCGCCGGCGGATGGCGGTGACGGGTTCGGGGCGCAGCGCGCAGACGGAGTACGAGGTCCTCGCGGACGAACGCGACCGATCGCTCGTGCTGGTACGGCCGCGCACCGGCCGCACCCACCAGATCCGCGTGCACCTCGCCGCGATCGGCGCGCCCGTAAGCGGCGATGACCGCTACGGCAAGGGGCCCGGTCCGCGCCACCTCCTGCACGCCTGGCGCATCACGGTTCCTCACCCGGCGGGCGGAGCGCTCACGGTGGCCGCGCCCCTGCCTGAGGACATGCAGGCGGCCATCGCCGAAGCGGGGTTCGCGGAGCGGGCCGCAGCGTTCGCGGGAGCGGCCGCCGCCTACACGAAGGAGGCCCCATGAGCCCCGCCGTTCGCACCCGCTTCGCCCCCAGCCCTACCGGCGAGCTGCACATCGGCGGATTGCGCACGGCGCTTTTCCAGTGGGCGTTCGTGAAGGCGAATGGCGGGCAGTTCATCCTCCGCATCGAAGACACGGACCAGAGCCGCTACGTCGAGGGCTCCGTCGAGAACATCTACGCGGGGCTGCGCTGGCTCGGCCTCGACTGGGACGAGGGCCCGGACGTGGGCGGGCCGCACGGCCCCTACGTGCAGTCGCAGCGCCTCGAGCAGTACGAGGCGGCCGCGGGCGAACTCATGAGGCGGGGACGCGCGTATCCCTGCTTTTGCACGCCTGAGCGCCTTGCGCAGTTGCGCAAGGACCAGCAGGCGAGCGGCCAGCCTCCGGGGTACGACGGACGCTGTGGCGCGCTACCGGCTGACGAGGCCAGCGAGCGCGCTCGGAGCGAAACGAAAGTCGTGCGCTTTCGCATGGAACGAAGTGGCACGACCACGCTCACGGACCTTGTCCGCGGCGAAGTCACGTTCGAAAACGCGCTCCAGGACGACTTCGTGATCTCGAAGTCCGACGGCTTCCCCACCTACCACCTGGCAATGCTGGTCGACGACCACGACATGGAGATCAGCCATGTGATTCGGGCGGAGGAGTGGCTCTCGAGCGCGCCCAAGCACCTGCAGCTCTACGCCGCCATGGACTGGCCCGCGCCCGCGTTCGCGCACCTCCCGCTGCTGGTCGATAAGGATGGCCGCAAGCTCTCGAAGCGGGCTGGCGACGTCGCCGCGCTCGACTACCGTGACCGCGGCTACCTGCCGGAGGCGATGCTGAACTTCCTCGCGTTCCTCGGCTGGTCCCTCGACGACAAGACGTCGCAGATCACCCGGGACGAATTCGCACGCGCATTCACCCTCGATCGCGTCGTGCCCAACCCCGCCTTCTTCGATGTCGAGCGCCTCGACTCGCTCAACGGGCATCACATTCGCGCGCTGGCACCGGCGGCCTGGATCGCGCTGGTTTCCGAGTGGCTGGATCGCGATCTGCCTGCGGAGATCCCTCGTCCCCCTGCTCCGGCCCTCGTCGCCGCGGTCGCGCCGTTGTTGCATGAACGCGTCGGGCGCCTCGATGAGCTCGCCGAGCTCGTGCGGTTCATGTTCGGCGACGGCGCGCCCGAGTACGGGGCCGCGCTCCTCACCGAGCGAATTGGCGGTGATGTCGAGCTCGCTCGGCGCGTGCTCGACCAGGCTCTCGCCGCGCTTGAGGCGATCGACGAGGTGAGCTGGGGGCTGGAGGCGGTCGAGGCGGCGCTGCGGTCGCTTCAGGACAGCCTCGATCTGAAGCTGCGGAAGTTCGTCTCGGTGCTCTACGTCGCGATCATGGGGTCGCCGCGCGGCCTGCCGCTGTTCGATTCCGTGGCGCTGCTCGGCCGCGAGCGTTCGCTCGCGCGCCTGCGCGACGCGCAGACGAAGCTCGCCTGAGGGCCGCTATCGCGGACCGAGTTCAGAGTTCAGCGTTCAATGTTCAAAGAGGGGCGGGGGGGGGGGCGGAGTTGGGGTCGCGCTTGCGTGGCAGTGCGAGGACGAGAGGCGTCGTGTAGCGGGGCGCTAGTCCTCTGAGGGTTCCGCGAAGGTGAGCAGATTCCCATCCGGGTCGCGGACAACGAAGCCAGCGATGCCCCAGGGTTTCGTTTCGAGAGGTCGGCAGAAGTCCACTGCCCTATCGAGGAACTCCTGGTAGAGCCCCTTGGCGCCGTCAACCACCAGGTAGGCGGCGAGGAGCTCGCTCCGCTCAGCCGCCGCCCGGTCGAGCACGGGTCCATTGACGACGCGAAAGTTGAGTCGCGCGGCGTCACGCTGCAGCTGGCCGTAGAACGGGGGCTCACCGTACAGAAACGCGATCTCGAACCCCAATCGCTCCTTATAGAACGTGACCGTCCGATCCATTTCGGCGACGAACAGCTGGGGGTAAGCCGCTGTCACCGTGCTCGTGGCAGGTCGTTCTGCGTCGCTCAAAGCCGGTACTCCTTCTGCCAGCGCCCCCCAACTGGGAACCCATGCTCGTGCGCAATCAGCTCCTGGGCTTAGCCGAGGCTGGAGGGCGGGGCCAGCGGCCCGCGCTCGTTTAGCGGAGCGCGATCGCGGGGTCGCGCTTACGGGGCAGGTTGAACCAGGACTCGTCGCAGAAGGCGAGATCCTCCTCGCTCAGCGTGAGCTCCGCGCCCCCGACCGAGTCCGCGATCTGATCGGGGCCGCTCGCTCCGACGATGGCCGAGGTCACGCCCTCTTGGGCGATGACCCAGGCGACGGCGGCGTGGGTCATCGAGATTCCACGCCCGCCGAAGTAGGTGCGCAGCCGCTCGATTTCCCGGAATTGGGCCTCCTCCCAGTAGCGCGCGCGGTAGCGTGGTCCTGCGCTGCCCAGCGTGAAGCGCGTGTTCTCGCGGAGGTCTTCGCTGCCTTCGTACTTGCCCGTGAGGAAGCCACCCGCCAGCGGGTTGTAGGCGATGATGCCTACGCCCTCGGCGCGGCAGAGGGGGAGCAACTCGTTCTCGCTCTCGCGGTAGAGGATGTTGTAGCGCGGCTGGTCGCAGTCGTAGCGGCCGATCCCAAGCCGCTCGCTTACGGCGAGCGCCTGCGCGAGCTCCCAGGCCTGGTAGTTCGAGCAGCCGAGGTAGCGCACTTTGCCCCAGCGTACGAGGTCCTCGAGCGCCCGCATCGTCTCCTCGATCGGGGTGTCGGGGTCGGGGAAGTGGGTCTGGTAGAGGTCGATATAGTCGGTTCCCAGGCGTGCGAGGCTCGCGTCGACGGCGCTGAGGATGTGCTCGCGCGAGAGCCCCACGTCGTTCGGTCCGGGCCCCGTCGCGCCGCGCGCTTTCGTGGCGACGACGACCCGATCGCGTGGCATCCGCTTGAGCCAGCTCCCGATGATCTCCTCGGTGGTGCCGGTGTCGTCGCTCCCGAGCGGGTAGACATCGGAGGTATCGAGGAAGTTCACGCCCGCCTCCCAGGCCGTATCGAGGATCCGTAGAGCCGTCGGCTGATCGGTCTGGAAGCCGAAGGTCATCGTCCCGAGGCAGATCGTCGAGACCCGCAGGCCGGTGCGGCCCATCCGCCGGTATTCCATTGTTCTGAATCCTCTCAACGTGTGGTCGAAGGTCTTCTTCGCGACCGGTGCGCGGATCCTAGGCGAAGGCCTTCTTTGGGGCCTGTGGGGGTGCGACGCGACGGATCGTGGGCCGAGTCACCGTGGAGGACGGCGAGCTAAGGCGACGAGGTGCTCGGCTCCCGAGAGCAGTGTCGGGTCAGAGGCGAGCTCCGAGTTCAAAGGCACCCAGGCGTCCCACGCCTCGCCCTCGAGTTCGTTGAGGGCACCATCAATCATGCTCACAAACCCCTCGGCTGCGTAGACGCCAAGCACCTCCAGGTCAGCCGTGCGAAGGAGTGGTTCGACCTCTGACGGATGTGCGAAGTAGGCATAAAACGCGGGTTCGTCGGGCGGTGGGAAGCCCTCGTCCCATCCATGAGCGAGCACGTTGCGCATCGCGTCGAGGAGCTCAAGGGTCCGCTCGGTCGCCTCCTTGGCAAGGAAACGCAGCGGTGCGGTGCGGGTGACGAATCCAGCGGCTATCAGTCCTCCCGGCCGAACCACGCGACATATCTCCAGGACCGCTTGCTCTCGCTCGTCCTGCTCGTGCAGGTGATACAGGGGTCCCAACAGCAGCGCTGCATCGAAGCTCTCATCCGAGAACCGGCTGAGGTCTGTTGCCGTTCCCTCAGCTGTTTCGAGCCGCAGGCTCGCTCGCTCCGCTTCACGTTGCGCCCACTCAGGGCACTTCGGGGACAGGTCGATGAGGCTAACATCGTAGCCCCTCTCCGCTAGCCAAAGCGCGTACCGTCCGGGCCCCCCGCCGCAGTCCAAGACGCGGCCCGAACCAGGCAAGTGCTGGCTGAGGTATCTCGTGGTGATGGCGAACTCCATCCGATTGCGTTCGAGACGCCCCCATTCCTGTTCGACAATATCGTCGTAGTACGCTCGAATTTTGTCACGCATTAGGGCTAGTCCCCCCTGATATATGCCTTCGTTATTTAAACGACCTGAGACCGATCGTGTTCAGAGACTGTATGCGAAGTGGGCGAGGGACTCGGACAACGCGCGCCGCAGCTAGGAGCCGACGAGCGAAGCGACGATCTCCACGTAGTAGATCGCACCCTCAGGACGGAGATGGGTGTCGTCCGTCCAGAGCACCTCGGGACGCTCGGCGATCGCCGAGCGCCAGTCGACGAGGATTGCCTGCCCGTGGCGGGCCACGCCGCGGGTGATGACCTCGTTGTTCGGCTCCTCCCAGGCGCGGGGCACCTTGAGGTTGAGGAAGATGATCCGGCGACCGGCGCCGACCACCTCGACGATCTCGTCGAACTGAGCATGCGTGAAGGTGCCGTTGTTGCCGATGTGGAGGAGCACGACCTCGCCGAGCTGGCCGCTCGCCTTGCGCTCGCGGAGCAGTGCGATCGCTTCCGAAACCTGGCGGCCCACGGCCGCGTCGAGATCGATTCCTTGGACATCAGCGGCGAGCTGGTAGGCCGCGCCCAGCATCACGGAATCGCCGACGGCGGTCACGCGGATGGGCCCGCCCGGGGCCGCATCGGCGCTCGTCCCGCTGGCGGCCCCGCTGCTCGTCGCGGCGGTGTCGGCCCCGATCGTCGTCCCGGGCTGCGTGAGCGGCACGAGCACCGTCTCCGCGGCGCTCGCCGCGGAGCGGTCCGATCGCGCGGCGGCGACGGCGACCTCGAGGAGGGAGGCCGCCTCGGCGCGTTGCGGGAGCTGCGCCTGCGCGTTTTCGCCCGTGCTGGCGCCCACGCCGGGGAGCCAGAGGGTGTAGGGATCGGCAGTCCCGCCCGCGAAAATCTCGCGGGCACCGCCGGGAGGCCCCGGCAGCACGGAGCTCGCCTGCGCAGGACTCACCAGGCGCACGCTGCCGAGCTCGAAGTACGGCGGGTCCTGCTGGGGCTGCGCGAGGACCACGAGCGCAACGATCGCGCCGATGCCGGCCGCGCTCGACGCGCTTGCGAGACCGACGGCGCCGCGCTGCCAGCGCGGAACCGATGTCCAGCCATCCAGCCGCCGGCGCAAGCGACCGAGGGCTCCGGTGCGGATGGGAACTTCGACCCAGCGGTACGAAGCCTCGGAGAGCCAGAGCGTGATTGCGACCTGCATGGCGAAGAGCGGCACACCATCGAAGGGCACATCCACCCCCGGCCGGGTGAGCATCATGACCGGCCAGTGCCACAGATAGATGCCGTAGGAACGCACCCCGAACCAGCGCAACAGCGGCGTGCCCAGGGCGCTCGCGATCATCGAGCGCTCGGCGGTGGCGGCGACGATCAGTGCTGCGGTCGACACGCCGACGAGCACGAAGCCTCCCTGGTAGAGGAAGGGAGTTCCGCCGTCGATGAGCACCAGGAACGCGGCCAGGCCCCCAAGCCCCCCGAGACCGAGCAGGGCGATGCTGCTCCTGCCGATCAGCCCGGTACGCCCTTCGCGCGGGCCTGCGTTCCAAACGAAGGCGAGAGCGGCACCGATGAGGAGTCCGGACGCGCGCGTGTCGGTGCCGTAGTAGATCCGTGTGACGTCTCCGCCGGGTTCGTAGAGCAGCGCCATCGCCAACCCCGAGGCCGCGACCCCGGCGAGGATCAGGGTCAGCAGCAGCCGCCTCCGCAACACCGCCAGCCCGCCCCCGATCACCAGCGGCCAGACCAGGTAGAACTGCTCCTCGACCGCCAGGGACCAGAGGTGGCGGAGGAGCGAGGGCCGCTCGAACGAGTCGAAATAGGTCTCGCCCGTCACGATCAGATCCCAGTTCGTGACGTAGACGAGCGCGGCGACGATGTCGCGGCGGAGGTCGGCGACCCCATTGCCGTCGAAGAGGACGCTGTACCCGGCGGCCGCGAGCAGGAGCAGGAAGAGCGCGGGCAGGAGCCGCCGCGCCCGCCGCATCCAGAAACTCCCGAGGTCGATGCGCCCGCTCGCGCGGCGCTCGGCGAGCAGGGCGCGCGTGATGATGTAGCCGCTGATGACGAAGAAGACCTCGACGCCGAGGAAGCCCCCAGGGGCAATGCCGAGGGTCGAATGGAAGAGCACGACTGCGATAACGGCCAGTGCGCGCATGCCGTCGAGCCCGGGCAGGTAGCGTTGCGGCGTAAGGTTGGGCGGTGGGGCCGGGGTTGGGGATCGCGCTGGCAGAGGCTCGGAGCGCGCACGTCTGCGCGGGCGCGCCTTCACCCCTGAGGGGGCGGGCCGAAGCCAGATTCCAGTGTTCAAACCTCCCACAAGGTACCGGGATCACCACCAACGGGCAGTCGGGAGGGTACTGACGCAGTGGTCTCCGCTGGTCCGAGCCAGTTAGGCTCGCCCGCGGAGGCGAATGATGGCGGCCAAGGACACGCTCGCGCGACGGGTCGTCGCGTTCTTGGACAACGAGGACGA
>CAUYXJ010000066.1:0-16143 GCA_963577065.1 Dehalococcoidia bacterium | reverse complement strand
TGACCGCTGCCGGAAGCACCTTGCTCTCAAACATCGCGAGCATCGCGAGCCTCCTGAGGACGAAGGTGGCGCCGGCCTCGCTCCACACCTAGCGTGCGGGCTAGCGCTCACCGGCCAGGGTCGGCACCGCCAGGGGTGGCTCGGGCCGCTCGAGGCTCTGCCCCGGCCGCCGCGGCGGTGCCGCCAGGGCGAAGAAGATCGTGCCCACGCCGCCGACGATCGCAAGGATCGTGAAGCCGAGTTCGTAGCTGCCCGTGCGGTCCGCCAAGATCCCCGCCACGATCGGCCCCGTGCTCATCCCTGTCATCACGATGAGTGAGGAGAAGCCCATGATCGTGCCGAACGACTTGCGCCCGAAGTAGTCCGCGCGAAGCGCCTGCTGGACGGGCCCGCGCCCGCCCCAGGCCAGCCCGTTGATGACCGCGAAAGCCATGATCATCCAGAGCGAGGTGGCGTAGGCCACCAGCAGCAGGGCGACGACGTGTCCGACCATGCAGGCCACGAGCAGCACACGCTTGTTCACCTCGTCGCCGAAGAAGCCGCCCCCGAGCTGTCCCACGATCTGAAACGCCGTCATCAGGGCGATCACCAGCCCTGCCTGGGCGGTCGAGTAGCCGAGGCTCTCGTGGAGGTGGAGCACGAGGTGGACCATCAGCGCACCGATGATCAGCACGGCTGAAGCGTGGCCGATCGAGATGAACCAGAAGGTCGGGGTGCGCAGCGCTTCACGGGCGGTGAAGTCGTCGTTCGCGGGGATCACGACGGGGCCGCCCGCTGCCCGACGGGGCTCGTCAGGCTCCGGTGCGGGCACGCCGTCGATCGTCTCGCCGCGATCCTCGGGACGGTGGTAGATGAAGGTCGCGACGATCTGCCCGACGATGAAAATCAGGACCCCCGTCGCGATCGAGGTATTGCGCCAGCCGATCACGTTCATCGAGAGCACGACGAGGGGCACCATCAGGCCGCCGATGGCAAAGCCGGTCGACATCAGGCCGAGGGCCAGCGCGCGCTTGCGTTCGAACCAGTTCACGACGGCCACGGTGAGGGTCATGAAGCCGGCCATGCTCGAGCCAACGGCGATGAGGAAGAAGGTCAGGAAGAAGGTCAAGATGGAGTTGATCTGGCTGAACAGGAGGAACCCGATCGCGGTCGAGGTGATGCCGATGCGGATCATGATGCGCGGGCCAAAGCGGTCGACGGCCCAGCCCTGGAGTGGCCCAAGCAGGCCGCTCTCGGCGCGCGTCATGGCGAAGCCGGCGGAGAGCGTGGTCTTGCTCCAGCCGAACTGTTCGCGCAGTTCGGCGGCGTAGACGCCGAACGACTGGAACATGAGGCCACCGATGAGAATCTGGATGACCATCCCGCCGCTGACCATCCACCAGCCATAGAAGACGTTGCGTGGGCGGCGAGGGCGCATTCTCTTCAAGATACGCGGTGGCTTGAGTATGGGGCTCTCAGGGTGGGCCGGTGCCCGAGGCGCATAATGGAGCGATGCCTCCCGGCGGCTGCGACCCTGACCAGCGCTCGGCGAGGCGCTCCCCGGCCTGGAATCCCCTGATTCGTCTCCGCGGGCGGTCGTTCGGGGGCACGTTCACCTCGCTGCAGGAGCCGGAGTACGCCTGGTACACCGCCGGCAGCTTTTCGTTCTTCATGGCGATGTCGATGCAGCTCCTGCTGCGGAACTTCCTCGCCTTCGACCTGACGGATTCGGCCGTGAGCCTCGCCGTAATCGCGATTGCCGGCGGGGTGGTTCTGCTCGTGCTGGCGCCCATAGGCGGAACGTTCGCGGATCGCCTGAACAAGCGCACCGTCCTCGTCACCTGCGAGGTCCTGACGACGCTCCTCAGCCTCTGGATCACCGTCATGATCCTTACGGACCTCGTGCGCTTCTGGCACCTCGTGCTGGTCTCGCCGATCCTGGCTGGACTCTTCGCGTTCATCATGCCGGCGCGTCAGGCGCTCGTGCCCAGCCTCGTGCCCCAGCACAAGCTCACGAACGCGGTTTCGCTGCAGATGGGCGGGAACACGCTCACGCAGATCATCGCGCCGGCCCTCGCGGGCATCCTGATCGCGCCGCTGGGTACGGGTGTCGTCTTCGCCGTCACCACCGTCATGTTTGCGGTGGCGGCGATCACCGACACGCGCCTGCCCCGCTACGGGATGGTCGCGAACGAAGAGCCGAAGGAGTTCGTCAAGGACTTCATTGATGGCTTCGGCTACATCCGCCAGCACGGCACGATCGGCCTGCTCCTGGTCGCGAGCCTGATGATGCCGCTCTTCGCCTTCCCCGTGCAGCAGATGCTGCCGGTGTTCGCGAAGGACGTGTTCGGTGGCGGCGGTGCGACCCTCGGGCTGCTCGCCGCGATGGTCGGGGTGGGCGGGCTGGTCGGCGCGCTTATCTCCGCGAACATGGACAGCCAGCCGCGCAAGGGCCGCTTGATGATGATCGGCGGCGCCACGATGGCGACCTTCATGCTCGCGTTCACGCTCTCGCCCTGGTTCATCCTGGCGCTGGTGATGCTCGCAGGCATGGGCACGGGCCAGATGGTGTATCAGGCGACGAACAACACGGCCATCCAGACGATGCTCACGTCCGAGGTCCGGGGCCGCGTGATGTCGGTGATGATGATGTCGTTCGGCGTCATGCCCTTAGGCGTGGTGCCGGTCGCGCTCGCGACCGACTACATCGGCCCACGCTTCGCGCTGGGCATGGCCGCTGTCGGCCTCATGCTCAGCCTGACGACGTACTTCGCCCTCGCCGGCCGCGTCCGCAACCTCCGCATCGAGCAGGCGACGGAGTCGCGCCTCTCCGAGATCCAGGCCGCCGGCCTGGTCGCGGAGGGCAAGCTCACCCGCGAAGAGGCGGAGCAGATGCTTAGCGAGGGGGCCTCGGCGGGAGGGAGTTAGCCTTCAGCGAATCTTCACAAGCTGGAGGAAGAATGGTCGAACCAGGCGCAACAGCCGGTCGTCGATGGGAGGGCACGCTTGGAGAAATCGAGATGCTTGGCGCTGCGCTGCCGAACCTGACCGTCATCGCCTACGGCGTCGATAGCCCGGAACGGCTAGCCGCGCTCCAGCGGCGAGTCCAGGTGGGTTGCAATATTTCTCTCAAGGCATATGCCTCGGCCGCGGCACAAAACAAAGGCCCGGAGACCGTGGAAGCGCTGCGAAAGGAGTTCTCGATTCGGTCCTAGATTACTTTGCTGCACTCGTAGCCGCCTCGGGCTCGCGCGCCTTGGCCGCTCGCTTGCGCGGCTTCGCTGTCGCCTTCGCGGGCGCCTTCGGCTTGGCCGCCGCCTTCGGCTTCGCCCCCGCCTTCGCGCGCTTTGCGGGCTTGCGCTTCTTCGGCATCGTGCCTGCGGCTTCGAGGAGAGGGCGCAGGTAGCGGCCGGTCGCGCTCTCGGGGTTGGCGGCGATCTCCTCAGGGGTGCCCACGGCGATCAGCTCGCCGCCGCCGTCGCCGCCGAAGGGACCGAGGTCGATGACGTGGTCGGCGGTCTTGATCACGTCGAGGTGGTGCTCGATCACGATGACCGTGTTGCCGCCGTCCGCGAGCCGCTGGAGGACCACGAGCAGGTGGTCGACGTCCTGGAAGCTGAGGCCCGTCGTGGGCTCATCGAGCACGTAGAGGGTGCGGCCGGTGGAGCGGCGCGCAAGCTCGCTCGCGAGCTTGATGCGCTGCGCTTCGCCACCCGAGAGCGTCGTAGCGGGCTGTCCGAGGCGGATGTAGCCGAGGCCGGTGGCCTCGAGCGTGGCCATGATCCGGCGCACGCGCGGGAAGCGGTCGAAGAGCTCGAGCGCTTCCGCGACGGTCATGTCGAGGACCTCGGCGATATTCTTTCCGCGGAAGTGGATCTCCAGCGCCTCGCGGTTATAGCGCTGGCCGCGGCAGACCTCGCAGGGCACGGTCACGTCGGGCAGGAACTGCATCTCCACGAGCTTGTAGCCGTCGCCGGAGCATTCCTCGCAGCGGCCGCCCTTCACGTTGAAGCTGAAGCGCCCGGGCTTGTAGCCTCGCGCTCGCGACTCGGGCACGGCCGCGAAGAGCTCGCGAATGATCGTGAAGACGCCGGTATAGGTGGCCGGGTTCGAGCGCGGCGTGCGCCCGATCGGCGACTGGTCGATGTCGACGACCTTGTCGAGGTGCTGGAAGCCCTTGATCCCATCGTGCTTGCCTGGACGCTGGCGGCCGTTCTGGAGGGCGTTGACCGAGCGCTTCACGAGGATCTCGGTGATGAGCGAGGACTTGCCCGAGCCGGAGACGCCGGTGACGACGACGAACTTCCCCAGCGGGATGGCGACGTCGAGGTTCTTCAGGTTGTTCTCGCGGGCCCCGCTAATCGTGAGCGCAAAGCCGTTCCCCTCCCGTCGCTCCGCCGGTGTCGGGATCGTGCGGCGGCCGGAAAGGTAGGCGCCGGTGATGCTCTCCTCGCATGCGAGGATGGCGGCCAGCGGCCCTTCGGCGACAATGTGGCCGCCACGCAACCCGGCCTCAGGCCCCAGGTCGATGATGTGGTCGGCCGCCTGCATCATCGCCTCGTCGTGCTCGACGACCATGACCGTGTTCCCGAGGTCCCGCAGCCGTTCGAGCGTGCGGATGAGGCGATCGCCGTCGACGGGATGCAAGCCGATCGAGGGCTCGTCGCAGATGTAGAGCACGCCCATCAGGGCAGAGCCGATCTGGGTCGCGAGCCGGATGCGTTGCGACTCCCCGCCGGAGAGCGACCCGGAGGCGCGGTTGAGCGTGAGGTACTCGAGGCCGACGTCTATCAGGAACTCGAGCCGTGAGCGGATCTCCTTGAGGATCTGCGCCGCAATCGTCTGCTCGCGCTCGTTCAGGGGCGTGTCGTCCGCGGCGAGCGTGTCGAACCAGGCGAGCGTCTCGGAGATGCTCGAGGTCGTTACCGAGACGACGGTGCGCTCGTTGATGAGGACGCTGAGCGCCTCGGGCCGAAGGCGCTCGCCCTTGCAGTCGGGGCAGGGGACGGCGCCCATGTAGCGCTCGATGTCGCTACGGACGTAGTCGGAATCGGTCTCCTTGTGGCGGCGCTGAAGGTTGTTCATCACGCCTTCGAAGCGGGCGTCGTAGCGGCGCGTGCGGCCGTGCTGGTTCGTGAAGCGCAGGCTCAGCTTTTCTTCGCCAGCCCCGTAGAGGATGACCTTGAGCTGCTCGTCGGTGAGGTCCCGGATGGGCGTTTCCAGGCTGAAGCCATACACCTCGGCGACCGCCGCGAGGACGCGCTGATACCAGGTCTGGCCGCCGCGCGACTTCGCCAGTGGCTCGACCGCCCCCTCCGCTACCGACTTCGTGCGGTCCGGAATCACCAGCTCAGGGTCGACCTGCATCTCGACGCCCAAACCGGTGCAGCGGGAGCAGGCGCCGTGTGGGCTGTTGAAGCTGAAGGTGCGCGGCTCCAGCTCGCCGAAGGAAAAGCCGTCGTAGGGGCAGGCGAAGTGCTCGCTGAAGATGCGCTCGGGCTCCTCGCCTTCGTCCGGCCCGGCCACGGTCGCGACGTGCATCACGCCCTGGCCCGCCTTCAGCGCCGTTTCCACCGACTCCGCCAGCCGCAGGCTCGCACCCTCGTCGGCGCCGGGCTCGGGCACGACGACGCGGTCGACGACGATGTCGAGGTCGTGGCGCTTGTTCTTATCGAGCACGATCGTCTCGTCGAGGTCGCGCACCTCGCCGTCGATGCGGACGCGCACGAAGCCCTCACGACGGGCTTCGTCGAGCAGGCCGACGTGCTCGCCTTTCTTCGCGCGCGTGAGCGGGGCGAGCAGGAGGAGGCGCGCTCGTGGCGGGAGCGCAAGCGTCGCGTCGACGATCTGCTGGACGGTCTGGCGCTCGATTGCGCGGCCGCACTGGGGGCAGTGGGGGCGTCCTACGCGCGCCCAAAGGAGGCGCATGTAGTCGTAGATCTCGGTAACCGTGCCGACCGTCGAGCGGGGGTTGTTCGAGGCTGCCTTCTGGTCGATCGCTATGGCGGGGGAGAGGCCGTCGATGTGGTCGACATCCGGCTTCTCCATGAGGCCGAGGAACTGGCGTGCGTAGGCCGAGAGCGATTCGACATAACGCCGCTGGCCTTCGGCGTAGATTGTGTCGAAGGCGAGCGACGATTTGCCCGATCCGGAGAGGCCCGTGATCACGACGAGCTTGTCCCGTGGGATCGAGACGTCGATGTTCTTGAGGTTGTGCTCGCGCGCGCCGCGCACGGCGATGTGGTCGAGAGGCATGCTGCGCTTCGATTCTAGCAGAGGTAGAACGGGTGTTCGCGGCAGGGTGCCGAGCTGCGTGGAACCGGGCCCCCCTTCCCCCGCTGGCGGCGCTCGCGCGCCTAACGCTGATCAGGCCAGAGCGATGGTCATGAAGACGCTGTTTGGACTCTCCGTGTAGTCCGCGAAGGGCTCGCAGATTGCGAATCCCGCCGATGCGTAGAGCGCGCGGGCGGGGGGCGAAGGCCTCCATCGAGCCGGTCTCGAGACTCACGCGGCTGCAGCCGCCCATCTGCGCCAGTCCCACAAGATGCTGGAGCATCGCCCGGCCGACACCCCGCTTCCTTGCCGCCTCCGCCGTGTGCATCGACTTGATCTCGGCATGGCCCTCGTCGAGCTGCTTGAGCGCCCCGATGCCAAGGAGCCGGCCGCTATCGCGAATGCTGAAGAACGACACGTCCTCGGAGAGCAGGCCGGTGACATCGAGTGCATGGACATCCTCGGGCGGGCTGTGCCGATTGTTGAACGCGAGATGCGCCTCCAGGACCGCGCGCACATCTGCCGCTTCCGGATCGTCGCGCTGGACCGGGAACGTGCTCACCCACTGATCGTACAAGGGTGCGGCCGTGCCGCCGCGCTCGCCTACGCTTCCAGGATGGACGTGAAAGCAGCCGTTGAGGGCCTCAGCGAGACGCCAACCATCTTGCGAACCCTTTGCGGCGGGGCGACGGACACGGCCCTCGACGCCGCCCCCCTCGGCGAGTGGCCGGCGCGCGTGGTGCTCGCCCATCTTCGCGATGACGAGGAACTCGTCATGCGCCTCCGGCTCGAGCGGATGCTGGCGGAGGTGCTGCCTCAACTGGCACCGTTCGACGAACGGGCCTGGGCAAAGGCGCGGTGGCGGGGGCGTGATGGCGCGTCCGACCTCCTCGACGACTTCGCGAGCCAGCGGGGCGCATCGATCATGGTTCTGGACCGCCTCGGCACGGCCGGCTGGCCACTTCACCGCCGCTCACCGAGAGGTCGACAGCCCCCGCGCACACTCCTCGGGAGCCGATCGAGACCGTGGACGAGATTCGAGCGGAGGCGAGCGTTATGGAGAGGCGACTACGACCGGGGGACACCGTCGAGGTCCTCTCCGAGGACGAAATTCTCGCGACGTTTGACCGTGCGGGAGCCGTCGACGCCATGCCGTTCATGCCTGAGATGGCGCGCTACCTCGGCAAGCGTTTCACCGTCTCGCGGCGGGCTGAGAAGATCTGCGACACGGTCCAGGCGACGGCCACCAGCCGCAGGCTCCGTGACACCGTTCTTCTCGACGATTTGCGCTGCGACGGCTCCGCCCACGGTGGCTGCCAGGCGGGCTGCCGGATCTACTGGAAGGAGTCCTGGCTCCGGAAGGTGACGCCGGGTACGAGCGAACAAGACGAACCGCGACAGAGCATCGAGGCGTTGCTTGCGCTGACTGCGGGTCAAGCCGTCCGCTCCGACGACGAGGTACAGACGTACGCCTGCCAGGCGACAGCTGCCTACGTGGCCTCTCAGCCGCTGAGCAAGTTCGATGTTCGGCAGTACCTCCGCGAGATCGTCGGCGGGAACGTGGGGCCGCTCCACTTCGCCCGGGTTGCTGTTTACGCAATGAGCACGAAGCTCAGGCGTCCGAAGCAAACTCAACGGCCGCCGGCCGCCGAACGTCCCCGCCCCCTCGACCTGCAGCCGGGGGAGATGGTTGAAGTGCGCTCCCATGAGGAGATCGCAGCGACCCTGGACGACAGCGGCCGCAACCGCGGCCTCTGGTTCGACCGCGAGATGGTCCCGTTCTGCGGTGGCCGCTTCCGCGTCCAGGACCGTGTCGAGCGCATCGTCAACGAGGCGACCGGCCGCATGATCAACATATCCAGGGATTGCATCGTTCTGGCGGGAGTTGTGTGTAGCGGCGAGGACAGTACCGGCCGTTGGTTCTGTCCTCGGGCCACCTATTCCTATTGGCGTGAGGAGTGGCTTCGTCGCGTAGACCAGGAGCCGAGCCCGATTTCGTAGGACCCTACCCCCAGCCGAGGGCTAGGAGCGCGGGCATACTCCGGTTTTGCCTGCAGAGGTGGCGCGACCAAGCCCGCGGGCGCAATATCCGAATGGTGTCCGGAGTCGAGATCCGCGCGATTCGCCCGGAGGACATCCAGCAGGCAGTGGATCTCGATAGGCGCGGCGGCTGGGACGGCCGCGTCGACCCCGACCCCGCGCTGCAACAGGAGATGTTCGCGCGCGCCGCTCGCGCCGAGGCGGCTGGCGATCCGCTCTGGGTCCCCAACGTCTGGGAGGGGCTGACGGTCGCGGGCGAGATCGATCGTGCGCTCGCGTTCTGGGTCGCTGCGGAAACGGGTTCGAGTGAGAACTTGCTGGGCACGGTGGGCGTGCAGGGTCCGAGCGCTCGGGGGGACATTCCTCCGCAGCTGGTTGCCGAACACTGGTGGCTCGACCCAGATGTCGTCGAGCTCGTGCGCCTGCGCGTCGACCGTTCCTTACACCGGCGCGGTATCGGTGCGGCCCTGAGTCAGGCAGCGATCGACTTGGCGAGGGAGCACGGCTACCGCAGGATGATCCTCAACACCTCGGCGCCGCAGCTCCCCGCGCAGGGGCTCTACCGATCGCTGGGCTTCCAGATCGTCGCGCGCTCATACCTCGGGACATACGAGCTCGTCTGGCACGAGTTCGCTCTGTAGCGCCCGCGCGTGAAGCCGCCGGCTTCAATCGCGGCGGACGCGATAGCGGACGTAGACCTCGCTCGTCTCAGGGTTCGGGTAGGCCGAAAGCAGTTCGAGGCGCTTCACCTCGGCGAGGGTGAACGCGCGCTTGCCCTCCACGGCGGTGAGCGTGTCCTCGCCCCCCACGACCACCGGCCCCAGCGTCAGGAAGAACTCGTCGATCGCATCGATTGCGTAGAGCGCGGCGTTGATCTTCGGGCCCCCCTCGACCAGGAGCACGCTCGCGTCCAGCTCGTGCCGCATGTGCCGGAGCATGCCGGGGAACTCGTCCTCGGTCGCGAGCGCGACCACGGGCCGGCCCGCGGCGGCGATCTCGTCGCGGCGCGCCTGCGACAGCTCCTCGGAGAGGTAGACGATCGCCGGGAAGTCCCGCGCCGTGAAGAAGGGGCGTTCCAGCGGAAGGTTGCCGCTGCGGCTCATGACCGCCGCGATCGGAGCTGCTGGCTTCCCGTGCTCAACCCGCATCGCCTCCAACGCCGCGTCCCCGAGGCGTGACGAGGTCCCGCTCGCGCGCAGCGTCCCCGCGCCGTTGAGGACGACATCGGCGTGGACGCGCAGCTCGCGCATGAGCCGTTGGTCGGTCGCTGAGCCGATCCCCCGCTCCGTGCCTTCGATGACGCTCTTCCCGTCCGCCGACATGACCATGTTCATGACGACGTGGGGGCGGTCGCTGGGGGGCGGCGGCAGCTCGAGGGCGGTGTAGTCGGGCTTGCCGACGGCCCCGAAGGGGGTCATGGCAGGTCCGTGTCGCGGTCGACCTCGCGGTAGTAGCAGGTGACGTTGTTCGTGTGGCAGGTCGGCCCGACGGGCCGCGCCATCACGAGCAGCGAGTTGTCCTCGCAGTTCTTATGCAGGCTGACGAAGTCGAGGTAGTTGCCGCTGGTCGCGCCCTTCTCCCAGAGCTCGTCGCGGCTACGACTCCAAAAGGTCACATGGCCGGTCTCGTAGGTGTGGTCCAGCGACTGGCGGTTCATCCAGCCGAGCATGAGGACCGCGCGGCTCTCCACGTCCTGGACGATCGCAGGGATGCGTTCGTTTTCGTCGAGTTCGAGGGGCATTGATGGGCTCCGTAGCGAGTCGATTGGTGGTATACCGCGGTAGTGACGAGGATACCTCGGCGCTTTGCTTGGTTCGCGGCAAGCGTTGCGGTTTGCGCTGTCATCACGCTGGGATGTGTTGAGCGCGCACTCGATGCTGCCGAACAAGACGCGCGCGCTCGAACTCGCCCAAGAGCTCGTCGAGGGCCTCAGCGCGAGCGTCGACCCGAAGGTCGGATCCGGGTACGGCGTCGAAGTGCAGTGGCCACGGGCAGAGGTGACCGGCTCGATCGACAGGACGAACGTCTGGGTCACGCTCGATCTTGAGCGAGGGATCGTTCTCCGGAAGCAGCGTCTTGTCGAGCTGCCGGGGCGGGTGTTCCGGACGGACGATGCCGGCGCGACCTGGGAGCCCGCATCCGCGGCTAGCGGCACATTCCCCGATTCGGCAGTGACGGATGGTTCCGTTGAGCGAGCGGAGGACGGCGGCCTGTTGCCCGCGCCGTATGAGGACGCGACGGCGATGACGACGGTCGCGGACTCGCTGGTGCAACTGGCGATCGGCCCCGACTACGTCGCCCGCTTGGTGGACGGCGGCGCGACCTGGGAGACCGTGCTCGACGGCGGACTGCTGCCAGTCACGCTGGTCCCTGCGCCGGACTTCGCCCGCTCCGGCGTCGCCGTCGTCGTCATGTGGCGCAACGGTGTCTGGCGAACCCAGGACTTTGGCGCGAGCTGGGACCAGGTACTCGCCGGGAACGGCCATGCAATGGGCGTGGAGTTCAGCGGCCCGCTCATCGCGATCGCGTCCGAGCCGCCGTTTCTGCGTTGGGAGCCCTTCTAAGGCCCGGGTGTTGGCTCCACCGGCCGCATGGGGAGGCCGGCGGCCGAGAGAGCCTCCTTCACCTCGCGAATCGAATACGTGCCGAAGTGGAAGATGCTCGCGGCCAGCACCGCGTCGGCCTTGCCCTCGCTCAGAGCCTGGGCCATGTGCTCGGGACCGCCGGCGCCCCCGGAGGCGATCACGGGCACGTTTACGGCCTCGCTGATCGCGCGCAGCATGCCGATGTCGTAGCCCTTCTGGTGGCCGTCGGTATCCATACTCGTCACGAGCAGCTCGCCGGCGCCGCGCGCGACCGCCTCGCGGGCCCAGTCCACTGCATCTTTGCCGGTCGGCGTGCGTCCGCCGTGGGTGTAGACCTCCCAGCCGCCACGCTCGCCCTTCGCGTCGATCGCGACGACGATGCACTGGCTGCCGAAGCGGTAGGCGCCCTCGTTCACGAGCTCCGGATTCTCGACCGCGGCCGTGTTGATGCTGACCTTGTCCGCACCCAGCTCGAGCATCGTCTTCATGTCTGCGGTCGTGCGAATCCCGCCCCCCACCGTGAAGGGGATGAAGACTTGGTCGGCCGTCGCCGCCACCATGTCGTAAACGGTGCTGCGGTTGTCGGACGAGGCGGTGATGTCGAGGAAGACGAGCTCGTCGGCGCCCTCGCTGTCGTAGAGCTTGGCCAGCTCGACGGGGTCACCGGCATCGCGCATCTCCGTGAAGGAGATGCCCTTCACGACTCGTCCGCGGTCGACATCGAAGCAGGGAATGATGCGTTTCGTCAGCACGCCGCCACCGCCGCGAGTGCGTCGGGCAAGCTGAGCTGACCCTCGTAGAGCGCCCTGCCCACGATCGCGCCTTCGCAGCCGGCCTCGGCCAGCGCTCTCAGGTCCGCCGTCGTCGTCACGCCGCCCGAGGCCACGACCGGTACGGGCAAGGCTTCCACGAACTTCGTGGTCAGGTCGATGTTTGGCCCAGCGAGCGCGCCGTCGCGCCCGATGTCCGTGACCATGATGCGGGGCACCCCGCGGGCGACCATGGCCTGTGCGAGCTCCAGCGCATCGGCACCTGAGCCCTCGAGCCAGCCGTCGGTAAGCGCTTCGCCGCCGCGCGTATCGATCGAGACCACGATCGCCTCGGGGAAACGGGCGGCCGCGCAGCTCACGAGCTCCGGGTCGCGCACGGCGGCGCTCCCGAGCTGGACGCGGGTCGCCCCCCACCCGACCGCGGCCTCGATGTCCGCCATCGAGCGCAACCCGCCAGAGACCTCGACCGGGATCGTCAGCGCTTCGCAGATCGCGGCGACGATCTCGCCATTCGCAGGCCGGCCGTCGCGCGCGCCGTCGAGGTCGACGACGTGCAGTCGCGGTGCGCCGAGCGCTTGCCACTCGCGGGCGATCGCGACGGGGTCGCCGGAGTACTGTGTCTCGCGATCGTAGTCGCCGTGGAGGAGGCGCACACAGCGACCTCCGCGGAGGTCGACGGCGGGGATGACTTCGAAGACCAACGGCTAGCGACCAGGGATGTGCGCCGGGATGTTGGGCGCTGCGGTCTCCCGCACCCAGGCGACGAAGTTGGCGTAGAGGGCGAGTCCGGCGGTGCCGCTCTTTTCGGGGTGGAACTGTGTCGCCACGATGTTGTTGCGGGCGAGGACACTCGGGAAGGTGAGGCCGTAGGTCGTCTGCGCGAGCGCGAGGTCGGGGTCGGTGGGGGCGGGGTAGAAGCTGTGGACGAAGTAGAAGTAGCTCCCGCTCGGAATCCCGGCCGTGATGGGGTGTTCGCGGACCCACTCGACCTGGTTCCAGCCCATGTGAGGCACCTTGAGGTCGTCGAAGCCGAAGTGACGGACCTCGCCCGGCAGGAGGCCAAGGCACTCCTGCCCGCCTCCCTCCTCTGAGCTGTCCAGGAGGGCCTGCAAGCCCATGCAGACCCCGAGGAAAGGCCGGCCTGAGGCGACGAAGGCCCGCAACGGATCGACGAGGCCGCGCTCGCGCAGCTTCGCCATCGTGTCCGAGGCGGCGCCCACGCCGGGCAGGACCACGCCGTCGGCACGGGCGAGGTCGGCGGGGTCGGCGGTGACCACCGGTTCGAGCTCGGCGTGCGCGAGCGCGCGCTCGACACTGCGGAGGTTGCCAGCGTCGTAGTCGACGACCACGAGATAAGGATCGGGCTTCATCGAATCAGTGTACGTGGTCGCCTCGCGTTCGCCACCGCGGGCAGGGTCTGCGGAGCGGCTGGCGGGCCCCTCGTCGCTGGCGACGCTCTCGCGGGTGTAGTTGAATGTCCGCAATGGCTGAGGATACCCAGTACGCGGCGCGCCTCCGCAGCGAGGAGCTGCGATCGCTCCTCAACCACCACAACCACCGCTACTACGTGCTCGACTCGCCCGAGATCAGCGACGGCGACTACGACGAGCTGCTGAACGAGCTGCGCGCGCTCGAAGCCGCCTACCCGGAGCTGATCACTCCCGACTCGCCCACGCAACGTGTCGGCGCCGCCCCGCTCGAATCGTTCTCGACAGTCGAGCACCGGCTGCCGCTCCTGAGCCTCTCGAACGCGACCAGCGAGGAGGATCTCGCTGACTGGCACCGCCGCGCCGCCGAACGAATCGGCCGCGACGACTTCGCGCTCACGACGGAGCCGAAGATCGATGGGCTCGCGATCTCGCTCGTCTACGAAGACGGACGCTTCCTCCAGGGCGCGACGCGGGGCGACGGCCGGCGGGGCGAGAACATCACCCCGAACCTGCGCACGATCCGCACCATCCCCCTCGTGCTCACCGGCGAATTCCCCCCGGCCTTCGAGGTGCGCGGCGAGATCTACATGACGAAGAGCGGCTTCGAGAAGATGAACACGGAGCGGGCGGAGCGCGGCGAGCCGTTGTTCGCGAACCCGCGCAACTCCGCGGCCGGCGCCGTCCGCCAGCTCGATCCAAGCATCACCGCTCAGCGCCCGCTTTCGATCTACGTCTACCAGCTCGGCTGGTGCGACGGCCCCAGCCCCAGCAGCCATGTTGAGCGCTTGGCGTGGTTGGCGGCGATGGGCTTCCGTGTGAACGAGGAGGCGCGCGCCCACGCCGCCCTCGCAGAGGCCTACGAGCGCGTGACCTGGTGGGGCGGATGGCGCGAACGGCTCGACTACGACATCGACGGCGTCGTCATCAAGATCGACGACACGGAGGAGTGGGAGCGGTTGGGGGTGGTCGGCCGCGAACCGCGTTGGGCGACGGCCTACAAGTTCCCGCCCCAGCAGCGCACCACGAAGCTGCTCGACATCATGGTCAACGTCGGCCGTACCGGTGCCCTCAACCCCTTCGCGTTGCTTGAGACGGTGGTGGTGGGAGGGGCGCGCATCCAGATGGCGACGCTTCACAACGAGCAGGACATCCACCGCAAGGACGTCCGCATCGGCGACACCGTGATCGTGCAGCGCGCAGGGGACGTCATCCCGCAGGTCGTCGCTCCGGTCGTGAGCCTGCGCGACGGCAGCGAGCGAATCTTCGAGATGCCGAGCGTCTGCCCCGTGTGTGGGGTGGCGGTCGAACGCGAAGAGGATGCGGCCGACTCCTACTGCCCCAACCCCGTATGCCCCCAAAAGCAGGTGCGGCTGATCGAGCACTTCGCCTCGCGCGGCGCCATGGACATCGAGGGCCTCGGCGAACGGATGTCGGCCGTACTGTTTCGCGAGGGGCTCGTGCAGGATGTTTCCGATATCTACGGGCTCACGGCAGAGCAGCTGACCGAACTCGAGCGCGTGGGGGAGAAGAGCGCCGCCAACCTCGTTGAAGGGATTCGGATCAGCAAGGAGCGGCCCCTCCCCAATCTGCTGTTCGCGCTCGGCATCCGCCACGTGGGCGCGGAAACGGCGCGGTTGTTGGCCGAGCACTTCGGCGGCCTGCAGCCGATCCTCGAGGCCGGGGAGGAGGTGCTGCAGGAGGTCGACGGCGTGGGGCCGGTGGTCGCGCGGAGCATCGCCGCCTGGGCGGAGCGCGAAGAGAACCGCGCGATCGTCGATCGCCTCGAGGCGGTGGGCGTCAACATGTCTGGCGAGATCGTGGCGCCGGCGAGCGATCTGCTCGCGGGCCTGACGATCGTCGTCACGGGGAAACTCGAGACGATGTCGCGGGACGAGGCCGAGGGGCGGGCGAAGGAGCTCGGCGCGACGATCGGCGGCTCGGTCACGAAGAAGACCGACTTCCTCGTCGTCGGCGCCGATCCCGGGGGGAGCAAGTTCGCGCGCGCCGAGAAGCTGGGCATCCTGAACGTCAGCGAGGAGCAGTACGCCGAGGTGCTTGCGGAGGGCAGCGCCGCCGTGCAGCGCCTTCGCGAGCAGCGCGAGCAGCGCGAGCAGCGCGAGCGGACCTCGGAGGCGGAATAGCCGCCGCCGTGGCGATCTCGCTCCAGGTCGCTCCGGACGCCCCGCCCCTTCAGAATCTAGCGATGAGCGAGTCCGCACCGAGAGACATCTACACACACGGGCACCACGCCTCCGTGGTGGCCCAGCACGGCCGCCGCACGGCGGAGGAGGCCGCTGCCTTCCTCCTCCCCCATCTCGAATCGGGCATGCGACTGCTCGACGTCGGCTGCGGTCCGGGCTCGATCACGCTGGGGCTGGCGAAGTACGTCGCGCCTGCCGAGGTCGTCGGCATCGATACGGCGTCCGAGGTCCTCGCGACGGCGCGCGAACTCCGTGGCGACACGCCCAACGTTCGCTTCGAAGAAGCCAGCGTCTATGCGCTGCCCTACGAAACCGACTCGTTTGATGTTGCTTACGCACACCAGGTGCTGCAGCACCTCGCCGACCCCAGCGCCGCGTTGGGGGAGATGCGCCGTGTGGTTCGCCCCGGCGGTCTCGTCGCCGCGCGCGACTCCGATTACCAAACCATGGTGAGCTGGCCGCGTTCGGAGGCGATCGAGGAGTGGCGCGCGCTCTACACCGCGGTCGTTCGCCGCAACGGCGCGGACGCGAACGCAGGGCGCCGCATCCCCTCCTGGTTCGCGCGAGCGGGACTGGATGCGCTCACCGTAACCACCACTGTGGCGATGATGCGTGACGCTGAGGACGTGCTGAACTGGGGCAACTCTTGGGCGGAGCGGGTGACGAACTCGGCCTTCGCCGAGCAGGCCCGCGCGTACGGCCTCGCGACCGCCACCGATCTCGAACGAATCGCCGCCGGCTGGCGTGCCTGGGCGCGCGAGGCAGAGGCGCTCTTCATGTTCGTCCACGTGGAGGGCCTGGCCGTGGTTCCTCCGCCCTCCGTCTAGGTCGATATTCTTCGCGGTGGTCCCGGTCGACGTGGGTG
>CAUYXJ010000065.1:0-16563 GCA_963577065.1 Dehalococcoidia bacterium | reverse complement strand
ATCTGCGGGTGGAGGCTGGAAAAGTACGGGTCGAAGTTTAAGTTTACACGGCCCCCTGCCGTCTTGAGGATTCCCCCAACCTTGGGGCCGGTGTCTTCGGTGGCAGTCGGCTCGGGAGCCTCTGTCGGGTCCGCGCCTGCTGTTGGCTCTTCCCCACCACCACCACCGTCATCATCGTCGTCGTCGCCGCCGCAGCCCGTGAGCACGAGGCCGGCTGCGCCCGCTCCGAACGCTGCCCCCCCGGCAAGCACCGATCGCCGAGAAACGGGTCGCCGTCGCCAGTAGTTTTCCCAATACGTCATCATCATCCCTCCGATGTCCGCGGGCGCGCTCAAAGACCGCGCCGATTCAGCGGATCTTGGGGCGCAATCTTGAGCAAGTCAAGACGCGGGGGCTTTAAGCTCGCGGTTTTCGGTGGGCAAAGGGCGAGGGCTCAGACAGCGAAGTCCTCGGGCACCTCGACCGCCTCGCCCGTGTTGAGGGCCATCACGAGCTCCTCGAACGCTTGCTGCGCTTTTGCGCAGGCCATCTGTTTTTCGGGGTCGCCCTCGGTCAAGCGGGGCACCCAGTAGTTGCCGACGTCGACGTGCATCACTTCGTCCGCATGGTTGTAGTCGAAGGCCCGCTCCCAGTCGGGGTCGTCGAGGTTGCGGCCCATGTCGATCAATGAGGTAAAGAGGTTCATGGCGAGTCCCTCGCCACCGCGATGAACCGCGGCCATGCTCTCGGCAAGGTCCATCGAGTTTTCGCGGACGCCGGAAGGGTCGACCGTTGGCGCGTCCGCCTCCGGCGGCTCCTCCTCGATCGGCGGTAGATAGCCGTCGGCGAGTTCGCCCAGGTGGACCCCGTACTTCGTCATCGTGTGGAGGGCTATCTCGGTGTGCCTGCATTCGTCCCACGAGAGGCGGGCATTGACGAGGCCGAACTCCCAGGGGAGGTTGTCGAAGCCCTCCTCGGTGGCGAGGACGT
This sequence comes from Dehalococcoidia bacterium, assembly GCA_963577065.1. Taxonomy (GTDB): domain Bacteria; phylum Chloroflexota; class Dehalococcoidia; order Tepidiformales; family Tepidiformaceae; genus CAUYXJ01. The sequence continues at coordinate 15,594 of CAUYXJ010000065.1, read as the reverse complement.
AACGCCGTCCAAACCCCGCGGCCCCTCCGATCTCCCCGTTGTAAAGGGCATGGAGGAGCACGTTGATGTTCATCTTCTCCGGGTCGCGAAGCAGGATCGATGCGAGATCGATGCCCAGCTCGCGCCAGCTCTCCCGCTGCTCCGCGGGAAGCCATTTGAGGGGCGGATCGCGCCGGAACTCGGTCGGCTTGATGTGGCGGTAGAAGGGCCGCTCGGTTTCGCTTGCGGGGGCACTGTTCGCGAGATCAGCCACTCGTGCTCTCCTGTTTCGGGGCCAGCGGCCCCAAGGTATCTACCTCCGCAGTCAAGCGCGCGACGCCCGCCCTGTCAATCCCGGGCCCCCCGCTCGTGGAGGCGAACGGCGACGTGATGCCTCCGCACACCCCCACGCCTTTCCGCGCTCGGGAAGATTGGTCTGCTACCTTCGAAGCCAATGCAGCGAAGGCGTGCGCACGGGAACCCTCTCCTAACGCTCGTTGCGGTTGTCGCCCTGGCGGCTCTGAGCGTGTCCTGCGTTGCTGGCATCGGAGGAGGCACTGGGGCAGAGGACTCGCTGGACGGGGACCTGGCGGCGTTCGCCACGGCGCCAGACGAATCGAGCATTCCCGGGTTGGCGGACCGCATTGGCGAATCGGGCAATACCCGGTACGTGCCGTATCTCGTCGATCTGCTCAGACTCTTCAGCTCTCCGCTGGCCGCCGAGCACGTGCGATCGGCCTTTACCGAACTCACCGGGGTCGAACTCGAGGAGCGCTACTCAGCGGCCCACCTCCGGGCTGCGTCGTGGCTTCTGGAGACCACCACCGACCCCGGTTCCGACTACATCGAATGGAAGGCCGCGCTCTACGCCGACCGCTTGGACGAGCCGCTCGGCGCGCTGATCGCCCAGATACGCGACCCCGTGCTTGCAGCCCGGCTGACCTGGGGAGGAGTGGGGGTGGGCGAGATCCCCGAACTCAACAACCCCAAGCTGATCGCGGGAGCCGAAGCCGCCTTCCTCACCGACGAAGAGACCGTCTTTGGCGCAGTGCAGGGCGCGCAGGCGCGGGCGTACCCGCTCAGGTTCATGGACTTCCATGAGCTAGCCAATGACACGCTCAATGGTGAGGACATCGTCGTCGTGAACTGCACCCTCTGCCGCTCGGGGACGATGTTCCGCCGGACGGTCGACGGGCGGAGACTGGACTTCCTGACCTCGGGGCTCTTGTTGAATTCGAACAAACTTATGGTCGACGCGCAGGCTTCGACGCTGTGGCTGCAGCTGAGCGGAGAAGCGATCGCGGGCCCACTCGAGGGCGCGATCCTGGACCAGCTGTTCCTGAGCACGATCCGCTGGGGCGACTGGCTTGCGGAGCACCCCGCAACAGAGGTGCTCGCGGTACCCCAGTCCGGGGCAGCGCTCCGCGCGCTGGAACAGGGTCTGGATGTCTACGAGCCCGGAGCGGCTTACGGGCGCTACTACGAGGACAAGGAAGGGGTTCGCTTCCCCATCGTGATGCCACCGGACGTTTTCCCGCCAAAAGCGCTGGTGGCCACGTTGGTCCTCGACGGCCTGGGCTTGGCGGTCGAGGTCGAGGCGCTGGAGGAAGTCGCGCTGCAGGTGCTCCGCGTCGGGGACAGGTTGGTCGTCGCGGTGTCAACACGAGCGGGGGCACGCTTCTATCTCGGCAGTCCCGGGCCGGCGGATCCTGTCGACCTCGTCGCGGGTGAGTTGGCTTTGACGCTTCCGGACGGGAGTGAATTGCCCCGCCTTCAGAGCAGCCAATCGTTTTGGTTCGCCTGGCACGCGCTGCATCCGGATACGGACTGGTGGCCGCGCTGACGCTGACGCCAGGCCAGGGGATGAACCTCCCTTTCGGCGTCAGCTGAGCCACGCTCGTCCGGTCTTCGCGGGCCTCCGCGCGCGACAGCAGGTTCGTCGCCCTCCAGGCCCAGCTTTCCGGTGCCTCCGCGGGTGAGCTTCGATCGCGTAACGCGAGCCGCGGGAGGGACGCCCCCTCGATCGGTGGGCGCCCTTCGCCGGGCGTGGCCTTGCTCTCCTCTTCAGCGAGCGACCGTCCCCTCAGCGGGGCGACCACCAGGGCCTCAGGCCCGGGAGGCCAGCCTGGCCGAGGGAAGACTTGAAGCGCAGCGGGCCGCTACCATGCGCCCAACTCGTGAGGGAGACGGTGTATGAGCGAGTCGTTCGAAGGCAAGGCGTTCGTGGTGACGGGGGCGGCCTCGGGGATGGGTCGAGGGACTGCCGAGCTGCTCTCGGAGCGGGGCGCGCGGGTTGCGATCGTCGACCCCGCGGCAGAGGGGCTCGCCGAGACCGAGCGCACACTCAAGGCCGCTGGCGGCGACGTGATCGCTGAGCCGATCAGCGTTACCGATCCCGAGGCGGTCGGGCGGCTGATCGCGCAGGCGCGCTCCACCTGGGGCGGTCTCGACGGGCTCGTGCACTGCGGCGCGATCCTGCGCTACGACGGCACCCTCGACGCCGATCTGGAGACATGGCGCGAGGTCATCGACGTGAACCTGACCGGCACCTTCGTCATCGGGCAGGCGGTCGCCAAGGCCATGGTGGAGGACGGGCGTAAGGGCGCGATCGTGAACATCGCGTCCGTGGCCGCGGTGATGGGGCTCCCGAATCTGGCCGCCTACTCCGCCTCGAAGGGCGGAGTGGCGGCGCTCTCGCGCTCGATGGCGATCGAGTTGCTGCCGCACGGCATTCGCGTCAACTTCATCTGTCCCGGTTTCGTCGACAGCGGTATGACTACCGACATCCTCGCCGAGGAAGGCGCACGCGAGCGGATGGCGCAAGGGACCGCCACCGGCGACATCTGCGGGCCGCGCGATATCGCGGAGGCCTGCGCCTTCCTGCTCAGCGCGCAGACCGCGGGGTACGTGGTGGGAAGCGCTTTGATGGTGGATTCGGGCGGATCGGCCCGCTAGCCGCTGCGGGGGCGGCGACTTCTCAGCGTATCCACGCTGACGTTCGGCGCCCTCTCGTCTTCGTCGTGCTCGCCACGATCGGCGAGGCATCGTGCACGCCCAACCTGACAGGGCATTGCACGGCCGCCCGGGACCGGCGGCAGGTCATCGAAGTCAGGGCCGAGGGCCCCTCTGGCGTTTCGAAACCCTGGCCACGGTGAAAACGGGGTTTTCGTGCGCTACGGCCGCCGAATCTAGTATTCCACTCGAAGGAGAGGTGTCATGAACCCACGAGTGTTCATTCAGACGATGGTTACGCTCGCCTCAGCGTCGCTTGGTCTCGTTTCTGCCCTCGCATGGAATGAGGCGATCAGTACGACGATCCAAAAGATCTCCGGCACGGGGGACAGTTTGATCGGGCTCTACGCCTACGCCCTCCTCGCGACCGTGATAGCCGTGACCGTCGTGATCGCGCTTGGCATCGCCGCGTCGAAGGTTGGGGGAGAGGCCGCCATCAGTCGCGAGGCTGACTAGCCCGCACAGCGAACTAGCCCGCAGGCGTCGACGCGCGCAAGGCTCGTCTGCCTATGGATCTTGCGATCCCGTGGATGATCCGTCCGATCACGAGCGAGCTGGCCCGACGCCCGCCGGCAACTCTTCCGCCATCTGCCGGGCATGTCCCCGAGGGACAAGGGACGCACCATCGCCTCCATGAAGGCGATGGCCCGCACTCGGTCCTGGTGTTCGTGCGCCCACCGGAAGCCGAGGGCCGAGCCCCAGTCGTGGATAACGAGCGTGACGTTCGAGCCGAGATCGAGCGTGTCGATAAATGCTGACAGGTATCGGTAGTGATCGTTGAAGCGGTATGAAATGCCGGGGTGGTCGGACTTGCCCATCCCGATCAGGTCCACGGCGACACAGCGGGCGTGCGGCGAGAGGTACGGGATGATGTTCCGCCACAGATACGACGACGTCGGGCTGCCATGGAGGAAGACGATCGGGTCGCCCTCGCCCACGTCGACGTAGTGCATCTTGGATCCGAGCACGTCCGCGTACTTCGATTCGAAGGGGAAGGCGGACGGAGCCGGATCGACCTTCACTGAGCTGTCTTGGGTCACAGGGTGCCTCCGCGGTTGCATGAAGACCCTAGGATGGGCGCGCCCAAGGAGTAGTCCCAGACAGACAGACAGCAGCATCGATTGTAGCTACAACATCCGAACGCCCAGCCGCCATCAAGAGCGCCGGCTGGGGGGATCGCCTAGGACTCGATCTTGTGAAGCAGCCCAGCACCTTCTTTTTGATCAGCCTCCTCTCGTTTGGATTCGTGGCCTGCCGTCGCGGGGACGACGACGCCTCCCCCTTCAGAGCAGCACCTCCGTGGGGTTCTGCGCGGCTGTACGACCTGCGGCCCCACCGCTCCCTCTCGCTCGAGGCGCCAGCTGGACCGCGATCTCTCTCCCCGCCGATGCCACTGAGCCCTCTTGCTCGACTGTCGCTGACGGCCAGCTCCGCCGACGACCGACGCGGCGAACGCGTCGCCTCTAGCGCGCAGGCGGCTGAGGCCCGATACTCGTGGTACTAGGTGACGAAGCGTTCGTAGGCAGACACTCACACCCCACTCCCTTCCAGTCTGCCGTCCGTTGACCAGACACACTCCAGTGAAACCGCCCCGCCATCAACGGCGGCGGCCTCTACAGTCATCGCGCCGCTAACGCCTGAAAGGATCCACTTGGACTTCTCATCGCTCGGTCTTCACCCGCGTATTCGCGCGGCTGTGAAGGCTCAAGGATTTCACACACCCACCCCTATCCAGGCCGAGGCCATCCCCCGGATACTTGAGAACGAAGACCTGATCGGGCTCGCCCAGACAGGTACCGGGAAGACGGCAGCATTTGCCCTTCCCATCCTCCAGCGGCTCCTCGACGGCCCCCGCAAACAGACGCGTACGCTAGTGATCGCCCCTACACGCGAGCTTGCCCAACAGATCCACCAGGACTTTGTCGACTTGGGCGAGGGAACGGGCCTGCAGAGCATGACCGTCTACGGCGGGGTCGGCATGGCGCCACAGGTTGGCCGGCTTCGTCGCGGCACCGAGATCGTTGTCGGCTGCCCCGGACGGCTCCTGGACCATCTTCAGCACGGGACCGCGGACTTCTCGTCCGTGGAGGTCCTGGTCATCGATGAGGCGGACCGTCTGTTCGACATGGGCTTCCTCCCAACCATCCGCCGCATCCTCAAGTATCTCCCCAAGGACCGGCAGACGCTGCTCTTCTCAGCAACCATGCCCCCCGATATCCGCCGGCTCGCGAAGGAGATCTTGACCGATCCCGTCACGGTCGAGGTCGACCGCAGCACGCCCGCGGAAACCGTTGCCCACGCACTCTTCCCAGTGGAGGAGCGGGGGAAAGGCGAAGCCCTCACGCAGGTCCTCTATCAGCACGACACGGAGTCGGTGCTCGTGTTCACGCGCACGAAGCGCCGCGCAAAGCGAGTCGCAGAAGGGTTGGTGTCCGCCGGCTTCAGCGCCACCTGCCTGCAGGGCAACCTCTCGCAGAACCGCCGGCAGGAAGCCCTCGACGGCTTTCGCCGGGGCAAGTACCAGATCCTCGTCGCCACGGACATTGCCGCCCGGGGCATCGATGTGGCCTCGATCTCGCACGTCATTAACTACGACATGCCCGACACGGTCGACGCGTACACGCACCGCATCGGGCGCACTGGACGCGCAGCGCGGACCGGTGACGCGTTCACACTCGTGACGCCGTCCGATGCGGCCGCGGTCCGCGCCATCGAGCGCGCCATGAAGAGCCGGATCGAACGACGCCACCTGACCGGTGCGAGCCCGCGCGCAGCAGACCCTCGCAAGCACACGCGACCGGAGCGGACGCCGGCAGACCAGGGAGCGTCGCCACGACCGAGTCGCCAGCCGCGCCACCAGCAGCGAACGCCAGCGCGCGGCGCGGTCCGATAGCCGAGCACCTCGCACGCGCCTCAGACCACAAGGACGCCGTACCAGCTCAGCGACGGTGCAAGGCCCGCGGGCCCCGGCCGGCGCCCAGCGCCCCTCCAACTTAACTCGCGGCTGCGAGGGTCCATCGGCCTTCGCGAGCCGCAAGTCCGGCCGCGGGTTGGTATGCCCAGCGGGGAGAGGCGGAAGCTGAGTTGCCAACGGCACTAGCACGGCGGACTCGGTCCGGTCCTTACAGCACGCCGACGTGGAGCGCGGAGCCGCTCCCGCTTGCTTGTCTCTGGCAGCACGGCCCCTAGGCAGGCGATAGCGGGCTGTCGTCTTCGCTACCGAGGCGAAAGGACCCGCCGCCGCCGCGTCCCGCAACCAAAGGTCCCAGTCCCCCAGGGCATGCAGCCCAGGTGTGAGCGCGCAAAATCTATCTATCGACGTGTGCAGTGCCACCAAGCGATCAGGCAGCCTCGCGCTGGTACTCGTGAGTTAGTGTGGCGGGCGGGCAGGGGTCGGCTGACGACTTTGCCGGCGGGAGCCGGACAGGCTCCTGCGTCTGCGATTGCGACCCCGAGGTCGAGCTGTGGTGTTTCAAAACTCCATCCGCCCAATCCCACGGGGTTTCGCAAAGACGGGACGGTCTCAAACACCGCGGTCGCCCGTCCGGCTGGATCCCTGGACTCACCGTTACATAACTACAGGACCGACCACTGATCTGCGCACCATCCCTGCGCGAGGAGGTCGGCCCGAGTTCGCTTCGTTGCCCCTCCCCATCGTGGGTGGCGAGGAGGGTGGAGGAGTCGCTTCACGCCTGGGAACTGACCGCGACACCGGGGGGTTGGCCCGATCAGCGAGTGCGCCGGCGCTCCTGCTCCCAGAGCGCGAGCTCCGCTTCGGTCCACGGCGGACCGAGGTGATCGCCGCCGCCGGCAGGAGAAGTCCCCGCGTCCCAGACTTCGCGCGATGGCTCTTCGAGGACGTGGCCGCACGACAGGCAGGCGACGGTGAGGTAGTTACGAACCACGGAACTCGATCCGCAACGCGGGCAGGTCATGGTCCCTCGCAATCGCGCACGGGCGCGTTGGGCCCCGAGCCTAACACGCAGATCAGCGCCCCGTCGGAATGCCCTCGGCGACCTCGGGCGTTTCGTAATCGGTGAGTGCCTAGCCCCCCGTAGTGCGCCTAACGCGCTCCGCCTCCGTCTCGCGTAGGTGCCTCGCTTCCTCGGGAGAGAAGCTCCCGCCACAGGCGGCGCAGTCGAATCGTGAGGCCTTCTCGTCGTGCCCCATGCCCGCGGGACAACGCGATGGCGGCGACCGGTATCCTCTCGATCAGCCCCACCCGACCTGAGCCCCGGCGCCGTGGTTCGCGGCGATGAAGGACTACTGCACCGGGTACTGGGGCGCCTATGGCGTCCTGTGAGCGCTCCAGATGCGCAGCCTTCAAAGAGGATCAGGTGAGATCGACATCGAGGTCGTTGAGCGAGGCTGGCTCAGCGAGGCTGGCTCACGGGATAGCAGCTCGTGGATGCCGTGGCCGTCGGGCAGTTCACGCCTGCTCCCGCGTTCACGACGGCGACCTTCGTCGGCTACGTGCTTGATGGCATTCCCGGGCGCTCTGGTGGCCACGCTAGCCATCTTCCTGCCCTCGTTCGCGTTCGTCCCCCTCAGCCACCCGCCTTGCGCTGCTTGCCCCGCTTGCGCCAATCGGCTTGGGCTTCGGGCTTCATCGACGGCGTAGGCGCCGCCGCTGTGGCGACCATGGCCGTGGTCGTTGTGACCCCCGGACAGACGGTGATCGATGATGCGTTCGCCGTGTTGGCGCTGGTGGTGGCGGCGCTCGTGCTCTTGCTCTCGCGCTTGCTCGTCTACCCCAGCACCGTCTGGCTGATTCTCGCGGGAGGCGGGGCGGGGTTGATCATCGCCGCGGTCTGCTAGCTGGCCCCGCCGAAGCGAGTCGCACACCGCGCGGGCTTACGCGAAAAGTCGGTCCCGTTCCGGGCTGAGTTGGTGGTGGGGTAGCGTTGGCCGCGTCCTGGGGGCGGCAACCCCGTATCCTTGCCGGCCATGCCAAGCGAACGCATCCAGCGACGTATCGACGCGCTGCTCGACGAGGGGAACGATGATGCCGCGACGGCCCTGAAGATGGCGGTCCCGAACGGCGCCTCGGTCGACGTGGCTGCTCGCGATCCCGCGGGAGCCGCCGAGGCGGCCGCGCTCCAGACGTTCGGCCACCCGACAGCGCCGTCCCAGCCCGCTCCAGATGCGCCCGCTTCGCCGGAATCCTTCGGCGAGGGGCGCTTTCACGTCCAGCGTTTCTTAGGTGAGGGCGGCAAGAAGAAGGTCTACCTGGCCCACGACGCCTTCCTAGGCCCCGATGTCGCCTTCTCCCTTAATCAAGACGGATGGCCTCGGCGACGTGGCTTCGAGTGAGCGACCACCGCACTGCAGGCGTGAGCGCTGAGGCCCTCCTCCGGGGCCAGGTGGCGATCGTCACCGGTGCTGGCCGAGGGATCGGCCGGGCAATCGCCAGCGTCCTGGCTGGTCACGGGATGAGGGTCGTGCTGTCGGCCCGATCCACCGATCAGATCAGGGAGGCTGAAAGCGCTATCGCTGCACTGGGCGGCGAGTCCCTCGCGCTGCCCTGTGATGTCACCCAGCGCGCGGACGTTGAGCAGGCGATGGCTCACGTCGAGGACGCCTTCGGGCCGGTCGATCTCCTCGTGAACAACGCCGGGTCACTCAAGGGCATCGGGCCGATCTGGGAGGCCGACCCTGACGCATGGTGGATGGACGTCACCACGATCCTGCTCGGGACGATGCTCTGCTCACGCGCAGTGCTGCCCAGCATGATCGATCGAAGGCAGGGCCGAATCGTCAACGTCGCGAGCGTTGCTGGGTTGTCGGCCAACCCGGGCGGCTCGGGCTATACCGCGGCGAAGCAGGGGCTGATCCGCTTCACGGAGTCGCTTGCCGCAAGCACAGCCGAGTACGGGATCCCCGTATTCGCCATTGATCCCGGCCTCGTTCCCACGGAACTCACGGAGTCGCTGACGACGCACCCGGTTGGCCGTCGCTATTACGAGCGTCTCCACGACAACTTCGCCGTCGCAGCAACCCCAGCAGTGGAGACCGGCAAGCTTGTCGCCTACCTTGCCACGGGTCAGGCGGACGGCCTCTCCGGTCGCTTCTTCTCCGTCGAGGACGACTATGAGAATCTCGCCCGAGACGCCGAGGAGATCGTCCGCCAGGACTGGTATCAGGTGCGGCTTCAACGCCCTCCCGGAGCACGGCCGTATCTCCGAGGCCAGGGGCATCACCGGCCTCCTGAGCCCGAGGCCGGCCGAAGCGGTGCCTAACCACACCTCGTGCCCCGTCACGTATGGTTCCGGACAAGGCATTCGACGCCTGCCATCGGCCCGATAAGGAGGCTTCCTGCCGTGACTCACGCGAAGGCGTTCGATCCCGCCCTGCTGGAAGGCAAGGCGTTCCACCTGGATCCATACCCCACGCTGCGGCGCCTCCGTGACGAGCACCCCGTCTACTACAACCCCCGCTCCGATATGTGGTGGATCACTCGGTACGACGACGTCGTGGCAGGCTTCCAGAACCACGATGACCTCTCCAGCCGCATCATGGAGCAATCGCAGGGCGTCGTCTTCGGCCCCTCGATCACCGGAATGGATGGCGCTGAGCACGACACCAAGCGGGCGATCATCGCGCCGGAATTCGTTGGGCGAAGGCTCGAGGCCTTCGTTCCGGTCATCGAGAAGAACGCCCGCGAGCTGATCGCGCGGTTCACCGAGAAGGCGGCCCGCGAGCTCATTGAGGGGTTCGCCGAGACGGGCAAGGTCGATCTCGTCGATCAGTTCAGCACGAGGCTCCCCGTGAACGTGATCGTGGAGATGCTCGGCCTGCCCAAGGAGGACCACGACCGCTTCCACTCTTGGTATCCGATCTTCCTGGCGGGGCTGGGGCCTGACCCGGAGCGGCGTAGTCGTGGCGTTGCAGCGAACCAGGAGTTCCACGAGTACCTCGAACCCTTCGTGCAAGACCGGCTCGCGAACCCCGGCAACGACCTGATCTCAAAACTGTGCTCGGCAGAGGTCGATGGCGAACGGTTGTCGGTGCTCGAAATCAAGGCGTTCACGAGTCTCCTGCTCACCGCTGGCGGTGAGACCACGGACAAGGCCATCGCCAACCTCTGGTGGCTCTTGCTCAATCACCCCGACCAGCTCGCGGAGGTGCAGCGCGATCCGTCCCTGATCGACCAGGCCTTCACCGAGACGATGCGTCACTCCGGCCCCGTCGGAGGGGAGCCGCGCGACGTGCTTCGCGACACGGAGTTCTGCGGGGTCACGATCCAGGACGGCTCGACGGTCCACCTATCGATGCACTCCGCCAACCATGACGAACGCGTCTTCGCCCAACCGGATGAGTTCAATATCTTCCGGGACGACCTCTACTTCGGGAAGGAAACCCGCGTTGGCTATCACGGGGGTGGCAAAGTGAGCCACCTGGGGTTCGGCTTGGGCAAGCATTTCTGCGTGGGTTACCAGATGGCGCGCACCGAAGCCGTGATCGGCTCGAAGTTCCTTCTCGAGGCGATGACAAACATCCGCATCGAGCCCGGACGTAACCCGCGCATGGGCGAGGGCACCTCGATGCGGTCGGTGCTGACGCTGCCGCTCGAGTTCGATCCCGCCTGATTTCGCTAGACCTCCGACGAGAGGGCAGCTAGAGCCAATCAGTTCCGCGCGCTGCGGTGGGTCTCAGGGCTGGTGCGCGACGCCTGTGGGGTGGCAAAACCTCATCCGGCGCAGCGGGGGATGCTGAGGACCAGGATGATGGCCGATCTGGAGGAGAACAGACATGCGCCTCTAGGTCAGGCTGCTTTTCGGGTTACTGCGCCGCTCGATGCGCGGGCGCAGGGACCGAGCGTCGATAGGCTCGCTTAGCGCTCGAGACGGTACGGCTGAGCGGCGCCGCATCGAGCGACGCTCGGCGGACGTAGGATCCTCCGGTTGTCTTGGATGGGACGTAGACCACGAGGGGCTGAACGGCACAGGGGCAGCCTGTGCCGTGCCATTATTCGATCCGCCCCCAGATTGACCTGAGCGCGTGAGCAATCGACGCTCCCCGACTGGCGGGAGACGACGATGTTGTGCTGGTCCTGAGATATTCGCTCGCAGCGCTGCAGGCACTCGCCCGGGAACGAAGCGAACTCGCGCTCGAGAACATCGCTTTGCGGCACCAACTCGAAGTCTTGTCGCGGGGCCGACCGAGACTACGGCCCGCCGATCGGCTTCTGTGGTCGTGGCTGTCGCGGGCCTGGCCGAGGTGGCGACGCCATCTCGTGATCGTCCAGCCAGATACTGTCGTGCGCTGGCATCGCACCGCCTTGAGCAAGTACTGGCGGTGGAAGAGCCGGGGCGCGAAGCCTGGTCCGGTGAGTATAATGTAGAGATTACGCGATCGGGCCGAAACCACCTTTGACCGGCTTCGCCTGATCTGGTAGCCTTGCTGAACATCGCTTCATCTTCGCGTGTGGAGTGCGCGAGAAAGGCCTCTCGGAGGGACGCGATGCAACGTCAAGCGGTCGCTCCCACCGGGAATGCGCCCCCCTGGTACCTTGATTTGGGCCGCCTCAGCACCGCCAGCGTGGAGATAGTGGGGACCGTCGCCGCCCTGCTGATCTACTTCCTCATTCGTGGCATCCGCCCGGACGATCTCGATGGTTCGCTGGAGCGTGGCCTTCAGATCATCCACATCGAGCGGCAGCTTGGAATCTTCGCGGAAGTCCACTGGCAGGAGGCCTTCCTCCAGTACGCCCTGCTCATGGATGTGGCAAACCAGGTTTATGCCTGGGGCCACTACCCGGTTCTCGCCGCGATCGGCCTCTGGCTCGCGATCAAGGACCCTCTGCGATTCCGATTCGTCCGCAACGTCCTCCTCCTTTCCGCCGTCATCGGCATCGTGACCTACTGGATCGCGCCCACCGCCCCGCCCCGCCTCATCCACCTCTCCGGGACCGACTTCGGCTTCGTCGACACCGTCCACGGCAGCGCGGAGGTGGTGTACATGCAGCCCGGTCCGTTCGTGAACGACTACGCCGCCCTGCCCAGCTTCCATTTCGGCTGGATCGCGCTCGCTTCGGCCGCGATCTGGGTGAACACGAGCAATTTCATCCTGCGCGTGCTCGCGGTCGCGATGTCGGTGGTGATGTGGTGGGCGATCGTGGTCACCGGGAACCACTTCTTCTTCGACATGATCATGGGGGGCGTCGTGGTTGCCGCCTGCTGGATCCTGCTCGCTTATCTGGACCGTATCGGCGTGAGCGAGCGCGTGAGCGAAGCGCTGCGATCGCGGGTGGCGCGCCTGCGCCGAAAGCCCCCGCCGTCGCCCGCTTAGCCCCTCGCAGCACCGCCGCGTAGACTCCCGCCATGCCCGAACTGGAACGCGATGGCTGGACCCTTTCGTACGCCCTGTCGGGCCCCGTAGACGCCCCCCCAGCACTTCTGCTCCATGATCTCGATGCCGATCGCCGCGCCTGGCACGCCCTTGCTGGGGACATGGGCGACGACTTCCGCATCGTCGCCCTCGACCTCCGCGGCTTCGGTGAGAGTGGCCGGCCTCCCGAGGCGGCCGCTCCTTCCATGCGCGACTATGCGGACGATGTCGTCGCCCTCCTCGACGCCCTTGCGATCGAGCGGTGTGCAGTGATCGGTGCGGGATTCGGGGCCGAGGTTGCGCTCGAGATCGCGGCCGGCGACCCCAGCCGGACACAGATGCTCGTGCTCAGCGGCGCCTCGCCCTCACCCGACCACCCCGCCTACGACGACCACCTGCGCGGGCGCGAACAGGAGCGCGGGGCCCTCGGTCGCGCCGCTGCGAGATTCGGAAGCAGGCGAGCGGCGGCAATCGCAGCGGAGCCGTTCCGCGACGCCGGCGTCCGTGAGGCGATACGTGCGCGCTACCGCCATTTCGATGCCGAAGGGTTCGCTGAGGCCGTCGCCGCCCGCGCCGCCCGCGAAGACGCTCTCCCGCGCTTGGCCAGCCTGTCCGTGCCGGTACTCGTTGTCACGGGTGAAGGCGATCCTCTCCGCTCTGCGGCCGAACTTCTTGCGCGGACGCTCCCGGCCGCTCGGCTCGTCACGATCCCGGGGTGTGGGGCAGGCGCGCCCTTCGTTGCGCCGCGTGCATTCGAGGCGGCCCTGGGGTCGTTCTTCGGCGACGTGCGCGCCGGGCACCCTATCGCCACGGAGGCGCCTGCCTAAACGACCAGGTGCTCCAGTGCGACCGCTTGGTATACTCCTGTGGTGTGCTCACAGCGCCTGCCCGGCGCTGATCAGCTTCTACTTCGCTCGACGATACGACTTGCCAAGGGGTGCCCCGAATGAAGCGAATCCTTGCCCTCCTCGTTCTCCTCGCCATCGCCGGCTCCGTGACGGTCGTGATGCGTCGCGGTAATGACGATGACGACTTCCTCGACGAGGATCTCGACTAGCTGTCCGATTCCCCCGACGCGCTGACTGAGCCTCAGCCCGGCGCTTCCGCCGAGCCGGTGGTCACCGGATACGGCGCTGTCACCGCGCACGGCAGCGGGATCGAGGCGCTCTGGGCGGCGCTTGCCGAAGGCCGCTCGCCCGCACGCGATTGGTCTCCGGCGGACGACGCAGACACCTTCCGCGCGGGGCCCATCGCCGACGACTACCGGCCCCATCCCGAGATCCCGCGGAACCTCACGCACTTCCTCGATCGCGGTTCCATGATCGGCCTCGATGCCGCCCTGCAGGCGATCGAGGCGGCTGGCTTGAGTGCGGGCATCGCCGACTCGCGCCGCTTCGCCGTCGTCGACGGCTTGGCTTTCCGCGCCCCGGGGCAAGCCACGCTCTTCGTCCCCTACGGGCAGCTCGTGGCGCGCACGCTGGGCGTGCGCGGCTCGGTCCTCGGCCTCGCCGGGGCCGAAGCGAGCGGACTCGCGGCCATCGCCGAGGCCGCCGCAATCGTGACCCGCGGCGACGCCGACGTGGCTGTGGCCGGGGCAGCGCAGGCGCTGCAAGCCCCTGTGCTTCAGCACCTCGCCGAGGGCGGCCTGATCGCGCCCGAGATCGCGCATCCACTGGATGCCGCACCCGACGGCTGCGTGCCCGCCGAAGGCGCCGCCTATGTCGTTATCGAGGGGGCTGAGCACGCGCGCGCCCGCGGCGCACGTGCGGTCGCGCGCATCGTCGGTGCGACCACGACCTTCGATCCGACGGCGGAGCCGCTCGACCCGAGCGATCCGGCGGAAGCAGGGCGGGCGATCCAGGCCGTGCTCGGCGGTGCCGGCTATCTCCAGAACCAGGTCGACCACGTCGCTTCCTGCGCGGACGGGCGCGCCGCCCGCGATGCCTCCGAAGCCGTGGGCCTGACGCGCACGTTCGGCCGCCACGTCTACTACGCGAGCGTGACCGCGCCCGCAGGAGCGCTCGGCCAGACCCTGGCCGCGAGCGGTCCACTCGGCCTGGTCTACGCCCTCGAGGCGATCCGCCGGCAGCAGGTCGCGCCCGCCGCGGGTTTCCGTGAGTCGCCGGAGCGCTCGGACCTGAGCGTCGTGCGTGAGCTCCGCGACGAGCGCCTCGATTGTGTGCTCGTCACCGGCCTGGGCCTGGGCGGAACGAACGTGAGCGTTCTCCTCCAGCGCTAGCCGAAACCGATCATCAACCCTCGCAATTCCTTCCGCGTTCCTCGCGGGGCCGCTACTATGCGGCAGTGGAGATCACCTGGCTGGGGCGCACCTGCTTCCGTCTTCGCGGGCGCGAGGGCGCCATCCTCACCGACCCCGTCGCCGCCGAGACCGGGCACAGCCTCGGTCGCGTGAGTGCGGAGATCGTGACTCTCTCCCGACGCGACGATCTTGCGATGAGCAACGTCAAGGGTGTCAGTGGCGAACCCCGTGTCTTTGACGCCCCGGGTGAATACGAGGTGCGTGGCATGCTCGTGACGGGTTTCGCCCTCGCCCTCGATGGGGGTGGCCGCAACATGGCGTTCGCCTGCGAGATCGATGGCATCAACATCGTCCATCTGGGGCTGCCGGACGCGCCGCCCGCAGCCTCGGTCCTGGAACAACTCCACGATGTCGATGTCCTCCTCATGCCCGTCGGCGCGGGGACCTCGCTCTCGGCCTCGGTCGCGGTGGACGTCATGCAGACGATCGACCCCCACCTCGCGGTGCCCATGAATTACAAGACCGAGCAGGAACGGGCCGATCTGGAGCCGCTCAGTCGCTTCCTCAGTGAAGCCGGTGTCAGTCCAGAGCCTCTGCCGAAGCTCAGCGTCACGCGCGGGAGCATCCCGGCAGAGCTTTCGATCGAAGTCCTAAAACCGCGGGGCGGTTGAGAGCTCGCCACGCTCGGGCCCCCCACGCCCGCCCCTCCCGCGCTCGACAGCTGCGTCTTCGCGGCCTAACGGCCGCTGCGCCTCCTTGCGTTATAGCTCGCTGCGCTCGGGCCCCTCTCCCCGGCCCCTCCCGCGCTCGACTGCTGCATCTTCGCGGCCTGCGGCCGCTGCGCCTGCGCGCTCGCTTGAGGGCTCGCTGCCCCCCGGCCCCTCTCCTCCCCTCCTCCCGCGCTCGACTGGGTTATAGCTCGCTGCGCTCGGGCCCCTCACCACGGCCCCTCCTGCGCTCGACTGCTGCGGCTTCGCGGCCTGCGGCCGCTGCGCCTCCGCGCTCGCTGCGCT
>CAUYXJ010000064.1:0-16861 GCA_963577065.1 Dehalococcoidia bacterium | reverse complement strand
AAACGGGGATCGCGCATCCCACGATCAACCTCGAAATGCCCGACCCGACCTGCGACCTCGACTACGTCCCCGAAGGCCAGCGTCAGGTCGACGGACGCACGGTCCTGAAGAACAGCTTCGGCTTCGGCGGGCAGAACAGCTGCCTCGTCCTGGTGCGTTACGAGGCCTAGAAGAAGCCACCCCCCAACCGTCACCCTGGGCTCGGGAACCAAAGTGCCGCGATAGGCGTCTGGACACGTAGCCGCGGCAGTCGATCGCGGGTAGAGCAGGGAGTCAGCGGATGCGTCCAACCCGCACCATTGCAGCCATCGGCGCGGCCCTGGTCGCCATCGTCCTCCTGGCCGGATGTGGTAGCGAGGCGCACGACGGCGCGCCAGCTGCTCGCACTGAACCGGGCAAGACGCTCGAAGCTTCGGCCGCCGACCTCGACGGCACGGACTGGCAGCTGGTCTCTGGGGTGCCGACCGTCGAAGGCTGGCCGATCACGCTCTGGTTCGGCCCGGGCACCGTCGGCGGAACGGCGGCCTGCAACCGCTACGGTGGTGACGCGCGCGTAGACGATGGAGCGCTGGTCCAGACAGAGATCTTCACCACGGAGATGAGCTGCGGCCCGGCCGTCGACGCGTCAAACAACGCGTTCCTCGATGCGCTGCTGGCAGTCAGCACGGTGCGGTTCGATGGGGCAGCGCTGGTACTCAGCGGCGGCGGGTTCGAGCTCCGGTTCGAACCACTCCCCCCGGTTCGCGACAGCCAGCTCGTCGATGTGCGCTGGCGCCTCGAAACGCTCATCGATGGAGACACCGCCTCCACCCCACGCGGTGAGCCGGCGACACTCGAACTCCGCAGCAACGGCTCACTGGCGGCGACGACCGGCTGCCGCACGTTGAGCCGTACGTGGACTGTCACTGGCTCGTCGATCGGCACACCATCGCTCAGCGCCGACGGCGAGTGTCCGGACGATCTTCGCGACCAAGATCAACACGTCATCAGCGTGATCGAGGGCGAGATGACGGCCATGATTGAAGGCGCCCAGCTCACGCTGACCGTACGGGGCGGCCGCAGCCTGATCTACGGCGTCATCGACGACTGAGAGTCGACGCCCGCGTCGAGCGTTCTCGCTAAGCCGAGACCCCGTGGCGCAGGAGCTCGCCTGGCGTGGCGCCGGTGCATTCGCGGTCTTCGAACGTGATTTCGCCGTTCACGATCGTCCAGCGGTAGCCCTCGGCCTTACGCACGCGGCGCCAGGCGCCCGCGGGGAAGTCCCAGGCCTTCTCGATGGGCAGCATCTCCAGCTTCTCGTAGTCGTAGACGACGATGTCGGCGGGCGAGCCCTCGCGGATGGAGCCGCGATCCTTGAAGCCGGCGGCGAGCGCGGGGTAGGCGGAGAGCCGCCAGTGCGCCTGCTCGAGATCCATGATGCCGGCGTCGCGCACCCAGCGGGCGAGGAACTCGGTGGGGTAGGCACCGAGCGTGATGAACTTCGTGTGGGCGCCACCATCGGAAACGCCGGGGAGCGCGACCGAGGAGTTGGCGACCTCCGCCATGGCCTCGGGGTCGGTGGGGCGCGGAGGTGTCACGAACGTCGCCTGCAGATCATCGGCGAGCGACAGGTCGAGGAAGGCGTCGATGATGTGCTTGCCCTCGCGCTCGGCGATCTCGGTCAGCGCGAGCCCTTCGTACTCCTTGAGCTCCGCGCTCTCGACTTCCTCGACGGTGAGCTGGGCGATGCCGGAGACGTTGGCGCCACCGCCGGCGGCGCGCATCGCGGCCTCGGTGCCGCCCCCGGCGATCGGTCCGTCGCCGGCGTCGTACTCGTCACGGAGGGCTTGGCGCTGTTCCGGATCGCGCATCTTTGCCATGCGCTCTTCGCGCGTACCGATGGTGACCTGGCGCCAGATCGGGCTGGAATCGAAGAGGTTCCAGTCTTCGAGGTTGAACTCGAAGCCGACGTCGACCGTTAGCGCCTGGGCGAAGATGCGCAAGCCGCGAGCGTTCGCTGCCTCGAGCTTCTCGATCATGAAGCGATGGGGAGGGGTCTCCTGGCCGTGCTGATCGGTGGCAGGGGCGAGGAGGTTCCATATGACGGGCCGGCCGCTCACCTCCGCAACCTTCTCGGCGGTCTCGAACGACCCGGAGATCTGGGCGAAGCCGCGCCCGACCTTCTTCATTACCGCAGCGAAGGCGAGCAGGTCCTCCTCCGCCATCAGGTCGGTGATCATCGGGGTGCCGTCGTAGTCGCGCTGGACGCTGTCCTCGCCGCCGAGCTGCACGGAGAAGCCGCAGCCGCCCGCTTCGAGCGCCTCTTCGAAGAGCCGGCACATCTCCGCGCGCTCGGCGTCGGTGGCGGTGCGGCCCTTCGCCGATTCCATGCCCATTACGTAGGACATGAGCGGATTGAGGCCGACGTAGCTGAGCACGTTCACGCCCTTGGGCGTGCGCTCGATGCTGTCCAGGAACTCAGGATAGGTCTCCCAATCCCAGGCCATGCCCTCCTTCATCGACTCAAGGGGCACGGCCTCGTTCCGCGCCATCGTCAGCATCGCCCGGTCCTGGTCCGCGCGCGCGACCGGCGCGAAGCCGAAGCCGCAGTTGCCAATGACAACGGACGTGACCCCGTGCCAGCCGGAGATGCTGCAGTAGGGATCCCAGTAGACCTGCGAGTCGTAGTGCGTGTGCAGGTCGACGAAGCCCGGCGCAACGATCAGGCCCTCGGCGTCGAGGACGCGCGCGCCCTCATCGTTGGCGATACGCCCGATCAACGCGACGTGTCCATCCTTGATCCCGATGTCCCCGCGAAAGCGTGGTGTACGCAGGCCATCGATGACGGTGCCACCGCGGATGATCGTGTCGAATTCGGGCATTTCAGAACTCCCTCGGGCGCCCGCCAATCCGGGCGCGATCGGTGTGCGCGCAGGGTAGCACCGCGCTTTGGCCGCGCGCGAATTACCGCTATGCCGGACTCTGGATAGGCTCCCTCGAAAGTTGATCGGGTGTCTGGGTCTTCGGCCGCGGCGAGCGCTACGCGAAGCGCCTCGGCAAGCTCAAACGGAGCGGGTGACCGCCGGGGCCGCGCCTAGAAGGTGGCGGTGAGGATGGGCGTCGTGGTCGGCTGATCGCTCCCGCCCGCCGGCTCGACCGAGACGGCCACCGCGGTGATCTCGGCGAAGTCGGCTCCCAGCGCGACCGTTAGGCGGCCACCGGCGCGGGCGTCGACGACGCCGAGCGAGTGCGCCGCGCCGTCGACGATCGCCCAGACCTGGTAGTCCTGCTCAGGGCCGAGAGCGGGGAGGTCGTCGAGGATCAGCACCACCTGGCCGCGATCCTCGAGCACGACCAGGGTGCCGGAGCCCAACTCCCCGGCGAAAGCGCGGACGAGGACTGCCGGTCCGTCGTCGTCTGCCTGGAGCACGATGTTCCAGGCGAGCAGACCGCCGGCGACGATCGCCAGCGCCGCGGCCAGCGCGTAGGGCAGAGGGAGCCGCCGGGGAGGGCGCAGCAGCGCGCGCAGCCGGCGGGGCGCGGTTTCCTCTTCGGCAATCGCGGTGAGGATGCGAGCGCGCAGGGCGGGTCCCGGGTCGCGGGGGGGCGGGGCGATTGCGAGCGCTTCCGCCGTCAGCCGCAGTGCTCCGGCCTCCTCGTGCAGATCGCATGAGGCGAGATGCACCTCGACCGCACGGCGCTCGTCGTCGGGGAGGGCAGCGAGGGCGTATGCCCCGAGCAGCTCGTCGACTTGCTCGCAGTTCACGGGTAGCCAGCGCCTTCCAGCTGGGTGCGCATCTTCGCCAGGCCGAGGCGGAGGCGGCTCTTGACGGTCCCGAGCGGGATGCCCAGCTCCGCCGCGATTTCGACGTGCGTGAGGCCCTCGAAGTACGCAAGTTCGATCGGCCGGCGTTGGTCATCCGGGAGCTGTGCGAGGCAGCTCTGAACGGCGTCCGCGTCGAGCGAGGCCAGCACGTCTCGCGCGAGGTCGTCGGTCACGATCGTGATCAGCTCTGGCTCGAGCGGGAGGTTGCGGGCGGCGCGCCCGCTGCGCGCAACGGGCGAGATCGATGGCCTTGTGGTGGACGACGGTGAGCAAGTAAGAGGTGAGGCGACCGCGCGCACGATCAAGGGTGAGGAACGCTTCCTGGACCGCGTCTTCGGCCGCCGGAGTTTCACCCAAGATGCGATACGCCAGCCCGAAGGCGCGACCGCCGACGCGATCGTAGAGCGCGCCCACGGCCGCCGGATCGCGCCGCTGGATAGCGTCGAGCAGCGTATCGGGATCGACGAGCTCTGCCAGCGGGCCGCCTCCGTCGCGGCCGCTCCGCTTCGGGGCATACGCCGCGCCTGCGGAAGGATACGGGGCGCGACCGCCGAAGCGTAAGGCGGCGAGGCTAAGCAGTGGGGGCATCGCCGCTACCCGAGCAGCGTGGTGTCGGCCACACCCTTGGTGACGACAACGCTGCCCACGACGATGAGGACCAAAGCCGCACCTGCGGGAAGCAGCGCCCAAGCCCGCTCCGCAGCCAGCCCGAGCCGTCCACCGCGGCGCTCGAAGCCGAAGCGATCGAGCAGCCTGCGCGCACCAAACACGGCCAGGCTGATCCCCGACAGGACCAGGGCCAGCCCCACGCTGAAGGCGACGATCAACAGCAGCCCGAGCACGAAACGGTCCAGCGAGATCGCGGCGAGGAGCACCACCAGGGTCGAGGGCGTCGGTACGAGGCCGTCGACGAGGCCGAGGGCGACGAGCGAGCGCCAAGGCACGGCCGTGCGAGCCGCGCCCTCGCCGGCGGGGGTGTGCGCATCCGCATGATCGTGGTCGTGTGAGTGGCCGTGGTCATGATCGTGGGCGCGCCAGTGGCCAGTGACGAGCCGGCGGAGCCCGCCCCGTCCGCGCACGCGACTCGCCAACAAGACCACGCCGAGCGCGATGACGAGCACCCCCGAGGAGAGGGTGAGCCAGGGGTAGAGGTCCTCCGGCAGGATGTATTGGGAGCCTTAAAGCGTGAGCGCACCGATCGCGAGCACGCCGAGCGAGTGCGTCACGGCGACGATGAGCCCGAGCGCGGCGGAGTGGAGCGCTGTCCCGCGCGCGCCGACGAAGTAGGCGGCCACGATCGTTTTGCCGTGCCCGGGCTCCAGCGCGTGCACCGCGCCGAAGCCGAGCGCGACCAGCAGCATGAGGAGAACAACCGGGAAGGTGATCGTGTCGCGGTTGAGGAGCGAGGCGAAGCCCCCTCCCGTCTCGCGCGCTGCTCCGGCGGGAGCGATGGCGACAATCGCGGGCGCGGCCGCGCCCACCCCACCTGCGAACGTGAACCGCGCCTCACGCGCGCTCGCTGGCGTGGTGGCCGCCGCCACGTCGGTGTACACGCGCAGCTCGTCCGTCGCACTGACCGCTGGCGCGGTGCTGCTGAACAGCGGCACGCCCTCGGCGGGCCGCACGACGATCTCGCGCAGACCGAGGCGATCGGCGTAGTTCCCGTCGGAGAAGGCAACCTCCGCAAGACCCAGCGGGGCGGCCGTCTGCAGGACCAGATCGATGCGCAGGGTTCGCAGTCCTGCTTCGCCGGGGGTCAGGACCAGGGCGCGGTCCAGCAGTTCCAGATTCGCCTCGCGCCCGTCCACGATCAGCGACAGGCCACGGATGAGCGCGGGCGCCTGCTCCGCGAGGTAGCGGTCGGCCTCGATCTCGCCAACGGCGCCGTCGCCGTCGGTATCGACGGTCTGGATCTCCTGGAACGCGGGGATCTCAGCCATATCCACGGCGTAGTGGATGCGAATCACATCGGCGTGGAGGTCGATCCCGGCGAAGACGTTCACCGTGAAGTTCCCCAGCGGATGCGCCTGTACCGCCTGTGGGCGCACGGCGCCGAGGCCGAGGACGACGATCGCCACCACAGCAGCCAGGGTGAGCCAGCGAGCGCTGCCCCAAACGGCGCTCGTCGTCGATGCGATCGATGAGGGATTGCGCGTGCTCGGCCTCGGTCACGAAGAAGTGCGGGTTCAGATCCAGAGCCGCGGTCAGCAGTCTCCGAGCCTCGTCTGGCTGGCCGAGGCGGAGGCGAATCACGCCGGCGTGATAGAGGAAGCGCGCGTCGGGCGTGCCCAAGCGCAGGGCCTCGTCGCTGTAGGCGGCGGCTTCCCGGTGGCGGCCGGCCTGAGAGAGCGCCCACGCCAGCGCATCGGCGGCGTGAACGCTCGGACGGGCAGCGTAGGCGCCATCCGCCAGCTTCACGGCCTCCACGGGATCGCCGTAGTCGGCAAGGAAGAGCGCCATCGTGAGATCCAAGGCGATGCCGTTGGCCGCGTAGAGGTCGGCGATCGCGAACACGAGCGCGCGCTGCTGTCCCGCCGCCTCGGCCCGGTCCGTGGCCCCGTAAAGGTCGGCGAGGGCAAGGATGTGCTCGGGCGTGGGCAGGCGACGGACCACAGTCTCGTAGCGCGCGATCGCGGCGTCGAAGTCGCCGTTCGCCGCGGCGACGCGCGCGCTGCCTGTGAACGCCTGGAGGTAGTCGGGTTGGGCGTCCAGCGCTTCTTCGTACAGCTTCGCGGCACCGTCGAGGTCGCCGATGGCAAAGCGGAAGTCGGCGAAGCCGACGAGCGCCCAGACACGATTATCCGGGCGGCCCTGGCTGAAGGAGAGGGCGTTACGCCAGGCGATAGTCGCGCTCTCAATGTCGCCCGTGATCTCGGCGAGCTCGGCCAACCGCGCGAACGACGCGAGGCTGGGCGCGAGCGCGTGGAGCTTCGCGTAGGCCTCGCGCGCCTCGGGATACCGGCCCAAGGCCAGCAGGGCGTCGCCCTGCACCGCGTAGGCGGCGGGCTCGCCGGGGTCGGCAGCGGTGACCCGCTCGGCCAGCAGCAACGCTTCCCCGAAGCGGTGCTGGGCGACCGCGACGAAAGCCATGCCGATGAGCCCGTCGAGGTTCTCGGGCAGCGTTGCGAGCGATTCGCCGAAGGCGATCTCGGCCCGGCGGTAGTCCGCGACATCGCCGCTGAGGCGGGCCCTGCGCAGGAGCGCGTTGCCGAGACGGTTACGGCTGAGGTAGTCGCTGGGATCGCCCTCGGCGCGCGCCTCCCAGAAGGCGACCGTGGCGTCGATTTCGGCGGCCACGGTGGCGGTAGGGGCTTTCGCTCCCCCACCGCCGCCGCAGGCCACCAGCACGAGCGAGAGCGCGAGTACGACAAGCGCGGCGGTGGGAATCCGTTTGCGCATCGTCGTCGCTCCTCTCGCTCGGTTGGGTGGTCGGATTGGTGTGTTCGATGGCTAGCGGCGGCGCCGCGCCATCAAAATCTGGCTGACGGCTAGCGGCTACGCCGCGCCATCCAGGCAGCACCACTAGCAGCGATGACCGCAGCAGCGGCGAGCGGCAGCCAGAGGCTCCAGGCGAAGCCGGAGCCGCCCTCGTCAAAGGCGAGGCCGCTGCCGGTCGGGGGTGGGCCCACCTGAGCGGGCTGGTGGGGGGCGGCCAGGTACGGGAACGCACCCAGGAACGCCTTGTCGTTGGCGCCGATCGCATCGGCGATGCCGGCCGCGCCGCCGCGGTTCAGCACGATGCCGAGGGCCGCGTCGATCACGTCGTCTGTGAGCTGGCGGCCATTCGGGAACGCGACAGCGTTGGCGAAGTCGATGGTGACGATGTCGGGGATCAACGCCCCAGCAACGTCGGCAGCCGCGAGGTCGCCGAGCGGTCCGCCGGTCTCATCGCCAAGGAACGGTGCGACGGCGGCACGCAGGCCCTCGATGGTCGCCTGACCGGTCGCCCGGAAGTCGGCCTCGTCCGTTGCGGGCGAGCCCGCGTTGAACGCGTCCTTCTGGTCGCTCGGGATGAGTGCGGTGTTGATCGCGGGAATGGCCATACGATCGATTTGCACCCCACCGCGCGATGTCGAGGCCCAGGCCTTGATCACGCCGGTGTCGGAGGTCGCCGCGCCGGTGAGCGCGGTGATCGGCAGCTCGATCACGATCGCCGAGACGTTCAGCCCAGCGAGCGTGTCCGAGGGGGTCTCGCCCGCGGGCCGGAGGCCATTCGCAGGCGTGAAGGGGCCGGCCACGAAATTGTTGAAGCCGACGAGGTCGAAGAAGAACGGGTCATCGCGCTGGCCGGCGAAGACCTTGATCCCGCCCGCGTCGGTGATGATCGCGGCAGCGGCCGTGCCGCTCGTATTGCCCGGCGTCACGCTGCCCGTGATCGGGTCGCCGAGGCCGTTCACGGTGAACGTGTCACCGGAGAAGGTGACGCTCACCGTCGCATCGGCGACGAGATCGCCGGTGTTGTCGACATGGATGTTGTAGGTCACGTCGTTGCCGAACGTCGCGCCTGCGTTCTGCGGGGGCGCCGTCAGCGGGTTGACCGTGACCGCGACCACGTGGTTGTCGTTGTTCTCGAGGCTGCGGAAGGCGTAGACGTCGTTGATGTCCGCTTGGCCATCACCGGCGAGGGCGGGCGCGTCGCCGTGGTCGGCGGCTTCAGCCGAACCGCTGACGGCGATCGCGCCAAAGGCGATGACCGCCGCGAGCAGGACAAGCAGTGCCCCTCCCCGGCGGCCAGATCGTATCGAATGCGTTTGCATGAACTCCTCCGCTCTGTTGAGTCGCAAGTACTTCGATCGCGCCCCCCGTTTGGATCACCCCTGGAGCCGCATAATTCGCGGGATGGAGTGGGTGAGCGACCGGAACGTGGCCTCCTTCGTCGATCTCTACGAGCTGACCATGGCGGCGAGCTACTTCGGCCATGGGCTGAACGAAGCCGCGACGTTCGAGCTCTCGGTGCGCGAACTCCCACCCGGCCGCGGTTTCCTCGTGGCGTGCGGCCTCGAAGACGCGCTCGCCTACCTCGAGGGGCTCGAGTTCGACGGCGATGCGATCGCGCACCTCCTCGCGCTGGGTACGTTCGACGAGGCCTTCCTCGAGGCCTTGAGCACCATGCGCTTCAGTGGCGAGGTTTGGGCTGTACCCGAAGGCGAGACCGTTTTCGCTCAGGAGCCGCTTCTGCGGGTGACGGCGCCACTGGTCGAAGCGCAGCTCGTGGAAACGTTCCTGCTGAACACGATCACCTTCCAGACCATGATCGCGACGAAGGCCGCGCGCATCGATCTCGCCTGCGCGGGCCGAACCTTCGTCGACTTCTCCTCGCGGCGGGACCATGGCGCCGACGCGGCCCTGAAGGGCGCTCGTGCCTCCTTCATCGGCGGCGCCGCCGCGACCTCGAACGTACTGGCGGGAAGGCTTTACGGCCTCGAGCTGAGCGGGACGATGGCGCACGCCTACGTGCTCTCCTTCGAAGACGAGGGCGAAGCCTTCCGCACCTATGCGCGCGACTTCCCTCAGTCTGCCGTCCTGCTAATCGACACCTACGACACGCTCCGGGGAGCGAAGCGCGCGGCCGCAATTGCGAACGAGCTCCGCCCCGAGGGCGTGACGGTGCAGGGCGTGCGGCTGGACTCCGGCAACCTCGGCGAGCTCGCTCGCGCCGTGCGGACCGTCCTCGACGACGCCAGATGCGAGGAGGTGCGCATCTTCGCCTCCGGTGACCTCGACGAGTACCGCATTGCGGCACTCGTCGAGGCGGGGGCACCGATCGACGCTTTCGGGGTGGGCACGCGTCTCGGCACGAGCGCCGACGCCCCATCGCTGAGCGGCGTGTACAAGCTCGTCGCGGACGCGCGCGGCCCAAAGATGAAGCGCTCGGCAGGCAAAGCGAGCCTGCCCGGCACCAAGCAGGTCTATCGCACTGAAGAGAACGGCCTCACGACGGCCGACACAATCACACTCGCCGGCGAGGCCGGGGTCGCGGGGCGGCCCCTCCTCGCGCAGGTGCTGGCCGCAGGCCGCCGTCTCGGCGCGCCGGAAACCCTGCGCACGATCCGGGAGCGCCGAAAGCGGGCCGTGGCCCGCCTTCCGGCGGGGGCGCGGGCCCTCGCAGCGGAGCCGGGCAGCTACCCGGTCGCGCTCTCTGCAGGGCTGCGACGGCTGCGCGCCGACCTCGGCGGCTGACGCCCGGGCTCCGC
The DNA here is from genome assembly GCA_963577065.1 of Dehalococcoidia bacterium. Lineage (GTDB taxonomy): Bacteria > Chloroflexota > Dehalococcoidia > Tepidiformales > Tepidiformaceae > CAUYXJ01. The sequence goes on along the minus strand of CAUYXJ010000064.1, from coordinate 6,862 downwards.
TAGAATGCCGCCACCCTTCCTGGAGCGCTCATGACCACCGCAGCGACGTTCGCACCGCCCGCCGAAGCGGAAGGGCTCTCGCTGCGGCTGCTGCCCCATGCCCTGCGCCCGGTACCTTATCTCGCCCAGGAGATGTTCGAGGGCTTCATGCGTGCTTTCGGCGGGCGCGCCATCCACATCAACGGCTTCGCGTACATCGCACCCGGCGGGCGCGGCGAACCCGCGAATCCGCTCGAGCCATCGCCCTACACCGACGGACGTGAGGCCTGGGAGAAGCACGCACAGCTGCACTGTCGCGAGATCTGCGAGGGCCTCTGGTCGCAGGACTACGAAGCCTGGCCGATCGACGATTTGGCGAAGGCGCTCCCGGGCTACTTTGCCGAAGCCGCGCGCGCGTTCGCCTACACCATGCAGCCGCTGATGTCGGTCGTCGCGCCCATGGGCGAGCTGCTCACCTTCTGTGGGGAGAAGTTCGGGGCCGATGGCCCCCGCATCGGGATGACGCTTCTGCAGGGCTTCGAGAACGACTCGGCCGCGCGGGGACTGGCCCTCGAGGAGCTCGCTTCGCTCGCGCAGGCTTCGCCGCAGCTTCTTGGGGCCGTGGGCGAGGGCGACCTCCAGAGGGCGCAGGCGGCTGACGGAGGCGAGGCTTTCGCGGCCGCCCTCGACACCTACCTGGAGGTCTACGGGCACGGCTCCCAGACCTGGTGGGAACTGCATGAGCCGACCTGGGTTGAAGATCCGAGCCTCGCGCTGCGCCTCCTCTCGATCTACGCGGCCGACCCGCAGCGGGGGCCTGCTGCCTCGCACGAGCGCGCCGTCGCCGAGCGCGACGCGGCAATCGCGAAGTGTGAGGCCGACCTTCCCGGCGACGAAGACCGCGAGCGCTTGCGCACCCTTCTCGCCGCGGCCAGCGACTACGTCTCCGTCGTCGAGGGACGCGCACACTGGCAGCAGAACTGCGTCGGCGCGCTGCGCCCGGTCTGCCTCGCGCTGGGCGAAAAGCTGGCGGCGCGTGGCAGTTTGGCCGCCGCACACGACATCTTTCATCTCAAGCTCGAAGAGCTGGCGGCGCTCACGGCCGATCAGTCCGCGCCGGCCCCCACGGCCGTGGCCGAGCGCGCGACCGAGCTGGCGAACTGGAGCACGCTCGACGCGCCCCTCTTCCTCGGCCCGCCCCCCGAGGCGCCGCCGCCCGGAGCCACCAACCCGATGGCGCTCATGTTCGGCGGCCCCGCCGAGCGCACCGACGATCCCACGCTGCTCAAAGGGGTCGGCGCCAGCCAGGGGACGGTCGAAGCGCGGGCACGCGTCATCCTCAGCCTCGACGACGCCACGCGTCTGCAGCCGGGCGAGGTGCTGGTTTGCCCGTTCACCGCGCCCAGCTGGATGCCGCTCTTCGCAACGGCGGGCGCAATCGTCACGAACCAGGGCGGCGTGCTCTCACATGCCGCCATCGAAGCGCGCGAGTACGGGCTCCCCTGCGTTGTCGGCACGGAGTTCGGCACGCAGCGCATTCCCGACGGCGCCCTCGTCACGATCGATGGCCTCGCCGGCACCGTCCGCATCCACCCGGCCTAGGGCTACGCGTTTGACACGCGGGCGCCCAAGGCATAGGTATCTGGTGTGCCCGAGCCTCAACGGATTCTCTTCCTGGGCCATACCGGGATTGGAAAGACGCTCGCAGTTAGGAATCTTTCGGCCCGATACCTTGAAGTAGCCCACCAGCTCCCGACTGGGCTCGACCATGTCGACGCCGCTAAATGGCTTCGCGTGGCTTGCCTTGAGGACTTCATTCCTGACACCCATGGGTTTCTCGATCTGACGAACGAGACTGCGGCTCGGCAGCAGTGGGACGCCGCGTTGGCTCAAGCCCTCGAAGGACTCCGGCAGGGTCCACCAACCGCCCACCTGTTCCTCTCGCTACACGGGTCCTACTACCGGAGGGCCCGGGCCTTCTCAAGAGCAGACCTTGGCGCTCTAGCTGATTTTGCGCCGACCCAGGTAGTCACACTGATTGACGATGTCTACGACGTTTCCCGCACCATCGCTGATCGCGATACACAGGATGCCCTCCGACTGCGAGAGATTGCGACCTGGCGTTCGATCGAGGGAATGATTGCCGATTTCATTGCCCGGCCCTCAAAATCCCAAGCTACACACTGGCCTTGAAGCATCCTGCGGACGTTGCGACTGCTCTCCTGTTCACCGATCGGACTCGGGTCTATTCGGCGTTTCCGATCTCTCGGACACGCCCTGACGCCCAACGCCGGGCAGAGATCGAGGCCTCCAAGGCGCGCCTACGGCAGGAAGGCCTCGTTATTCTCGACCCGTCGACTATCGACGAGATGCTATTGGAGGCCGAGCTGGATGCTGCCGACGCGAACGCTGAGGAGATTACCCTTGGCGCCAGCGGCCTCCCGAGATGGGAGTCCGCACCAGGGCCCCTCCTAACCGAGGGGCGGCCAGAGCCGACACATCCGCCCACATTCAGTCGCCTTGAGATCGAAGAGGCGACCCAGGATATCCAGAAGCAGGTCGAGAGCCGCGACTTCCGCCTCATCCACGATGCGGACTGCGTAGTCGCCTACCGGCCCAACTGGGGTGGCACCCCGTCTCGAGGAGTAACGGCCGAGCTTCACCTGGCGCAGGGGATCGGTCGGAGAATCTTTATCCTCTCTTTGCCCGAGGACGAAGAGGGCACGAGCTCACCATTCGGAGAGTTCGGCAACGTCTACGCGGACGTTGGTGAGCTCGTCGCGGCGGCTAAGCAAGTCCAGCGAGTAGCGAGATATCCGAACGTATGTTCTAATCGCCACATCTGGCGGGAGGGATCGGAAATGGCGCGCACGATAACCTTGTGGCTTCAATCCACGAACGACGGGCTGATTGAGTTCCTTGAGGCCCGCAAGCTTCACTTCCGCGTGGAGTACGTCGGCGAGACGTCGCGGAGGCACCAACAGTTCCCAGTTTTCTTTACTCCGTTTGGGACATTCGAGGGGGAGCGGAGTATTCGCAGGGCTGCTGCGGTGATCGCATGAAGCACGAGCCGTCATCCAACTTCTGAGACCAGCGCAGGAGCCCGATGACGGTGAGTAAGCAGGACCAGCCTGCTGCTCCCGTAGAGTCCGTCGCAGGGTACGCATCGCCCTACCCCTACGCCTCCCGCCTCCAGGACCGCATGGACGAGATCATCGACCGCAAGGTGCCGAACGCGGGCACGTTCTGCGGCTTCTGCTTCGCGCGGCTCGCCGCCGGCGCGGAGCGCTGCCCCTATTGCGGCACCGAAACCGCCGCACGGGCGGCCGCCGGCACGGTGCCGAGCGAGGTGCTGGGCGCCTACGGCGCGAAAAAGCGCACGGAGGCGACCTGGGTCTACAGCGGCGCGCTCCTCGGCCTGATGATCGCCGCGGCGCTGTTTGTCGTCCTGGTGGTGTGGGCGCCGGGCCTGCTGGGCCACCCCGGCATCGCCTTTCTGGTCCTCATCGGCGGCGGGTATGTGCTGGCGCAGATCTTCGGGCCGCTTCTCGCCGGGCAGCTGGGGTATCGCCTGGGCTCGCGCAAACGCGACCGGCTCTGGCGTCGCTTCCTCGAGGCGCAGGAAAGCGAGCGCGCCCCCTAGGACGTCTCGACGCGGATCAGCGTCTGGCCCTCATCGACAGTCTGCTCGGTCGCCACAAGAAGCTCCGTCACCACGCCCGCCTGCGGACTCTCGACCGGGATCTCCATCTTCATCGACTCGAGGACGAGCACTTCCTGCCCGGCCGTCACCGCGTCGCCCACACCGACGAGGACTTCGAAGACCGAACCGGTCATGGGCGAGGAAATATCGAACAGCGCCATCGGTTCCTCCCAGGCGGCGACTCTACCGCGCTGGGTATTCTCTTGCTCCCTCGACTACTTCGCGGGGCGCTGTTGCGCCCAGCTTCGCGCTCGCTCGCGCTGCGGCCGCTCCCCCACGCTCGACTGCTTCGGCTCCGCGGCCGCTGTCCGCTGCGCCTTCGCGCTCGCTTGAGGGCTCGCTTCGCTCGGGCCGTCTCCTTTGAACTCTGAACTCGCTCCGTCCTGTACACTTCGTCGACGGGCCAGCTCCTGGAACGGGGCGCCTGGAGCGAGTCCCCCATGCCAGTTGTCGTGGTTGTCGGTGGGCAGTGGGGCGACGAAGGCAAAGGCCGGATCGTCGACCTGCTCGCCCGCAAAGCGCGCGTCGTTGCGCGCTACTCCGCCGGAAACAACGCCGGCCATACGATCGTGAACGAACGTGGAGAGTTCAAGCTTCACCTCGTCCCCGCGGGCATCTTCTACCCGGAGAAGACCTGCCTCATCGGGAACGGCGTAGCCGTCGACCCCGAGGTGCTGCTGGCCGAAATCGCCCAGCTCGAATCCCGAGGGATCGACACGAGCAAGCTGGCGGTCAGCGACCGCGCCCATGTCGTCATGCCCTGGCACCGCCTCATCGACCGGCTGGACGAAGAGCAGCGCGGCGACGAGGCCATCGGGACGACGGGGAGGGGCATCGGGCCCTGCTTCGCGGACAAGGTTGCGCGGCGCGGCGTGCGTGTCGCCGACCTCCTCGAAAACGAAGACCTCATCCCGCGGATGCGCTCGGTGCTGACCTATCAGAACCGCGTCATCACCGGCGTCTACGGGGGCGAGCCCCTCGATTTCGACGAGTGCTACGAGCAGTACCGCGAATACGGCCGGCAGCTACGGCCGTTCGTGGCCGATACGCAGACGATCGTCGTCGACGCACTGAGAGACGGCGATTACGTACTGCTCGAGGGCGCGCAGGGCTCGCTCCTCGACCTGGACCATGGCACCTACGAGTACGTGACCTCGAGCGTTCCCAGCAGCACCGCCGGCGGCGCCACGCTCGGCATCGGGATCGGCCCTACTGACGTCCAGCGAGCGGTCGGCGTGTTCAAGAGCTATTGCACGCGCGTCGGCAATGGCGCGTTCCCGACCGAGCTCTTTGACGAGACGGCAGCACGCCTTCGCGACCATGGCAAGGATTTCGGCCGAGGCGAATACGGCACGACCACCGGCCGTCCCCGTCGCATCGGCTGGTTCGATGCCGTCGCCGCACGTTACTCCGTGCGCTTCAACGGCCTCTCGGCGCTCGCACTCACGCGCCTCGATGTCCTCGACGGCCTCCCCGCGCTCAAACTCTGCACGGGCTACTCCGTCGACGGCGGAGTCCTCCAGACCATGCCCGCGAGCACGTCGGCGCTGAACCGGATCAAGCCGATCTACGAAGAGCTGCCGGGCTGGGACGAGCCCACCACCGGCGTTCGCACATTCGACGACCTACCCACGCAGGCGCAGGTCTACGTGCGCCGCGTCGAGACGCTTCTGGGGGTGCCGGTGGACCTGATCTCGGTCGGGCCCGAACGCGAGCAAGCCATCATCGTCAACCCTATTTTTTGAGGTGCTCCCGGGGGATGCCCCCTTGCCAGGGGAGTCGCCCCTTGCGGGGCAGACCGTGCACCTCGTAGGTAGCCGTGGTCGAGCCGTACCGGACGCTTCGGTTCGGGCATTTTGCACGACAGCCAGGCGATCGCCTCTTCCAGCAGGGCTCCCCTATGGAGCGGTGGCGCTCGTAGCGGCCCACCCCGAGCTCGAGCTGCAAGCGTGCTCTCGCACGTGTCCCTGGGGACGGGCGGGACGCATTCGCCTTCGTAAGCGCGTCCTCGAGCCGTGGCGGATGCCCACCAACAGTTCATCACTCGGTCGCAGCTCGTCCCTCCTGCCTGTCTGGGGCCGAGCCGTCGCTCCGCAAACGGGTGATTGATTCAAACGCGGCAGGCGTCCGCGGGCGACCATGTGTCCAAATTCGGCGTCGAAATCTTCGCTTAGGGCCCGTGCCTACAGTGTGGTAGCGATCTACGCTACTGCGAGTATCGACCGCTCACGGAAGGAGTCGCACGCAATGAACAAGACCGAGATGGCGGCCAAATTGGCCAAGCAGACGGACCTCAGCGCCGCAAAGGCCAACGAAGTCGTCGACGCGATCTTCAGCACCGTGCCGGGTCACGGCATCATCGCCGTGGAGCTCGACGCGGACCGCGATGTCTCGATCGGGGGCTTCGGCAAGTTCGAGACGCGCCGGCGCAGCGCCCGCCAAGGACGGAACCCGGCGACGGGTGCCACAATCGATATCGAGGCCAAGAAGTACCCGGCCTTCAAAGCGGCCAAGAATCTCAAGGACCGAGTCGAGGTCTAGCCGCCGGAGGAGACCCCGACGGGAGAACGCCCCGGCGGACCGGCGAGCGCGACGCCGCTGGCTCGGCGACCCTCGGCGAGGGCTCCCCCACGGAGCTCAAAGTTCAAGGTTCAAAGTACAGAGGGGACGGGCCGGAACTCCTGACGGACTCCGAGACTTGAAGTCCGTCAGGACGCTCGCTGTCCCTCTCTGAACTTTGAACTTTGAACGCTGAACTCTTAACTCGATCTTCGCTGAGCACGAGATGCCAACGATGAGGGATCGCTGGGGCAGCGGTCCCCCCGCGGGCGCCGATCCCGTCGATGAGCTCGTCTTTCTCTCGAACCTCGTCGGGCTCGACAGCCGCCTCGTCCAGCCGGGTGGGGGCAATTCCTCGCTCAAGCTGAGCGAGGGGGGCGAGACGACCCTCCTGGTCAAAGGCAGCGGGACCGACCTTCGGACGATCGGACGAGGCGGCTTCACCCGCCTTTCCTCGCCGCGTCTCGAAGCGCTGCGCCAAGCGGACGACCTCGGCGACGACGAGATGATGCGACTCATGCGGGCGAGCATGCTCGCCCCCGATCAGGACCCGCTTCCAAGCGTCGAGACGCCCCTCCACGCCAGCCTCCCCCAGACCGTCGTCCTCCACACGCACGATGT
>CAUYXJ010000063.1:0-17486 GCA_963577065.1 Dehalococcoidia bacterium | reverse complement strand
CACCGCGATGCAAGCCGACATCCGTGTGGCTGCCGAGGATGCCCAGTTCGGTATTCCCGCGGCGCGGCTCGGGTTGGGCTACGCGTTCGGCGGCACCAAGAAGGTCGTTGACCTCGTCGGGGCACCGGTGGCGCGGGAGATTCTGTTTACCGGCGGCCGCTTCCCGGCCGCAGATGCGCTGCGTTGGGGTCTCGTGAATCGTGTGGTGCCGATCGAGGAGCTCGAGGCGACGGTGAACGAGATGGCGGCTGCCATCTGCGAGAACGCGCCCCTCACGCTCAAGCTCCTGCGGGCGTCGATCATCGAAGCGACCGAGGACGGCTCCCAACGGGACCTCGCGGCGCTCGACGCGATGGTCGACGCGTGCTTCGCCAGCGACGACTACATCGAGGGCCGGCGCGCCTTCATGGAGAAGCGCCGGCCGCAGTTCCAGGGGCGCTAGGCGGATGACCGCCCGCCGGCGTCTCCGCAAGAGAATCGCCGAGGGGGGACCCGTGTTCGCGCCCGTGTGCCTCGATCCCCTCACCGCGCGGACGCTCGAGGGTCTCGGCTACGAGGCCGCCTACCTCAGCGGTGGCGCGCTCGGCTTTCAGCTTGCGGTTTCAGAGGCGCTGCTCACGCTCACGGAGGTCGCGACCGCCACCCGGCAGATCACGCAGCGCTCTTCGATCGCCCTCATCGTCGACGGCGGCGTCGGCTTCGGCGATGCCGTCCATGCCAGCCGCGCGGTGCGGGAGCTCGAAGCGGCGGGCGCTGCGGCCATCGAGCTCGAGGACCAGGTCGCACCCAAGCGCGCCCATCACCACAAGGGCGTCGAACATCTCGTGCCGCTGGAGACGATGGTGGGCAAGCTCGAAGCCGCGGTGGCGGCGCGATCCGACCCCGAGTTCCTCATAATCGCGCGCACGGGTGCCGTGCGAAACGAGTCCTACGAAGCGGCGGTAGAACGCGGCCGGGCCTACCGCGCCGCCGGTGCGGACCTCGTCATGCTGCGCCCCGAGAGCGACGAGCAGTGGCGCGCGGCGGTCACCGACATCGATGCGCCGCTCGCCGCGATGGCCTCGTTCGGGAGCCGCACGCGCGAACAGTGGCGCGGCCTCGGCTGGCCGCTCGTGATCGATCCATTCACGGGCCAGGTGGCCGGCTATCTCGCTGCGCGGGGGGCGCTGAAGCGCTTCATCGAGGACGGCGCCAGCGGCGAGGACGAGGCTGCGCTCGCCGCCGGCTACGAGGAGATCAAGCGCGCTGCCGGAATGGACGCCCTCTACGCAATCGAGGCGCGGACGACGGAGCGGCCGACCGGCCCGTAGCCCGCGGGGGCTCCGAGCGCATGCAGGCGGCCCGCCCGCTATTCTCGGCAGCGATCATGTCGGAGCGAACGAGCGAATCGACCTACCCGCGTGCCCTCGCCGTGCCCCTGGACGCCGCAGTCCGTTCCGGCGGCGGGGGCGACAGCGGGGACTGGCTCGTGTGGCGGGTCCGTGCGGCCGGGGTCGACCACGGGTTCGCGCGAGGCGACGGGCCCGAGGGCTGCCTTCCCGCCTTTCTCGCGCTCGAAGCCGCGCCGGCCGAGGCCTTTCCCGACTTCGCGCGCCGCTGGGGCGTACTCGGCATCTGCGCTGAGCACCAGCTGCCCGGTGTCCATGCTGCGTGCGCGCCCCGCGAGGGCGAGCTCGCGCACGAACTCTTCAACTTCGTCTCCATGACCGAGGGCTGGACGGTACCACTGCGCATCTACCAAGAGCCGATCTCCCGCTGGCGCGAAACCGCTGCGACGATGGCGGCAGCGCTGCGGCTGGGGCGGGCCCTAGGCCGGAACGAGCCGGGCGCTCCCCACGACGTGTCGCGCCTCTTCGCAGACATGGACGTGGCTTCGAGCAAGCCCGCCGTGGCGGTAGGAGGCCAGCGCACGCGCCTGAGCGGGCTCACGAACGGCTGGCTGCGGGAGTCGGGGTTCCGGCCCTCGTTCGAGTGGCCGTTCACGGCTTCGAAGCCGGAGCTCGTCCTCGATGCGCCGCCGAACGACGCGGACGGCGGCGAGGGGTTTCGCTGGCCCGCCCGCTCGCTCTATTCGGTCCTGCTCACGCAGTTCCTCGCGGCGCTCGCGAGCGTCGAGGAGCACCTGCCCACCGCACCACCCGATCTGGCCTCTCACTGAGCGAGCGCAGGTGGGCCGGACTACGCCGGCCTAGTGGGCCCGCGAGTCTTGGGGGCGACGGTGATGCCGTAGACCACCTCGTCGACCAGTTCTCCGTCACGCCCCTGGTGGTCCCCGCGCCGGAGGGTTTCGCGCTTCATCCCCAGCTTCTCGAGCACTCGCCGCGACCGCGCGTGCCGAGCGTCCGTGGAGGCCCAGAGCCGCGTCAGCTCGAACGTCTCGAGGGCCCAGGCCATAACCGCTCGCGCGGCCTCGGTCGCGATCCCTTGGCCCCACCACGCGCGTCCGATCGCATAGCCCAACATGGCGGCCCGCGCGTCCCCGTCCACCACCAGGTTCACGGTCCCGATCACCTTGCCGCTCAGCACCACCGCGAACGTCGGAGACCGCTCCCACGGCTCCGCCATGTTCAGTGCGGCGAATGCCTCCGCGTCCTCGCTCGTGAACGGCTGCGGAATGTGCGGCAGGAACCGGGCGAACTCGAGGTCATCGCGATACGCCAGGGCGTCGGCTGCATCGCCGGCGCGGAACGCTCGCAGGAGGAGGCGCTCGGTGCGAAGTTCGGGCGGTTCGCTATCGGTACCCACGCGGTTCGCTAGCCAGGCGTAGGCGCGCCCTCAGCGAGGAGCCCGGCTTCGCGCAGCTCGGGCCAGAGGGCGGTGGGGATGGCCACCTCCACCATGCGTGCGTTCTCCTCGACCTCAGCCACGGAGGCGGCGCCCGGAATCACCGCAGCAACAGCAGGGTGCGCGAGGATGAACTGCAGCGCCGCGGCCTTGAGGGGCACGCCGTGCCGGTCGCAGATCGCCTTGATCGCCCGCGCCCGCTCGATCATCCCGGGCGGGGCCGTTGCGTAGTTGTAGTGCGCGGACTCGCTCAGGTCGGAGGCGAGGATGCCGCTGTTGTAGGGCCCGCCCGCGATCACGCTGATCTCGTTCGCTTCGCAGTAGGGCAGGAACTCGGTGAGCGCGCCCTGCTCGAGGAGCGTGTAGCGCCCCGCGAGGAGAAAGCAGTCGACATCGGTCTCGCCGGCGAAGCGCAGCTCCATCTCCCACTGATTCATCCCCGCCCCAATCGCCCCGACGAGGCCCTGCTCGCGCAGCTCAGCGATGGTGGGGAACGCCTCGAGCAGGGCCTGGTCGCCGTGCTCGTCGGGATCGTGGATCAGGAGGATGTCGACGCGATCCAGCTCGAGTCGGCGGAGGCTCGCCTCGAAGGAGCGCATGATCCCGTCGCGGCTGAAGTCGAAGTGCCAGGGCTCGGCGCCACCGACGTCCTCCTGCAGGAGCCGCCCGACCTTCGTGGAGATAACGAACTCGGATCGATCGAGACGCCCGAGCGGCTGGCGGTAGCGGCGCTCGCTCTGGCCGAGCCCGTACATCGGGGCCGTATCGAAGTAGCGCAGGCCCAGCGCGTAGGCGCGGTCGATCAGCGCCCCCGCCTCGGCCTCGCTCGCGTCGCGGGCGAGGAAGACGCCGCCCAGCCCAAGCCGCGTCACCTCGATCCCAGTGCGCCCGATCGACCGCCGGTCAGTGGCTTTCATGATCGCTCCTTCGCTCGGACGAACGCTTGAGGTCCCCGGGCTCCCCGCACCGCGTCTCACCAAGAGCCAAGAGCAGCAGCCAAGAGCCGCCAACGCTATTCGATGTCGAATTCGATCCAGAGCTCCTTGGGCGCGCGGAAGCCGCCAGAGCCGACCGGCGGGGAAGTGACGCCCTCATTCGTCGGGAACTTCGGCCGGGGGTTCTTCATCGATTCGAGCAGGCGCGTGCAGGCGATGACCGCCTCCTGGCGGGCCATGGCGTAGCCCATGCAGAAGTGCTGGCCCATCCCGAAGCCCAGGTGGCCGGCCTTGCCGTCGCCGTAACGGCCCGAACGCATCTCCCGGCCCATGTGCAGGTCCTCGCGGTGGATGTCGAAGGTGTCGGGGTCCTTGAAGACGCGCTCATCGCGGTTTCCGGCGCCGAGGAAGAGGGCGACGCTCGCCCGTTCGGGGATGACCTCGCCGTGCATCTCGATCTCGCGGGTCGTGTGGCGCGCCTGGCCGTGAACGACCGGGTCGTAGCGCATCATCTCCGTGAACACGTTCGTCCAGAGGCTGGGGTCGCGCTTCACGTCCTCGAACTGGTCCGGGCGGGTGTACAGCATGTGGTACCACATGCTGGAGATCGCCTTGTCCGTCGTATCCCCACCAGCGGCGAGCAGGAGGGCGACGAAGCCCTTGACCTCGTCCACGCTCATGCGCTTGCCGTCGAGCTCCGCGGCGACGATGCGCGAGACCAGATCCTCGCCCGGGTTCTCCGCTCGCTCCTGAATGAGGGGATCGAGGTAGTCCCACATCTCGTCCCGCGCGTGGATGCCCATCAGGAACGACTCGCCGCCGAAGCTGAGGCCGGTGATCAGCGCCTGGTACCACTCGACGAACGTCTCCTCGTCGGAGCGTGGCAGGCCGAGCATGTTCGAGATGACGCGCACCGGGAACTGGTACGAGAACTGGCTCACGAGCTCGACCTCACCCGTCTCGCGGAAGCCCTTCGCGAGATCCTCCGCCGCCTTGACGGAGATGCGATCGATCTGCTCGCGGGCGATCTGCTCGATGACGGGGATGAACGTCTGCAAGCGATTGCCGACGAACTGGTCCGCGACAATGTTGCGCATCCAGCGATGGCGCGGGCCGTTGCCGTACTCGAGGATGTTCGGCCCGAACACCTGCCCCTTGCCAAACTCGTAGGCGCCGTTCGGGTCGTACACCGCGCGGTTGTAGCTTTCGTTGTCCTGGAAGATCGCGACGATGTCGTCGTAGCGGCTGACGATCCAGCGGTTGTGGAACTGGTCGTGGTAGAGGGGGTGGTGGTCCCGCAGCTTCTTATAGAGGGGGAAGGGGTCCTTCGTGTACTCCGGGCCATCGAACTCGCGCGGGTCGATGGCGGTCTTCAGCATCTCTTCGATGGTCGTCATGCGGGCCCCCTGCGGTTGGTGCCCCGATGATAGCCGCTGCGTTCAGGCGAAGCGTGGCTGCTAACGTGACGCGAGGGCGAGATGACTACCGAGCGAAGTGCCCCTGCAGTCGAGGCCATCTACGACGATCTCGTCGGCGCCCTGGTAGAAGCGGGGCGCGACACCGCAGATCGCTTCGATGCCAACGAACCCGACCCTCGCTACCGCGGCTACGGCGTCCGTGCCCCGGCCCGGCGCGAGATCTTCAACACCCACCGTCATCGCCTCGTGGGCCTGTCCGTGGACGACCAGCTCGCCCTTACGGACCGCCTGATCGACTCCGGCTACGGGGAGCAGCAGGAGCTCGCGTTCCTGCTGCTGCGTCCCCTGGTGAAGACCTTCGACGAGACCTCGCTGCCGCGGGTCGAGCGCTGGCTTCGGCGGCTCCACGGCTGGAGCAAGACCGATGGCTACGCCTCAGCGGTCCTGCAGCCGCTGCTCCTTCGATTCCCGGAGCAACTCCTCCCGCGAGCGAGGGCCTGGAGTATCAATCCCGACCCCTGGATGCGCCGCATGAGCGTCGTCCTGTTCACGCGCAAGGTCGCGCGCTCCGGCGAGTACACAGATGTGGCGCTGGAGCTCTGTGAGGCGCTCCGCTTCGACGAGCACGAGCACGTGCTCAAGGGCGTTGGCTGGCTGCTCCAGGATCTGATGGACGGCGAGCCGGAACGCATCGGCGCCTATGTGAAGCGGCTTCGTGCCGAAGGCGTATCCAGCATCGTCACCCTCTACGCGGTCAAACGACTGAAGGGCCCGCGGCGTGAAGCCATCCTCGCCGTTCGGCCGGGCGCGCAGCCCGCCTAAGCGGGCTTCCGGGCGCGCAGCGAAAACACCAGCGGAACGCTTTCGCGGTGCTCCGGAAGGAGCCAGGTGCCCGGCACCTCGCCCGGCACCATGAACGGGAACCGCTTCCAGAAGAGCGAATCGGACTCGTGCAGGAATTCGATCACGACCCCGGCTTGCGCGAGGGCGGTCACGATCTGACCGATCGTGTGCCCCCACTGATAGGTCACGTTCTCCGTGGTTGCCACGGTGGGGTCGGCGTAGCTGCCGGGCTCGTCCCACCGGTCCGGCTCGGGGGCGTGGAAGTAGGGGTAGCGGATGCGGAGCTCCTCCGCTTCGTCGTCGAAGATCTCGCCGATCGGGTGGTGTTCGTCGATGTAGAAGATGCCGCCGGGCTCGAGCAGCGCTCCCACGATCTCCGCCCAACGAACCAGATCGGGGAGCCAGACGAGAGCGCCCCGCCCGGTGTAGACGATGTCGAAGCGGCGGCCGCTGAGCGCTTCGACAGCAGCGTAGACGTTCGCTTCCACGAACTCGGCGGCGATGCCCGCCCGCTCGGCGAGCGCGCGCGCTTCGCTGATGGCCTCTCGGGAGAAGTCGAGCCCCACAACCTCGGCGCCGAGACGCGCCCAGGCGAGCGTGTCCAGGCCGAAGTGGCACTGCAGGTGGAGCAGCGACTTGCCGGCGACATCGCCGACCTCCTCGATCTCGTGGGGCTTGAGCGGGCTCCCGCCCGCCAGGAAGCCGGGCACGTCGTAGAACGCTCAGCGCGTGTGCACAGCGACGCGTTCGTCCCAATTCCTGCGGTTCGCCTCGAAGTAGGTGTCGCCGCTCATCGCGCCGAGGATAGCGCGCAAGCGAGCCCCGGCGCGGGCGGCCGGCCTCCGAGCCGATCGCGCGCGCCGCTAGCTGCGAATGCCTCGCTTGCGGCGGCGTACGCCCGCGCCGATCGTCGCTGCTGCGGCCGCAGAGCGAGCTGCCCTCTGGAACCTTCGGTCAGCGTCACTGGCGATCGAGAACCCAGATCGTGGTCTTGGTGCCGAGGAGGCGAATCGGGAACGAAGCGCCCGGTTGAAGATCGCTCGGTAGAGAATCGCGGGGGAGCTCCGGCCGCAACACGACCAACCGCCCCCCGGGCCTCGTCACGCGACTCATTTCTTCGAGTACCGCCCGCAGCCAGGTTGTCTCGTCGCCTGGGACTTCGTACTGGCGACCAAAGGGGAGATTGGACACGCATGCGGCTACCTCGCCATCGGCGAGGTCCAGATGGCGTGCATCGCCCGCCCGGATAGCGGCCGCCGGCACGTTATCGCGGGAATCCAGCACGGCCTTGGGCTCAGTGTCCCGGCCGATAGCGGACCATCCGTGTTGTAACGCCTCGCCCAGGATGGTTCCAGATCCGCAGCATGGATCGAGCACGGTGCCCGGGGGGCTACCGGCCAGCCGGACCATCGCGGCAGCGACCGTTGGCCGAAGGGCACCTCTCCGTTCCCTGGTCCGCGCGCTGTGCTGCCTCATCGCTGAATCCGTGAGGCGAATCCCTGTGATGATCTGGCCTTCGCGGTACTCACAGGTCCAGACCTCGAGAGCGGCGGGATCGGCCACCCGCCACCTGGGGTGAGCGATGCTGATCACGCGCGTGAGTTCACGGCGGAGGTCGGTCCGTAGGAACGCTCTTTCGTGGCGAACCCGGGCGATGACCCTGAAAGCCGTCGCCTCCGGGCTCGCGTTGGCCTGCGTCCCGCGGGAGAACGCTAGTGCTTGCGCGACCCTCTGGGGGCGCCAGATCCGCTGCGCGATCCAGCGGGGATTATCGCCTTCGGAGCGAAGCGTGCGGCCTACTTCAACGAACGCGTCTTCGGCGGTTCGCAGAGCGAGGAGGGCCTCGATGGCGGCTGAGTCCACCTCGACGAGCACGACGTCGGAGCGGCCATCGAAGCCAGAGGCCGTCACGGTTACGCCAGAAAGCAGGCGCAGTTCCTGCCTGAGGAGCTCGGCCAGACCTGGTACGCACAAGAAGAAGAGTCGAGTCGCCTTACCGGTGTCCGCTGTAGCAGACCGGTCAGGGGACTGGCCTCGCCCAAGGGGCGGCCCCTCGCCGGCAGCTCGTCGGCGTTTGCCCCGAGCGGTCCTGCGGTTCGGCATGCGTCAAAGAGTACCTGAGCCCCGGTCCGAGCCCGCCCGATTGTCTGGAGGCGCGAACGGTGCGGTGGCTGGAATCCACTATCGGACGCGGATCGGACACGCCATCAGCGGTGCGGTCAGCGAGCCGGCCGGCAGGTTGCGACACCTCGGGCTCGCACCCGCCGCTCGCTGTGGGCGGCTCGAACGAGAGACGTAGGGCGAGGGAGAGCGCCCCTCGGCTAGCAGGATCCACCGCTATCGCGCAGAATCGCCCGCCTGGAACCGACGAGGGGCGTGAAAAGAACATGCAGCTGGACGGACAGGTCGCAGTGGTCACGGGTGGGGCAGAGGGCATCGGCCGGGGATTCGCCGTGGCCTTCGCCGAGAACGGCGCGAATGTCGCCTCGCTCGATATCGAGGGGGTCAAAAACGCCGAGACGATTCGCCAGGTGCGCGCGAGCGGGCGCGAGGCGCTCGCCGTCGACTGCGATATCGCGGACAAGGCCCAGGTGCGGCGCGCGATGAACAGCGTCGTGCAGCGCCTCGGGCGGATCGATGTGCTCGTGAACAACGCCGCGATCTGGGTCGACACCGCTCTCACGTCGGGGACCTACGAGTCGCAGGCGAAGGCCTTCGAGGACTCGATGGACAGCTGCGCGCTGGGGAGCTACTACTGCGCGCTGGCGGCGGTCCCGGCGATGCGGGCGGCGGGCGGCGGCAACATCCTCAACGTCATTACGGAGCACGTTCACGAAGGGCATCTCATCACTGGTCTCGCCCAGGCGACCGGCTACGATGCCGCCAAGTGGGCGCAGTGGCGTCTCACGGAGACGTGGGCGGTCGAGCTGAAGGCGCACAACATCCGCGTGAACGCCCTCTGCATGGGCGCGACGGACTCGCCGATGTTCCGGGCCACGCACGACAGCCCAGCGGAGGTGATGCCCGCGGACATCGCCCAGGCCGCCCTGAACGTGCTCGCCCACGGCGCGGACGGGCCTACGGGGCAGTCCTACCTCTTCGCCGCTTCAGGCAGCTCGCGAGAGCAAAGCCTCGCGGAGATCGCCGCGCTCGCGCCCGGCGCCTAGCAGGAACAGCAGCAGGAGGCCATCAATGACCCAGCCCAGCCGTATGACTCGCGAAGAGGTCGAGGCGTTCCTGGCCGAGCCCAGGAACGCGATGGTGGCGGCGATCCGCGCCGGCGGTCGCCCCCAGATGACCCCGAACTGGTTCGAGTGGGATGGCACGCGCTTCTACATCTCGACGACGAAGACCCGGCGCAAGCACGAGAACTTCCGGCGTGATCCGCGGGTGCAGCTCGCGATCGACGATGCGACCGGCTTTCGCACGGTGCTGGTGGACGGCACCGTCGAGATCCGCGAGGAGCTCGCCTCCGCGCTCGGACACTTCCGTACGATCTACACGAAGTACGGCCGCCCGGACCTCCCGGACGATGAGCTGCTCGCGAGCTTGGAGCGGGAGCACCGCGTCCTGCTCGTGATCACGCCCGAGAAGCCGCTCGCGGAGTGGACGAACTGGGGCGCCTAGCGAGTTGCGACTTGTGCCCCCTGGCGACGGCCTGGCGGGGGCACGCCTCGTTCCGAGAGGCGCGACCGCGCTTCTGCGCCCGCCGGACAGTGATCTACTCATTTTGCGGGAGCCGATCTCCGGATCGGCCGGCGAAAACACGGTACCCTCAGCGGCGCATGGAGGCTTGCGATGACAACGGAGACTCAGGCACATCACGGGGTCGCGCTGAGCGATGTCGCGGCGATGACGGCGGCGATCGCAGAGATCGGCTTTACGGAGGTCGAGGCCGGCGTCACTGAGCCGCGCCGTTACCGCAACGTCGCGGGCGACGCGGTCGGTCAGATGGTCGCGCCCATCCTCGGCGACGAAATCACCACCTGGTTCGTTGGCAACCCTGCCACCGGACAACAGCTCGACCTCGTCGAGCTGACAGCGCAAGCGACCCTCATGGCGGCGCCTGGGGAGGCGCCCGCGCAGGGCGATCTCACCATCGGCATCCCCGCGGCGGACCCAGAGGCGACCTACGCCACGCTGCGTGCAGCCGCTCCCAAGCTCACCTGCTCAGATCCAACGCCCTGCCCGAGCGAAGACGGAGTCGCGTTCACGCTCGATGCGCAGCGCTACATCCTCTCCCGGAAGCCGGAGCCCTTTGCCTACGTGCACTATTCGACCCGCGACTTCCCAACGTCCCGCCGCTTCTACGAAGAGGTGCTGGGGTACCGTCTCGTCGCCCTCGCGGCGCACGAGCCCGCCGAAGAGCGCTTCGCCATCGAGGGCGCCGGTGGCCGCATCGAGGCCGTCGTGCGAGCGGACACCCCGGTGGCGGCCGAGGGCACGGGTAAGCGCTACATCGGCTCAAACCACTTCCGCCTGCTCAACGCGGACCTCGCCGCGGTCGCGGAACGGGTCGAGAGCAGCGGGCTGGGCTGGTGGTTCTTCGCGCCGACCGAAGAGGGCTTCTCCCAGATAATGGGCCCCACCGCCGAGTTCATCGAGCTCTACGACAACTCCGCCGGCTAGGGCCGGCGGAGTTCAACGTTCAGAGTTCAGAGAGGGTTCGACGTCGCGGCCGCGGCCGCGCTCAGCCGGTAGTTTCGACGGGCAGCGCTCCCCAGAACTCCGCGAGCGGCCCCGAGCCGCAGGTTGGGTCGGACGCCCCCGGGACGGCTGGCACCGCGATCCGCCCGCTGGGGCCGGCGGAGTTCAGCGTTCAACGTTCAGAGTTCAGAGAGGTTTGACGTCGCGGCCGTGCCCGCGCTGGGCCGGTAGTTTCGACCGGTAGCGCTCCCCAGAACTCCGCGAGCGGCCCGAGTCGCGGGTCTGGGTCGGACGCCCCGGGACGGCTGGCACCGCGATCCGCCGGCTAGGGCCAGGGGAGTTCAACGTTCAGAGTTCAGAGTTCAGAGAGGGTTTGATGTCGCGGCCGCGCCCGCGCTCAGCCGGTAGTTTCGACGGGCAGCGCTCCCCAGAACTCCGCGAGCGGCCCGAGTCGCCGGGTTGGGTCGGACGCCCCCGGGACGGCCGGCATCGCGATCCGCCGGCTAGGGCCGGCGGAGTTCAGCGTTCAGAGTTCAGAGAGGGTTTGATGCCGCGGCCGCGGCCGCGCTCAGCCGGTAGTTTCGACGGGCAGCGCTCCCCAGAACTCCGCGAGCGGCCCGAGTCGCCGGTTTGGGTCGGACGCCCCCGGGACGGCCGGCACCGCGGTGCCGGCCGTCCCGGGGGCGCGCCACGAACGCGATCGGAGCACGCTTCGAGCCCACGCCGGGCCCGGCAGCTTGTGGCGGCAGCGCATCGGTGAGAGGCGATATCCTCCGGCGATGAGCGGTCCCCTGGTCATCGGCCACGCCGCCGGCGCCGGTGAGGCGCCCGCGAACACCCTCGCGGGCGTCCGCGTCTGTCTCGAGGCCGCCGATGCGATGGAGATCGATCTCCGCCTCTGTGACGGTGGCGTTCCCGTGCTCCTCCACGACGAGACGCTCGATCGCACCACGAATCTCTCCGGGCCGGTGCGCGAAGCGACGCTCGCGGAGCTGCGCGGCGCCGATGCCGGCGGGGGCGAGCACGTGCCCTCGCTCGACGAGGTCCTTGACCTCGTTGCTGGGCGGATCACCGTGATGTGCGAGCTCAAGGTCTCACCCGCCCGTCCCGGCGACGCCCCCGAGCTCCTCGCGGCGACAGTAGCGGCCATCCGCGGGCACGACGCCGCGGGCTGGACGGCGCTGCACTCCTTCGATCACGGTCTCGTCGAGCGCGCGTGCACGGTCGCTCCCGAAATCCCGACGGCGCTAATCGCACCAGCCCTCGCTCGCGCCGAACTCGAGGCGCTCTGCGCCCGAGCGGTCGCCGCGAAGATCGACGGGATCTCGCTCGACCACAGGGTCGTCGACGCACGCGCGGCCTGCGGCGCCCACGAGCTCGGCCTCCGGCTCTGGGCCTGGACTGCCGATGCGCCCGACGACTGGCTGCGACTCACGGATGCGGGCGTGGAGGGCATCATCACGAACCACCCGGCCGCTCTCCGCGCCTGGGGGGAGGGTAACTCGGGCGGCTAATGGCCTAGGCTGCCTGCGTGAGTCGTGCGCGCCGTCCCGGCCGCCCCCCGCACCCGGACATCCTCACGCCTGCTGAGTGGGATGTGGTCCAGCGGGTTCGGCACGGACTGTCGAACCGCGCCATTGCCCGGGGGCGGCGCACGAGCTCGACGCCGTCAAGTTCCACGTGGCCAACATCTTCGGAAAGCTGCAGCTGAGCGAACGCCGGGAGCTTCGCTTCTGGCGCGGCCGCCCGATCGCAACCATCGCCCCCGCCGTCGTCACCAACGTAGGAGAACTCACGATGCCCGCTCCCCTCCAACTCGGCCTCATCAGCCAGGTTTCGCTCCACGTGGCCGATGTGGCGGAAGCTGAGCGCTTCTACGGCGAGGTGCTCGGCCTCCCCCACCTCTACACGTTCGGGAGCCTGGCCTTCTTCGACTGCGATGGCACACGCCTCTTCCTGAGCGCGAACGAGGCCGACACGCACCAGGGCGGCTCGATCCCTACTTCCAGGTCCCGGAGATCGACGCTGCCTACGACGCGCTCCGCGACCGCGGTGCCGAGTTCCAGGGGGCGCCGCACATGATCCATCGCTTCGACGATGGCACCGAGGAGTGGATGGCCTTCTTCGAGGATCCGTCCGGTAACCTGCTCGCGATCATGGCCCAGGTGAAGCCGGCCTGAGCCTGCGCCGTTGGACGGGGTGCAGCCAAAGATCCGCTCAGGGCGTCCGCCATGTGCCGGGGGCTAGTACGTAGGCGGTGGCGGTGGCATGTACAGCGTGGTCCACCCGCCGGTCGCGCGGATGACTTGGCCGGTGATCCAGCCCGCACGGCCGTCGGCGAGCAGGAGGACGGCGTTGGCGATGTCCTGCGGCAGGCCAATGGCCCCTAGGACTGGCCTGCCTGCGTTGTTCGCGCGAGCCTCGGCCTGCTCCCGCTGGATCTCTTCGGGCACCCAGCCCCCGATGTCGGTAGGGCCAGCGGCGACCGTGTTGATCCGAATCCCGAGTGGACGGAACTCAATGGAGAGAGCGCCCGTGGCGTATTCAATGCCCGCCTTGGTGGCCCCGTAAATGGCCCAGTTCGGGTTGTTCGTGCTTACGACAACAGAGCTGATATTGACGATCTGCCCCTTGGACTCACGAAGGTGAGGGAGGGCCTCGCGGATGAGGCGCAGAGTCCCGCCGAGGTTGACCGCCATCGTCTCGTCGATCTGCTCGTCACTCGTTGCCTCGAGGAGTCCCGACGGCACCGAAGCGGCGTTGTTCACGAGGAGGTCGAGCCGTCCGAACTCGCGCGCCGCAGCTTGCACGATCCGCGGCGCGTCTTCGGCCTTGCCGACATCGGCCGTTGTCCACGCGACCGCCCCCGGATGCTCATCGGCCAAGCTGCGCAAGGGCTCCTCACGGCGGCCGATGACGAAAGCGCGACCACCCTCGGCGACGAAGCCTTCGGCGATGGCGCGACCGATGCCGGTGCCCCCGCCGGTGATCAGCGCGACCCTTCCCTCGAACGCTCTCGCTGTAGGCATGGCGTGCTGCACGCTCCTCGGGCTTAGCGGGGCCGAACTTGGTCGGTTCGATCCCTGGGGCCGGCTCTCTCGGTGCCGGAGCATAGCCAGCCTACGCTCTCAGGCCTCGGCTGTTTTCGACCTTCGATGGCCGAGCGTAGCGCGCGCGAACGCTTTATCATCGAGCGTCGCAGCGGCGCCGATGGGTGTCCGCCCAGCATTCCGAAGGATTGTTCATGAAGGAGATCGACTACTTGGCGCCCACCTCGCTCGGCGAGGCGTACGGGGCGCTCCAGAACGGGAAGACCTCAGCGTTCCTCGCGGGTGGCACGGACATCATCGTCCAGCTGCGCGAGGGGCGGAAGCAGGTCGATCAGCTCATCGATGTGAAGCACATCCCCGAGCTGACCAGCTACGGTTGGACGGCCGACGGGGGGCTCGAGATCGGCGCCTCCGTGCCCTTTGCGGAGCTCTACGAGGATGCCGAGATCGTTCAGCGGCTCCCCGCCGTGATCGACTGCGCGACGCTCATTGGCGGGATCCAGATCCAGAGCCGTGCCTGCTTCGGCGGGAATATCGGCAACTCGGGTCCGGCCGCCGATACGGTGCCGGCGCTGATCGCGCTCGGGGCCACGCTCACGTTGGGGTCGCAGGGGGGCACGCGGGCGCTGCCGCTCGAGGATTTCTTCACCGGTCCCGGGCAGAACGTGCTCGCGCCCGGGGAGCTGATCGTGAAGGTGAACATCCCCGCACAACCCGCGAATTCGGGCAGCTTCTTCCACCGCTTCATTCCCCGGAACGAGATGGACATCGCCGTCGTGAACGTCGGCGTCCGTCTCGATCTCAGCGCCGCCGGCGATCGCATCGAGGCGGCGCGCATCTCCATCGGGGCGGTCGCGCCGGTACCGCTGTTCGTCCCAGCTGCGGGTGAGGCGCTCGTGGGCCAGGCGCCTACGGCCGAAGCCTTCGCCGCCGCCGCGGATGCTGCGGCCGCCGCGGCCACACCCATCACCGATATGCGCGGCTCGATCGCGCAACGCGTGCATCTGACCCGCGTTCTCACCAACCGCGCCCTCGATAAGGCGCTCGAACGAGCCCGGGAGGCCTAGCGAACCCTATGCGTCGAACACAGATCCAGACGACCCTCAACGGCGAGGAGATCGACTTCCTGTGCGAACCGCGCCAGAGCCTCCTCGAGGTACTGCGCGAGGATCTCGGCCTCACTGGCACGAAGGAAGGCTGCAACAACGGCAACTGCGGTGCCTGCAGCGTTCTGATGGACGGCCGCGTCGTGAACTCTTGCTGCGTCCTCGGCGTCGAGGCCGAAGGTGCGCAGATCACGAGCATCGAAGGCGTCGCCCAAGGCGAGCACCTCCATCCCTTGCAGCAGGCCTTTCTCGAAGAGGCCGCGCTCCAGTGCGGGGTCTGCACGCCCGGCTTCATCGTCGCGGCAAAGGCGCTCCTCGACAGTGAGCCCCACCCGGACGAAGGTCGTGTTCGCCACTGGCTCGCCGGCAACCTCTGCCGCTGCACCGGCTACGACAAGATCGTTCGCGCCGTCCTCAAGGCATCCGAGATGGGGGAGGTTTCCGCATGACCACCACGGAGAAGCCAAACTACAAGGTCATTGGCACGCGGCCCATCCGCCCCGACGGGGTGGAGAAGGTCACGGGCAAGGCGCTCTACGGTGCCGACATCCACCTTCCCGACCTCGTTCACGGCGCCGTCCTCCGCAGTCCCCACGCGCACGCCCGTATCGTCTCCATCGATACCAGCGAGGCGGAGGCGATGCCGAACGTGCTCGGGGTCGTGACCCACAAAGACCTCCCCGTGGTTGCCGACAAGGTGATCGATACGGGTGAGGGCATGACGACGTCCTCGGACATGAGCCTGAACGTGATGGCCGGCGAAAAGGTGCTCTACCGCGGCCATGCCATCGCGGGCGTCGCTGCGGTGAGTGCGCACGAAGCGCTCGCTGCGCTCGACCAGATCAAGGTCGAATACGAACTGTTCCCGCCGGTCCTCAGCGTCCAGGACGCGATGCGCGAGGATGCGCCGCTCCTCGACGGGAGCCGGCTCACGAACCTCGGTGGCGGCGAGAAGGCCGAGAAGCCGAGCAACGTCGCCTCGCACACCCACCTCGAGGGCGGCGATGTCGACAAGGCCTTCGCCGAGGCCGATGTCGTGGTCGAGCGCGAGTTCGACACGAAGATGGTGCACCAGGGCTACATCGAGCCGCACAACGGCACCGCCAACTGGAACAGTGACGACACACTCACGGTCTGGACGAGCACGCAGGGTGCCTTCGCCGTTCGCTCAGCGCTCTCCGACCTGCTGCAGCTGCCGGTCTCGAAGATCCGTGTCATCCCGATGGAGATCGGTGGCGGCTTCGGCGGCAAGATCGGCGTCTATCTTGAGCCGGTCGCGGCCCTGCTCTCGCGCAAGTGCCGGCGCCCCGTGCAGCTGACGATGGATCGGACGGACGTCTTCCAGGCCAGTGGCCCGACCAGTGGCGGCCACATGAAGGGCCGTATGGCGGCCAAGGACGGCAAGATCACGGCGGCCGAGATCAGCCTCGCCTTCGAGGCTGGGGCCTTCCCCGGCTCGCCGGTGATGGCGGGCGCGATGTGCATGCTCTCGCCGTACGACATCGAGAACTTCAAGATCGATGCTTACGACGTCGTCGTAAACAAGCCAAAGACTGCGGCCTATCGCGCCCCCGGCGCCCCGAATGCCGCCTTTGCCGCGGAGCAGCTCGTCGATGAGCTCGCGCTCGAGCTGAAGACCGACCCGCTCGCCTTCCGCCACCAGAACAGCGCCCGCGAAGGGACCCGCATGGTCACCGGTGTGGCCCATCCCCCCATCGGCCACGAGCAGACGATCGACGCGGCTGTGGCCTCGGACCACTACAAGTCCCCCATCGAGGGCCCCAACCGCGGCCGCGGCGTAGCGAGCGGCTTCTGGTTCAACGCGGGCATGCAGTCGTCGGTCATCGCATCCGTGAACGGAGACGGCAGCATCAACCTGATCGAAGGCTCGACCGACATCGGCGGCACCCGCGCCGCGCTCGCGATGCAGCTCGCGGAGACGCTCGGCATCGGCTACGACGACATCAAGCCGGTGGTTGCCGACACCGACTCCATCGGTCACAACGACATCACCGGGGGCTCGCGCACGGCCTACGCCAGCGGCCAGGCCGTCTACGAGGCCGGCCTCGATATTCAGGCGCAGATGATCCCGCGCGCGGCTCAGCTGTGGGAGTGCGACGCCGCAGACGTCGAGTACGTCGACGGCAGCCTTCGCCACAAGACTGACAGCGAGAAGACGATGACCTTCGCCGAGCTGGCCGGGAAGCAGATGGAAACGGGCGGACCCCTGCAGGGCAAGGGCACCGTCGTCGCGCGCAGCCCCGGCGCCGCCTTCGGCGTGCACGTCGTCGATGTCGAAGTCGACCCGGACACGGGCAAGGTCGACATCCTCCGCTACACCGTCGCCCAGGACGTCGGCACCGCCATCCACCCCGCCTATGTCGAGGGGCAGATGCAGGGTGGGGTCGTCCAAGGCATCGGCTGGGCGCTGAACGAGGAGTACTACTACAACGACGACGGCCGCATGGAGAACGCCTCCTTCCTCGACTACCGCATGCCGACCTCGCTGGACCTCCCGATGATCGAGACGATCATCGTTGAGGTTCCGAATCCGGGGCACCCGTTCGGCGTGCGCGGAGTCGGCGAAGTCCCGATCGTGCCGCCGCTGGCGGCGATCGCGAACGCCATCAACGACGCTACCGGGCACCGCTTCACGGAGCTGCCCATCTCGCCGCGACGCGTGGTGGAGGAACTCCACCACCT
>CAUYXJ010000062.1:0-17708 GCA_963577065.1 Dehalococcoidia bacterium | reverse complement strand
GTGTGCGCGAGCCCCTCGACGAGGAGCTCCCGCGGGCGGGTCTCCTTCGCCTCGCGGACTCTGAGAGCGGCGACGTGTACGAAGTCGACAGTGACGATGAAGCCGTACGGGACGCTTACGCGGGCCGTCTCCACGACCTCGACCGCGAGCGCGAGCGGCTCTTCGGCGAGCTCGGCATCGATGAGATTCGCGTCGTCGTCGGCGAGGACTATGTCCGCGCCCTCCTGGAGTTCTTTCGACGCCGGGCGCGAGCGGTCGCGTGAAGCGCGCCGCGCTCGCCTCGTTGCTCGCCGCCCTGCTCGCCGTGCCGCTGAGCCTCAGTGCCCAGGGGCCCGAAGCCGCCGGACTCTCGCAGCCCTTTGCCGAGATCGGCGAGCAGATCGTGCTCACGCTCGAGCTGGTGGCCGAAGCCGGCGCGACCGTCGAAGTCGATGCAGGCGCTGAATCCTGGGGCGATGTCCGCGTAATCCGTGTCCTCTCCGAGGAGGTCGTGGCGGTGGCGGGTGGTGAGCGCCACCGCCTCGAGTTGCTGATCGCGCCCTTCGCTCCCGGCAGTTTGCAGTTCAGCCCCGCCCTTCTCGTGACGACCCCTGCCGAGGTCTCGCGGGTGGAGCTGCCTGGCCTGGCACTGACGGTGCCCTCGGCGCTCACGCCCGGTGAGCCCCTCGTGCTCTCACCGCTCCCGCCGTTGTTCGGCATTGGCGGGGCGCAGTCGCCGTTCCTCTGGCCGTCGATCATCGCCGGCGGCTTCCTCGCCGCGGTTGTGATCATGGCCGGCGTCGGCTTCGCGATCCGTGCGCTGCGAAGGCGCCCGCGGCCCGCCCCGATGGTCGAGGAAGCGGTGCCGCTCGCGCCCGGCGACGCACTCGCGGCCGCGTCGGCCCTGCTCGAAACGGACGCTACGGGCGCCTACCGTGCGATTGGGAGCGCCGTCCGGCGGGTGCTGGGCGACCGCTACGCCTTCCCCGCACAGGCGCTCACGACCGAGGAGCTCCAGCGCCGCATGGAAGTCGCCGGGGTCGACGGTTGGGAGGCGCGCCTCGCGCGCGAACTCCTGCGTGAGTGCGACGCCGTCGTCTATGCCGGGTACCGCCCCGCAACGGAGCGGCGCGAGGCCGACCTCACGGTGGCGCGTGAGATCGTTGGCGGCGAAGCCTGATGCAGTTCGCCGACCCCTGGCTCCTGCTCGTCGCCCTCGCCGCCCTCCCCCTCGCGTTCGCGGCCTGGCGGCGCCGTCCGCCCGCGATCGCGGTGCCCTTTGCTGGTGGCCTGGCGGGAGTCCGGCCGACCTGGCGGCTGCGGGCGCGGCGCCTTCTCCCCGCCCTGCGGCTGGCGGCGATTCTGCTCATGGTGGTTGGGCTTGCGCGCCCGCAGGTGGGGGAGGCGGAAGCGCTCGTGCCCGCCGAGGGGGTCGACATTGTCCTCGCGATCGACCTCTCCAGCAGCATGGCGACGAGCCCTTTCGGCTCGGGTGTGTCCCGCCTGGACGCGACGAAGGCGGTGATCCGTGACTTCGTGGCGAATCGCGAGAACGATCGCGTGGGGCTCGTCGCCTTCCAGCGCGACGCCCTCCCCCTCGCACCCCTCACCCTCGATTACCGCACGCTCGATACGATCGTCAGCGACCTGGATTCGAGCCTGCTCCCGGACGGCACCGGGATCGGCATTGGCATCGCGACCGCGCTGACGATGCTGGAGGAGTCGAGCGCCTCGAGCCGGATCGTCATCCTGCTCACAGACGGGCGCCATAACGTGGACTCGATCAGCCCCGAAGACGCGGCCGAGCTGGCCGCGGCGCTACGGATCCGCGTCTATACCATCGGCGTCGTGGACGAAACCGCAGGACGCGGGTTCGGCGGCAGCACGATCGATGGTGAGTTGTTGGGGGCGATCGCCGATCGCACCGGCGCCGACTACTTCGAAGCCAGCACGGCTGAGGACCTGGCGGAGGTGTACGACGAGATCGCGTCGCTGGAGACCAGCCGCGTCGGGGGCGAGACCTTCGCGCGCCACACCGAGCTCGGTCCCTGGCTGATCGCGTTTGGCGCGATCGTGCTCGTCGCCGAACTGGGCCTGGGCGGCACCGCGCTGCGGAGGCTGCCGGCGTGAGCGAGTTGAGCTTCGGCAGGCCCCTCTGGCTCCTGCTGATCCCCCTCACCCTCGTGCTCCTGCCGCTGACGTGGCTCGCCCTGCGGCGCGCCCTCAGGAACGCCCGCGCGCTCACGCGCGCTCCTCTCGCCGCCCGCTGGGGTGCCCTTGCGCTTCTCGCGATCGCGGCCGCGATCGCCGCTCTTGCCGCGGCCCAGCCGCGCTGGGGAGAGCGCACGGCAACTCTGCAGGCCGGTGGTGCCCAGCTCGTCGTCGTGCTCGATGTTTCGCGCAGCATGGACGTGAGCGACGTGCCCCCGTCGCGGCTCGACGCCGCACGCACGGCGATTACGGACACGCTCGAAAGGCTCAGCGGCGATCGCGTGGCCCTCGTCATCTTCGCGGGCGATGCCCGCGTGCGCTTCCCCCTGACCACAGATCTTTCCGCCGCCGCCGCCGTCATCCGAGGCGTCGAGAGCGGGACCTTCCTCGTCGAGCAGGGCACGAGCGCCGCCTCCGGCCTCGATGTCGCGCTCCAGGCGTTCGACGAAGAGGCCGGAGGCGGGCGCCTTGTTCTCCTGATCAGTGACGGCGATAACCTGGGCGCGAACCCCGCTGCGAGCGCCGCCCTCCTCGCCGAACAGGGTATCGAGCTCCTCGTGGCGGGCGCGGGGACGCCAAGCGGCGGGGCGGTGCCCGTCTTTGATCCGCAGTCCGGCAGCACCCTTCCGCTCACCAATGCTGCGGGCTCGCCGGTGATCTCACGGCTGAACGAAGGCGTTCTCCAGGCCACTGCGATGGCTGGCGGTGGCCGCTACCTCGGCGCCGATCTGGGGACCGTGCCCGCGGCTGTGCGTTCGCGACTCTCCGCGCTGGAGCAGGTTACCAACGACGCGACCACGGCCTCCGTGCCGGTCGAGCGCTTTCAGTGGTTCGCAGGCGCAGCGCTCGCGTTCGCCCTGCTCGCGACTGCCGCCGAGTGGCGCGCGGGTCTTCGCTGGCGGCGCCCAGCGGCGCTCGCACTCGTGGGGTGCCTCGGCCTCCTGCTGGCAGCCTGCGCGAGCGAGGCCTACGACCTCAACGAGCAAGCGCGGGACGCCTTCGCCGCGGGCGAGGTCGATACCGCAATCGAACTCCTCTTCGACGCCCAAGCAGAGGCGCCGGACGACGGTCGCATCGCCTTGAACCTCGCGACCGCGCTGCACGCCGCTGAGCGTTACGACGAGGCGGTCCAGGTAGCGCGGCGTGCGCTTACGCACCGGGACATCGCGATCGTCACGGCTGCGTACGCGAGCGTGGGGCGCCACCGCTTCGCCCAGGGCGAGCTGCTCGATGCGCTGGACGCGTTCGGCGAGGCGCTCGTGCTCGACCCCGGCAACGAGCGCACCCGCCGCGACTACGAGGTCATCTATCGGCTCTTGAACCCACCGCCCCCGCCCCCACCCCCCGACGGCGGCGATCCGCCGCCGCCCGCAGAGGGCGGCGAGCCACCCCCGGAAGGCGACGATGGCCCCGGGACCCAGCCGGGAGCGGGGCCTGACCCCAGCGGCGCCGAGCCGGGAGACGATAGTGGCGGCTCCGCCGGCCGCCTGACCGCTGACGAGCTCGAAGCGCAGCTCGCCGGGATCGACGCGGAGATCGCCACTCGCCAGGCCGCGGCCGGCGAGGTCGTAAGCGCCCAAGAGGCGCTGGAGATTCTCGAGTTGCTCGAAGCGCGGAGCCAGCTCGCGGCGCAGCGAGCGACCGGCCCGCGGGGTGTCGATGCCGACGATTATTGATGGTCCTGCATGAACGAGACCGCTCCCGGCCTCGCTGAGATCCTTGGGCACTTCGCCTTCGATCCGCCCTGGTATGCGGCCGTGCTCGTCGTGGCGGGCCTGTATGGCGCTGCGCTGCGGCACGTGCTTCTCGCGCGCCCGCGAGTGCCGCCTTCGCGGCTGCGGGCAGTCGCGTTCCTGCTCGGGCTGGTGCTCGTCCTCGTTGCGACGCAGTCGCCGCTGGAGCACTACGGCAACCAGCTCCTCTGGGCCGACTTCGCCGGGATGTTCCTGCTGACGATGGCGGCCCCGCCCCTCATCCTCCTCGGCGCGCCGCTCACGCTGGCGTTCCGGGCGAACGGCAAGCAGGGGCGAGCGCGGCTCCGCCACCTCTACCGGGGCCGGTTCGCGCGCGTTGTCGGGATGCCCATCGTCGCTTGGCTGCTCTTCGCCGTCGTCACCTACAGCTGGCAATTCACCTCGCTCACCGAGCAAGCGGCCACGAATGTCTTCGTACGGGATGCGCAGCAGCTCACACTCCTGGCGGTGGGACTCCTGTTCTGGTGGCCTGCGCTCTGCGCAGACCCGGTCCCTTGGCGCATGGGTCACCCGCTCCGCGTCCTCTACGTGGCCGTCGAGATGACGCACAAGGGACTCTTCGGGGGCATGTTCCTGAGCCTGAACACCCCCGTCCATGAGACGTTCGCGGCGAACGCTCCGCTCTGGTCGATCTCCGCGATGGCCGACCAGCGGCTGGCGATTCTGATTCTCTGGGTAGGCGGCAGTCTCGTGTTCCTGGTCGCCCTCGTCGCGGTGGCGATCAGCTGGGTGGCGTACGACGCGCGTAGTGCGGCCCGCATCGACCGCCGCCTGGACAGGGAGCGCCGCCTGCGGGGCGAGCGCAGCCGCGCTCTCGGCGGGGTGTTCGAGCGACCGCGCTAGTCCCTTTGCAACTTCGCTTCCGGGTCTCCTCGCTGGGCATGCCAACCCGCGGTCGGACTGGCGGCTCGCGAAGGCCAGCAGACCCTCGCCAGCCGCGAGTTAAGTTGGAGGGGCGCTAGGGTCCACGGCTAGGGGCTGAGCTCGCCCCAGAGCGCCGACGCCTCCTTCCGCAGCTCTCCGCGGAAGTCGGGGTGCGCGACGCTGATGAGTTCGGCCGCACGTTGGCGGTGGTTCTTGTCGAGCAGGCGGGCGACGCCGTGCTCGGTCACGATCGTATCGGCCAGATAGCGGGGAATCGTGATCAGCGTTCCCGCTTCGTGCTTCGCCACGATCTTCGAGAGCGAGCCCGCGAGGGCGGTCGAGCGGAGGACCGTGACAGCGCGGCCGTCGGGGCAGAGAGCGGCGCTGAGGTGCGTGTCCGGCTGGCCGCCGGTGCCGTTGATCATCTGCCCGCCGAAACGGTCCTCGCTCGCGATCTGCCCGATCAGGTCGACGGCGACGGCGCTGTTGATGGACGTCATCTGGCGGTTTTGGGACATGAGCGTCGGGTTGAGGAGGTAGTCGGGGTCGTAGACCTCGAACGCGGGGTTGTCGCGAATGATGCCCAGGTCGGTACCGTCGCAGCCGGTCCAGGCCACCGCCACGCAGCGGTCGCGATGGATCGTCTTGCGGGAGTTGTCGATGTTGCCCTGTGCCCAGAGCTGCCCCAGACCCGGCGAACCGAGCTCGGTATGGACACCGAGATAGTGGGCATCGTCGAAGGCACCGGCCTTGAACATGAGCGCGCTCGGCGTGCCCACGCCTACCTGGATCGTGTCGCCGTCACGAATCAGGGGGCGCAGGTTGTCCGCGATGGCCTGGGCTTCGGGGTCGACCTCCATGAGCCCGAAGGCCTGGCGCACGATCTTCGGAGGGAGCGTATGGAAGAGGGTTTCGACGATCGCGACCTGGTCCGTGCTCGCGCTTGCGAGGAGCGCACGCAGCTCGTCGCGATCCGCCTCCGCCGAGAGCGTCTCCACGCGCTCCGCGACGGCCTCGATATCGACGGGCTTGATCACGCCATCGATGAGGGCGTCGAAGTGGCGTATGTGCAGCCAGGCGTCGCCGTGGGCAGGCGGGATGTTCGGGTCGATCATGCCGATCACCGTGCGGCAACGCTTCGCGTAGGCCTTGCGGGTCCACATATGAGCGCCGAATTGGACGTACCCGGCCTCGTTCGGCGCGCTGCACGAGGTGATCTGGACATCGGGGATGCGTGCTTCCGCCCGCGCCGAGTCGTGGGCCTTCATTCCGAGCATGAAGGTGTTGGGCAGGTAGGTCGCAACCTTGGCATCGTGTGCGCCCCGCATCGGCTCGCCGATGAAGAGCTCGATCTCGCGCTCGCCGTTCGCGTCCTCGCCGAAAAGCCGTGGTTCGACGGGTCCGAGGGCGCGCACGTGCAGGCTGCCGAGTTGCTCTGCGCGGTCTGCCAGCGCCGAGCTGAGCTGCCCCGGGGTCAGGACGCCCATGGCGACGAGGTCGCCCTCGTTGATGAGCGCCATCGCCTCGTCGACGCTACAGAGGCGCGCCTTATAGGTCTCGCGCCAGTCGCCCGGCTTGGTCACGCGTCACCCCGTTACGTGATATTGAAGTTGAAGCCTCGCGGATCCTCCGGGAAAGCCTCGACTTCCGGCTTCTTGTACTGCACCTCGACCCAGTCCGTCTTCTCGTTGATACGCACGGGGAAGGAGGCGACGGGCCGAAACGCGGGGAGCGACTGCGGGCTGCCGTCCCGAACATCGAACTTGGCGCCGTGACGGGGGCAATCGATCTCGTAGCCGACGAGCCGGCCCTGGCCGAGCGGCCCATCGTCGTGCGAGCAGCGGTTCTCGAGAGCGAAGTAGCCGTCCGGCAGACGAATGACCACGATCGAGTCGTCGTCGATTTCGATGATCCTGCTCTCCCCCGGCTTGAGCATGTCCGTCGGTCCAACGGGAATGAACGGCGTCTTCGTATCTTCGACCTGCTCGGCCATAACTCGGCTCCCTCGTGCGTGACCTGAACGAGTCGCGGCCCGTCGCCACGGCTCGCTTTTCGGCGACTCTCGGCCTAGCGGTCGGGCCCGTAGACGTAGTCGTCGATCGTCTGATGCATGTGGCGGATACGCCGCTCGCGATAGTTGATGAGCAGGCCCTTGAAGGAGCTCGAGTTCATCCCCTTCTGCACGCGGGGCAGGTTGTAGGAGTCCTGGTCGAGCCCGAGCCCCAGGGAGATGTCACCGTGCTTGTGCTGCGAATGGATCGGTCGTGGGGGTGGATCGACGCCAGCGGGGACTCGGACATAACGCTGCAGGTCGTAGAACATCTTGTTCGGATCGGTCGGGTGGGGCCGCTGCCGGAAGAATCCGAAGCCGCCCGCGTGAATGTTGAGCGTGATGTTCGGGAACAGGTAGTAGTGGTAGTCATCCGTCATCTGGTCGTCGTTGAGGCCCGAAACGTCGAGCCCCGTCGCCTCGAACTGCTCGCGGGCCAGCTTCTGGAGGAAGGGACGCACGTCACCCATGCTGCCCGTGAAGCTCTCCGGGTCGATTCCCGCGTCTGCCAGCTTCGCCTTCAGACCGCGCGTGACTTCGTCCTGATTGGGGTAACGCGGGCTCACGAGCCCCATCGGTACGAGATAGCGGTTGTGCCGCTCGTAGAGGTCGATCTGGACGTGGATGTCGTTCAGGGTCTGCAGCATCTGGGGGTGGATGCCCTGGACGTGATAGATCTCGTTGAAGGCGTCGACTGAGGCCTTCCAGTTCGCATCCCACTCGATCGTCTTGTCCTGAGCGAGGGCGAACTCTTCGAAGTGGTAGGGCGCGAGGTGCTCGGGCACGACGCCGAGGAACTCCTCGAGCGACTCCGCATCCGGGTTCATGTTGAACCAGACGAAGCCGCCCCAGGTGTCGCAGGGCACTTCGATGAGCGCGGTTTCCTGGGGCACGCCCTGCGTGAAGGTGTTCTCGTCGGGGACGAACTTCTTCGAGCCATCGAGGTTGAACTCAAAGAAGTGATAGGCGCACTGGAACGTCTCGGCGTGGCCCATGCCCGCATTCCGGATCTGGTTCCCGCGGTGGGGGCAGACGTTGTAGAAGGCGCGCACTTTGTCGGGCTGCTCGCGGACGATCAGGAACGACTCGGGGCCGAGCTCCGTCGTGAAATAGTCACCGACGTTGGGGATGTCGGACGCGCGGCCGGCGATGTTCCAGACCTTCGTCCAGAGGCGCTCCCACTCGAGCTCCATGAACGCTTTCGACGTATAGCGCTCTTTCGGGATGAGCTCGGTGCCGAGCGACGGCTCGGAGGCCTTCTCGACCGGAGTGTGCGTGCCTAAAGCTTCGATGACCACGACTTCGCTCCTAGGTTCGTTTTCGTGATTCTGCCTCGGGAGGGGCCCCTGCGGGTGCCCCGATGCTACCGGAAAGGTCGGCCCTCGTCTGCCGGGAGGCGCCCCAGCCGCTAGGAGGAACCGGGCGTGGGGACGATCGTGGTGTCCATCTCCTCGGGCTCCATTCCCAGCGTGATCAGCACCTTCGAGAGGCTCATGAAGAGCCCCACGCCGAGCGCCATCTCCACGATCTGGGGATCGCTGAAGTGCTCCCGCAGCCGCGTTTGCAGTTCCGCCGACACGCGCCGGGGATCGCCCACGATCGCGTCGGTCAGCTCGATGGCGGCCTTGTCACGCTCGGAGAGGGCCGAGTCCTCGTACCCGTCTTCGATCTCGGCGACATGCTCTTCGGTCAGTCCCTGCTCACGCGCAACGGCGAAGCGAACCTGCTTTCAGAAGCCGCAGTCCGTGACGCGGGCGTTGCGCAGCCGCGTGATCTCCTTCGTGCGGTGGTCGAGCGTGCCTTTGCTCCAGAACTCCCCGTAGAGCGCCCCGAAGGCGCTGGCGAGGCCGGGCTGATGAGCGAGAGCCGTGCCGAAGCTGGGCTCCTCCCCCGGTATCGCCGAACTGACGCGTGGTTTCGTGGACATTCGCTGCCTCCAAGCAGTGCTTCGAAAATGCCTAGTAGATCGGGCCCGTGGCCGAAGCCGGGGCTTTCGTCGCAATCGGGACCGGCTCCGTACCGAGGACCAGGCGGAGCCGGCAGTTTGCATCGAAGAGGGCGATACCGACCGTCAGGGCGACTGTCCCCTCGTCCCCGAAGTGGGCGCGCAGCGCCGCGTGCTCCTCGTCTGTGATCTCGTGATGCTGCCAGGGCATCTTCTCGGCGAGGAGGAGCGCTTCGCGCTCCGCCGCGCTGAAGCGATCGCTTTCCTGCCAGTGGGCGAGCGCGTCGAGCTGTTCCTGGTCGACACCCGCGCCCTCGTCGCGCACCGCCAGCTCGGACTCGCATTCGTGCAGCTGGGCTACGCGCAGGCGGCAGAGTTCGAGGATCGAAGCGGGGAGGAGCTGCTCGTCCCAGAGCTTGCCGTAGAAGGCGCGATAGAGGTCACGGAGCTCTGGGCGTAGACCGAGGACCGCGTCGAACGGCGGATCGCCCTCCGCTCCCTCGAGCCAGGTCATGCGCGCATTCTCGTTGTCGCTGATGGGTGCGAGCAACCGGGCCGGGTCTTGCCCGAGGCTCACGGCCTCGCGGCTTGGGGAATGCGGACGCGGCCGAGCCGCTCGGCGAGCGCGGTGATACCGGTGGCGAACTCGGCCGGGATCAGCTCGCGCCGCTCGATGGCGGCGATGAACATCGGCAGGATCGTGAGCAGCACGCGGATACGAACCGACTCGCGCGCGTGCCATTCCTGCGCGACGCGACCCTCTGCGGCCATCTCCTTCAGGTCATTGGGGAAGTACACGCCGCTGCGGCGAGCGTAGGCGAGCGTCGCCAGCACAGCCATCGCGCGAGGGTCGAGGTCCGTGCGGTGGAAGCCGCCGCTCTGGCTCGCGGGGAAGCGCCGGAGCGCCCCGCGGATCTCTTGGTTGAGGGCGTCCGTCTCCGCCGTCGCGGCCGCGATCGCGGCCTCGGGCTCCTCCAGCTCTGTGCGGAGGAGCTCGCCGCCGGCGAGCTCCGTCTCCGCGGCCGCCGTCGCCGCTTCGATGCTCGCACCACCGGCTGCCAGCGACTTCAGGTGGTCGATCAGGGCGCCCATGGGGGTCTCCGCGCGGTCAGATCCTCAGGGCTACTGTACAGGCACCCGGCCGGCCAAACGGCGGTGCGAGGGGGCGGGCGGAGGGTCGTCGGGCCCTCATCGGGCGGCGAGGGGTCCGTTCGAGCCAGACGTACTGGACCTGGGCGGGTACCGCGCGATTCGCTCGAGCGCCTTCGCGGCCGCGAGGGTCGCGCAGGAACGGACGGCTAGATGTGGAGCACGCGGTCGTACGCGTCGAGCACGGACTCGTGCATCGCTTCCGAGACGGTGGGGTGGGGGAAGATGGTATCCATCAGCTCCGCCTCTGTCGTCTCGAGCCCCATCGCCACCACGTACCCCTGGATCATCTCGGTCACATCAGGGCCAACCATATGTGCCCCCAGCAGCTCGTCTGTGTCCGCGTCGAAGACCGTCTTGACCATGCCCGCGGTGTCGCCCACGGCGATCGCCTTGCCGTTGCCCAGGAGGGGGAAGCGGCCGACGCGGATGTTGAAGCCCGCCTCGCCCGCCGCCTTCTCGGTCAGTCCCACACTGGCAATCTGGGGGTGGCAGTAGGTGCAGCCGGGAATCCGGCGGCGCTCCATCGGCCGCACGCTCTCCAGGCCCGCGATGCGCTCGATACACAGCACGCCCTCATGCATCGCTTTATGCGCGAGCAGGGGCGGTCCAGCGACGTCGCCGATGGCGTAGAGACCGGGCTCGCCCGTCTCTTGCCATTCGTTCACGACGATCGCGCCACGATCGACGGCTGCCGCGGTCGCTTCCAGGCCGAGCTCCTCGACGTTCCCGGTCACGCCCACCGCGAGGATAGCGCGGTCGAAGGTCGCTTCGATGGAGCCCTCCTCCGTCTCGATTGTCGCGGTGATGCGGTTGCTTTGGCGGGTGAGCGACGCCACCGTCGCGTTCGTGTGGATGGCGATGCCCTGCTTCTCGAATTCCGCACGGGCGAGGGCCGAGATCTCCTCGTCCTCGACGGGCAGGATCTGCGGGAGGAGCTCCACGATCGTGACCTCGGCGCCGAGCGCACGGTAGAAGCTCGCGAATTCCACGCCGATCGCGCCGGAGCCGATGACGAGCAGGGAACTCGGCATCGTCGTTGGCACCATCGCTTCCTTGTAGGTCCAGACGAGCTCGCCGTCCGCTTCGAGCCCGGGGAGCGAACGCGCCCGGGCGCCGGTGGCGAGAATGATGTTGTCTGCGCCCAGCTCGGTGAGGGTGGCGCCGTCCTTCTCCACGTTGAGCCGGCCGCCGCCGGTCAGGCGTCCGTAGCCGTCGAACACCTCGATCTTGTTCTTGCGCATCAGGAACTTGATGCCGTTGCTGAGCTGGTCGGCGACGGCGCGGGAGCGGCCCACGACCTTCTCGATATCGAAGGACGCCTGAGCGCTCAGCCCGAAACTCTCGGCCCCCTGTATTTCGCGGTAGAGGTCGGCGGTGTGGAGGAGCGTCTTGGTGGGGATGCAGCCCCAGTTCAGGCAGATGCCACCGAGGTGCTCGCGCTCCACGAGGCCTACCTGGAGGCCGAGCTGGGAGGCGCGGATGGCCGCGACGTAGCCCCCCGGCCCGCCGCCCACCACTACCACGTCGAAGGTCGTCTCAGCCACGGTCATCCTCCCGTGCGAGGCTCGCAGGCCCCGCCAGTCTGTTCTGGTTGGTTGGTCGCTGCCTCAGACCAGCAGCCGGAACGGCGCCTCGAGGTAGTCACGGACGCCGGCCAGGAACTGGGCCGCGGGCGCGCCGTCGAGGGCGCGATGATCCCACGTGAGGCTGAGCGTCATCGCCTTCTGCTTGAGGGGGGTCTCGCCCTCCCAGCGAACGGCGTCGCGCAGGCGGTTGACGCCCAGAATCCCGACCTCAGGTGGGTTGAGGATGGGCGTGAACGAATCCACGCCGAACATGCCGAGCGTCGAGACCGTGAACGTTCCGCCGGCCATGTCGTCCAGGCTGAGCGCCCCCTCGCGCGCCGCGGCGGCAAGGCGCGCGGCCTCGACTGCGACTTCCTTGAGCGAACGCTGGTCCACGTTGCGTACGACGGGAACGACGAGACCTTCGTCCAGGGCCACGGCCATACCGATGTGAGTCTCGCCGCGGACCGTGATCTCGGCGTCGCTGAACTGCGCGTTCATGCGGGGGTGGTCGAGCAGCGCCTTCGCGGCGGCCTTCATGACGATATCGGTGTACGAAGGGCGGATGCCCTCGCCCGACCACTCCTCGATGAGCTGGGTGCGCAAGCGCACGGCGTCGTCCATCGCCACGTCCATGTCCATCGTGAGTTGGGCGGTGCTTTGGAGGCTCGCGTACATCCGCTGGGCGATGACCTTGCGCATCCCGCGGACCCGGAGCGCTTCGTCGGCGCGTGCGGGGGCTGGCTCTGGCGCGCTCGCGGGGCCGCCGGCGGCGGCGGCCGCCTCGACGTCCTCTTTCGTGATGCGGCCGCCGGGGCCGCTCCCCTGAACCGCCGAGAGGTCGACGCCGAGCGCCTCGGCGCGCTTGCGCGCGAGTGGGGAGGTCGGTGCTGGTGGGGGTGGCGTGCCCGCGGGTGCGACGGGGGCCGCAGCTGCGGCCTGAGCAGCGCGCACGTCATCCTCGGTGACGCGCCCGCCCCGGAGGCGCTGATCGCCGCCAGGTCGATGCCGAGCTCCTTCGCCAGCCGTCGCGCCGCCGGCGAGGCGGGCACGCGCCCGCCGGGCGTGGCGGGCGCGGCCGGGGCCGCCGGGGCTGCGGGCGCAGCGGCAGGCGCAGCCGCGCCGTTGCCGCTCGCTGCGGGGGCGCCCGCGCTGGGCAGCGTCTCGGGGATGTTCTCGCCTGCTGCGTAGACATAACCAACGACGGCACCCGGATCGACGGTCGATTCGTCCGGCACGAGGTGCCTCACGATGCCGTCCGCTTCGGCCTCGATCTCCATCTCGACCTTCTCCGTCTCGAGCCGGTAGAGATCTTCGCCGGTCTTTACCTCGCCGCCGTCGGGGATGTGCCACTCGGCGACCGTTCCTTCGGTCATTGTCATGCCGAGCTTCACCATGTAGATCTCAGTTGGCATCTCAACCCCCGTGCGTTGCTGGCGCTGTTCTGTGCTGCTGCTTGGTAGCAGGCGGTGCTAGCTGGCGGCCCCGCCGCCGCGATACAGACCCTTGCAAGCGGCCTGCTCGAGCGCCTCCCGAACGTCGATCACCCAGGGGCCGTCGCGGGCCACCCGGAGTGTAGCTCGTTGCCCCGGTTGCAACACTCGCTCACGCTCGCCGTCGAAGGCGAGCACGCCCGGACCCTGCAGTTCGACGGGCTGGCCGAAGGGGATGCGCTCGATCGAGCGCACGCCGATCTCTTCGTAGAGCCCGGGGGCGATGGGTGCGGTCACTGAGTCGCCGCCCGGTCCGAGGCGCAGGTGGAGGGACACATCTTCGGTTTCGGGCAGGGGTTCTAGGAGCCCGCCGATCGAGGTCATGCCTACGGCGGAGGGCTCGGCCCGCGTGAGCAGCGCCTCGCGGAGGCGCTCGGCGCCCCAGATGGCGCGCGACCCGACAAAGCGATCAGCGGCGAGCACCACATCGATGAGGGCGAGGTCATCGGCCTCCCCCTCGATCGAAACCCGCACGGTTTTCGTTTGCCTCGCTACGTCGTGCAGCGCGAGGCGGCCGCTGGCGACGAGGCCGGCGGCCGCGCCCGCCACGGTCGCCTCGATCATCGTCGGGAAGACGTTATTCGTGCCGGTCGAGACCGGAACGAGCGGTGCGTCCCGCCAGCCCAAGGCGAAGGCGCGGTTCGTGCCGTCGCCGCCGAGGGTGAGCACGGCCGCACAGCCCGCCTCGCGGAGGGCAGCGGCCGCCAGGGTGGTGTCGAGCGTGCTCGCGGTGCGCGCGGATTCGACGGCGACGAAGCTGCCTTGGTCGGAGAACTCCCCGGTCGCGTCAGCGGCGAGACCGTGCGTGTCGGGCATGTAGCGAAAGTCTTGGGCACCGCCTTCGAGCGCGCCCACGATTGCGCGGCGCACGATCGCGCGCTTCTCCTGGTTGTCGAAGACGGACGCCCGCGCCACGAGGCGCCGGATGTCTTTCCCCGAGGCGGGGTTCACGACGATGCCGAGAGGGCCGGCCAAGGACGGCAGGCCTAACCCAGCCCGAGGATGCGCCGCGCCTCGTCTGCGATTCGCTCGGCGTTGGGCACGTAGGTCTGCTCCAGGATGGGGCTGAACGGTACCGGTGAGAAGGGTGCTGCCACGCGACCGACCGGAGCG
Source organism: Dehalococcoidia bacterium (assembly GCA_963577065.1). Lineage (GTDB taxonomy): Bacteria > Chloroflexota > Dehalococcoidia > Tepidiformales > Tepidiformaceae > CAUYXJ01. The sequence goes on along the minus strand of CAUYXJ010000062.1, from coordinate 3,582 downwards.
TCGAGGCTGTCGAACGCCAACTCCGAGATCTGGGCCGCGATCTCGGCGCCGAGGCCGCCAAAGCGGACCGCTTCGTGTACGACCATCGCGCGGTGCGTCTTCGTGACGGAGCTGATGATGGTGTCGGTATCGAGCGGCTGGAGCCAGAGGGGGTCGATCACCTCAACACTCACGCCCTCGCCTGCGAGCTGCTCTGCGGCCTTCGTGGCCTCGTGGATCATGCGCCCGAACGCCACGATCGTGAGACCGTCGCCCTCGCGCAGGATGTTCGCTTTGCCGATCGGAACCTCGTAGGGCTCCTCGGGCACGTCGCCGGGCAGCGCCATGAGGCCCTTGCACATGACCACGAACACGGGGTTCGGCTCGCGCGCGGCGGTGATGATGGCGCCCTTGACGTCATAGGCGGTAGCGGGCATCACGACCTTCAGGCCGGGGGTGTGGCAGAGCCACGCCTCCAGGCTTTGGGAGTGCTGCGCGGCGAGGTTCATGCCCGCGCCGGACATGGTCAGGACAGTCACCGGCAGCGTCGCCTTGCCGCCGAACATATAGCGCATCTTTGCGAGCTGATTGACGATCTCGTCCATGCACTCGCCGATGAAGTCCATGAACATGATGTCCACGATCGGCTTGAGGCCGGTGGCGCCCGCCCCCACGGCGAGGCCGATGATCCCGGACTCGCTGATGGGGGTGTCGATGACGCGGTCCGGCCCGAACTCGTCGAGCAGGCCGCGGTAGATGCCGAAGACGCTGCCCGCGCCGGCGACATCCTCGCCGGCCATGAAGGCGAGCGGTTCTTCTGCCAGCGCCTGACGCACGCCCTCGGTGATTGCGAGGGTATAGACGAGTTGGCGGCCTGCTGGGGCTTCTGCTGCGGTCATCGATGTGCTCCTAACTGGCCGCTGATGGGCTGTAGACGTCGTTCAGGAGATCCATGGGGTCCGGCAGAGGGCTGTTCTCAGCGAACTCGATCGCCTCGGCGATCTCCGCCAGAATCCCGTCGTGCACGGCTTGGGCCTGCGCTTCGTCCAAGATCCCCATCTCCGCGAGCCGCTTTTCGTGCTGCTCGATCGGGTCCCGCTTCTGCCACTCCGCCAGCTCTTCGTCGCTACGGTACTTGAGCCCGATGCCGCGAAGGCCGACATGATCGACGAAGCGGTAGGTCTTGCACTCCAGGAGCGTGGGTCCCTCGCCGTTACGGGCCCGCTCGATCGCTTCGCCCGAGGCCTCCCAGACGGCGATGGCGTCCATGCCGTCGCAGATAACGCCCGGCATGCCGTAACCGGCGGCGCGGTCAGCGACGTCGGTGATGGCCTGGTGCTCGGCCTGCGGGGTGAACTCGCCGTAGCCGTTGTTCTCGCAAACGAAGACGACCGGGAGCTTGAAGAGGGCAGCCATGTTCGCCGCCTCGTGGAAGGCGCCTTCGTTCGTGGCGCCGTCACCGAAGAAGGGCACTGCGACGTTCGTGGTCTTGCGGTATTTGTTCGAGAAGGCGGCGCCGACGGCGATCGGCGGGCCCGCCGCGACGATCCCGTTCGCACCGAGCATGCCGGCGTCCACGTTGGAGATGTGCATGCTGCCGCCGCGACCCTTGTTGTAGCCGGTCTCACGACCGAACAGTTCCGCGTACATCAGCTTGAAGTCGCCACCCTTCGCGACGAGATGCCCGTGGCCACGGTGGGTGCTCGTGATCTGGTCCTGGTCGCTGAGATGAACCATCACCCCGGCGGCGACGGCTTCCTCGCCGATATAGAGATGGAGCGCGCCGGGCGACTTGCCCTGCTCCATCAACTTGCCCGCTTCTTCCTCGAAGTGGCGGATCCGCACCATTCGCCGGTGCAGGTCCAGCAGGACTTCCTTGGTCGGTTCGTTGGGCACTGCGTGCCTCCGCACATGCTGAATTCGGGGCGCTTACGGCGCCCGAGCGCCAGCGAATGTAGCAGGCCTACCGAACCCTGACAAAGAAGGCCGGCGCCGCCCCTGCCCAGCGGGAGCCGGATCTCTATAATCGCCTCCTCCAACGACGCGGCCGCAGCTCCCCAGGGAGCTCGGCCCACACCCGAACACACGGAGGTTCGAACCACCATGGATCTTGGACTGCAAGGCCGAAAAGCCCTTGTCACCGCTGCCAGTCAGGGCATCGGGAACTTCATCGCGAACACGCTCGCCTCGGAAGGCGCCGATGTCTCCATCTGCGCGCGCACGCCCGAAAAGGTGGCGGCGGCGGTCGACGAGCTGAAGAAGCATGGCACGAACGTTATCGGTGCGCCTTGCGACGTGGCCGACCCGGAGGCGCTCAAGGCGTGGGTCGAGCAGAGCGCGAAGGACCTCGGCGGGATCGACATCTACGTCAGCAACGCCTCCAGCGGGGGCGGCCCCAGCTGGGAGGATCACTTCGCCATCGACATGATGGGGACCGTAAACGGCGTCAACGCCGCCCTCCCTTCTCTGACCGAGTCGGATGCGGGGAGCGTAGTCATCGTCAGCACCTCGGCCGCGGTCGAGGCGTTCCCGCCTCCGCCAATGACCTCGGCAGGCCCTTACGGCGCGATGAAAGCGGCGCAGCTGAACTACTCAGGCTTCGCCGCCCAGCAACACGCCGCCGCCGGGATTCGCTTCAATGTCGTTTCCCCGGGTCCGACCTACTTCGAGGGGAGCCCCTGGATGGGCATCGAGGAGCGGATGCCACCGTTCTTCGAGGCGGTCGCGAACGGCGTCCCCCTGCGCAACAAGAACAAGCCCGATACGCTCGCGGGCCATCTCGGCACCGGCCAGGAAGTGGCCAATGTTGCCGCGTTCCTCGCCAGTCCGGCGTCGAGCCACACGACGGGCGTGAACATCGTCGTCGACGGTGGCTTCACCCGCCGGGTCGCCTTCTAGGTCAGCGACGCGCACCTGCCTGGCTCGGCAAGCCTTGCCGGGCCGGGCTGCGCGGGCCCTGGTCCAAGAGAGCGACGAACGGAGGCGTTGTGCCGCGCATCGATGCGTATCTGATCGCCGGTGGACGCTGGCACGACATCAATTTCGCGCGCCTCGAGCTCCTCAAGCTCCTCGCTGAGAACGAGGACGTGCGCGTCCGCGTGGGCGAGGACTACAGCAACACCGAGGCGATCGCGGCGGCCGACTTCCTCATCAGCTACACCTGCGACATCCATCCCACGGTCGCCCAGCAGGAGGTCGTGCGCGACACGGTTGCCGCCGGCAGGCGCTGGTTCGCGCTGCACGGCACGAACTCCGTGATGGACTTCCAGGCCGACGGCGTCCACTGCCCGCGTGACTACCCCACCCTGATGGAGACCCTGGGCAGCCAGTTCATCGCGCATCCCGCGATCGAGCCGTACCCCATCACCGTGAGCGAATCCGCGCACGATCACCCGCTCGTCGCGGGCATCGAGCCCTGGGAGACAGAGGACGAACTCTACCTCTGCGACTACCACGGCGAGATCACTCCGCTGCTGGAGACGCGTTGGGCGGGGAACAGCGGGCCCGGTTTCTACGAGCACGACTGGCCCAAAGACGAGCCCCGCCTCGTGATGTATCTCCACCCCGTCGGCGACGGCGAGGTGCTCTACCTCACGCCGGGCC
>CAUYXJ010000061.1:0-17723 GCA_963577065.1 Dehalococcoidia bacterium | reverse complement strand
AAGCGCCGCACACGCACCGGAAAACTGGTCTCGATCGCCTCGACGGGCGTGTTCGCGGTGTTCGTCATGTGCGTCTGAATGCCGCTCTCGCCGGCGCGTGTTGGCCCCGCGCCGGCACCCCCGGGGATCGTCTCGTAGTAGGCAAACGGCTCCCCGTCGGGGCGGACGCCGCCGAACGTGAAGTTGCTCATCGTTCCCGCGCTCGCCGCCGGCACACGCTGAGGGAGCGCCTGCGCAAGCGCTGCGAGGACCACATCCGTGATTCGTTGCGAGGTCTCCACGTTCCCCGCGGAAACGGCGCGCTGGGGGCGTGCGTTCACGAGCGAGCCCTCGGGGAGAGTGACGCGGATTGGCCGGAACCCGCCCTCGTTCGAAGGCGCGTCGGCGGGCAGGAGGCAGCGAATGCAGTAGGCGACCGCCGAGCGCGTGACCGCCGCGACGGCGTTGATCGAAGCGGGCTGCTCCGGTGCCGTTCCCGCGAAGTCGACGGCGATTTCGTCGCCGGCGACCTCGACCCGCGCTCGTATCGGGACGAGAACACCGTCCGCACCCTCCATCACGTCTGCGGCCGCGTAAACGCCATCTGGAACCGATGCCAGCGCGGCTCGCGTGAGGCGCTCCGCGTACTCCTTCAGCGCCTCCATCCACCGCGCCAACTCGTCGACCCCGTAGCGGGCTGCGAGCCCCTCCAGGCGCGCGGCGCCGGTGCGGAGCGCACCGAGCTGGGCGTCGAAGTCGCCGCGTCGCTCGGCGGGCGTGCGCACGTTGCGCAGAATCAACGCCAGCAGTGCGTCGTTCGTGACGCCCGCCTCCTGCAGCTTGAGCGGCGGGATGATCACCCCCTCCTGATACAGCTCCGTGGCCACCGGCATCGACCCAGCCGACATGCCTCCGATGTCGGCGTGATGGGCGCGGTTGGCCACGAAACCGATGAGGGTCTGGGCCGCGTACACCGGCGCGACCAGGGTCACGTCGGGGAGGTGGGTGCCCCCCAGGTAAGGGTCGTTCACGATCGCGACATCGCCCTCGGCCCACGGCGCCACCGCTGACACTGCCGCCACGGACTCGGGCATCGCGCCCAGGTGCACCGGGATATGCGCCGCCTGCGCCACCATCTCGCCGCCCGCGTCGAAAACGGCGCAGGAGAAATCGCGCCTTTCGCGGATATTCGGGGAATGCGCGGTCCGCCAGAGCGTCACGCCCATCTCCTCAGCGGCGGACGCGAGGAGGGCGTTCCAGATCGCAAGCCGGGCTGGGTTTTCGCTCATCGCCGTTCCAGCAAGAGGTTGCTCGCGCGATCGACGGTGCCCCCCCAAGCGGCGGGCACGAAGCAGGTCGCGTCGGGCTGGGTGACGACGGCCGGGCCTTCGATCGTGCGACCCGCGGTGAGCCCGTCGCGGCGCAAGTGGAGAGCGGCGGTGCCGTCTCCCAGGACGATCGGTTCTGGCTCCAGGGTCGGGCCGGTCGCTTCAAGGGGGGCGGGAGGGAAGGCCCCGGCCGGGCCCTCCGCCCGGCAGCGCAGGGTGACCAACTCCACGGAGCGTTGGCGCGCTTCGAAGCCATATTCGCGCGTATGCGCCTCGTGGAATGCCTCAACGATTGCGGTCGCCGACGGCTCAGCGACGGTCACGCGCAACTCGTGCGCCTGGCCGTGATAGCGCGCGTCCGCCGCCCAACGGGTCGCCGCCAGCTCGCTGCCCCCGGCACTCAGCTCAGCGCCGACTTGCGCCTGGAGCGATCGAGCCGTGGCACCGATCGCCGCTTCCGCGTCTGTCGAAGGTTCGTGGAGCGCGAGCAGCAGCCCCTGGCTCCGTTCGATCGCCTCCGGGGCGGTGGCGATGCCGATGGCGGAAAACACGCCCGCGTGCCGGGGCACGAGTACGCGTGCAATCCCGACCTCGTCCGCCAACTCGCACGCGTGCAGGGGCCCCGCTCCTCCGAACGCCACGAGCGTGAAGTCGGCCGGGTCGTATCCGCGCTCGAGGCTGACCCGACGCAGCGCGCGCGCCATCGTCACGTTCGCGACTTCGACCACCGCCGCGGAGATCGCCGTGGGGTCGCCGAGCGTCTCGAGGGCCGCGCGGGCGCGGCCGAGGTCGGGCCGGACCGTCTCCCCCAAGGCAACGTCGGGCCGTAGCCGGCCGAGGACCAGGTTCGCGTCTGAGACCGTCGGTAGCGTGCCTCGCCCGTAGCAGGCTGGCCCGGGATCGGCGCCCGCGCTCTGGGGGCCGACCGCGAGGGCGCCGCCCTCGTCGATCCGCGCAATCGAGCCGCCCCCGGCGCCTACCGTGACGATGTCGACCATGGGCGTGTGTAGGGCGAGGCCGTCGATCTCGGCGGCCGAGCGATAGCGCGGCTCGCCCGGACAGAGCGACACATCGGTGCTGGTGCCGCCCATATCGAACGTGATGATCCGCTCGTGCCCGGCCGCTCCAGCGACCGCGAGTGCCCCGAGCACGCCCCCCGCGGGCCCGCTCGTGACCATGGCGACGGGCCGTTCGCCCGCCGCAGCCGCGTCGGTGAGGCCTCCGGCGGAGTGCATCACGCGCAGGCCGCCGAAGTGCGTGCCCAGCGCGCCGAGATAGTGCCGGACGGTGGGTCGGAGGAAGGCGTTGATTGCGGTAGTGCTTGCGCGCTCGTATTCGCGGTACTCGGGTAGCACCTCGTGCGATGCGCTCACATCGAACCCCGCCTCCCGCAACGCGGACGCCAGCCGCGCTTCGTGGTCGGGCCGCAGGTACGAGAACAGAAGGCAGATAGCGATCGCTTCGGCCCCGAGTGCCTGCGCCTCCGTAACCACTCGCTCGACCTCGGCTTCGGCCAAGGGCTCGACCACCTCCCCGCCGGCGCCGATCCGCTCACGCACGCTGATCACGTCGCCGCGAGCGACCACATGCGGACGGCGTTGCGGCTCCAGGTCATAGAGCGCGGGCCGCTCTTGTCGCCGAATCACGAGGAGGTCGCGAAAGCCTTCCGTTGTGACCAGCACTGTGCGGGGGCCGCGCCGTTCGAGGAGGGCATTCGTCGCGACCGTGCTCCCGTGCGCGAGCCGCCGCGCTACGTCCGCTCCTGCGCCCGCGACCACCGCGGCCTCGGGAGCGGCGGGGGTCGAGAGCCGCTTCCAGGTCCGAATCCCGTGCTCCCTGAGCGCCACGAAGTCGGTAAAGGTCCCACCGATGTCGACACCCAGGACCTCAGCATCGCTGCTCTCCGGTCCAGTCATGGGCGCGCAACGGTCACGGTCGAAAGTATAGGCGCGGCTACACGTACTCCTTGACCTTCTCCGCGAGCGCGCGCGTGTAGCCGAGGGTGCTGGCGATCTCTTCGATGTCCGCCTCACGCACCGCCTTCAGCGAGCCGAACTTGCGCAGCAGTGCCCGCTTCCGCTTCGGCCCCACCCCGGGGATCGAATCGAGCACGCTCTCCTTCGCGGCCTTACCGCGCACCTGGCGGTGGTAGGTGATCGCGAAGCGGTGCGCCTCGTCGCGCAGGCGCTGCACGAGGTAGAGGGCTTCCGAGGCCCGAGGAAGCACCACGGGCGCTTCCTCGTCCGGCACGAACAGCTCCTCATGGCGCTTCGCCAGCCCCGCCACGGGGATGTCGTACACCCCCAGCTCGCGCATCACCTCGACGGCCGCACGCAACTGTGGCTTCCCCCCGTCGACGATCACGAGGTCGGGCAGGTCCCAAGCGTCGTCTGCGGACGACGCTGCTCTTGGCTCTTGGCTCTTGGCCGTTGGCCGTTGGCCGTTGGCCGTTGGCGAGCCCTCATCGTTTTCGGTGCGGTCTCCGTCCCCCTCTGAACTCGTACGGCTCTCGTCCCCCTCTGAACTCTCAACCCTGAACTCTGAACTCGTACGGCCCCCGTCCCCCTCTGAACTCTGAACCCTGAACTCTGAACTCACTTTGGCGGCCCGTTTGAAGCGGCGACGCAGCACCTCCTGCATCGTGGCGAAGTCGTCCGCCCCCTCGACCGTCTTGATCCGGAACTTGCGGTACTGGCGTGTCTCCGGCTTGCCATCGACGAAGACGACCATGCTCGAAACGGGACTCGATCCCTGGATGTTCGAGTTGTCATAACACTCGATGCGCCGCGGGACCTCCGGCAGCGATAGCTCTTCGCGCAGCTCTTCGAGCGCGGTTTCGGTCTTCGTCGAATCCGCCAGCCAGCGCACCTTGAGCACGTCCATCGCCTCGCGTGCGTTCTCCTGGGCCATCTCGACGAGCCGGCGCTTCTCCCCGCGCTGGGCGACGCGGATCTCGACGTCCGCCTCGCGCCTGACAGTGAGCATCGTCTCCAGCTCGCCCCGGTCGCTCGGTTCGAACGGCACCAGGACCAGCTTGGGGACGTATTGCGCGCCCTCGTAGTACTGCTGGAGGAAGCTCCCCAGCACGGCCGCGTCGGACTCGCCGGTGGTGCCCTCGAGGACGAAGTGGTCGCGCCCGGTCATCTGCGTGCCCCGGACGAAGAAGACCTGGACGCAGGCGCGGTCGCCTTCGCGCGCGAGCCCGTAGACATCGAGGTCCTCCTTCTTCGTGGTCGAGACCATCTGCCGCTCGACCGTCCGCTCGATCGCGCGGATCTGGTCGCGGGCCATCGCCGCGCGCTCGTACTCGAGCTCCGCGGCAGCGGCATCCATCTGCCCGCGCAGCCGCTCGAGCACGTCGTTCGCTTTCCCTTCGAGGAACAAGATGATCTGTGCGATCACCTCGTCGTACTCCTCCTTCGTACAGAAGGAGGTGCAGGGCGCGATGCACCGCTTGATGTAGTAATCGAGGCAGGGACGCGCGTCGGTGCCCGTGATCTCCTTCGTGCAGGAGCGGTAGGGGAAGAGCTTCTTGAGCAGGTCGAGCGTCGCCCGCACGGAGCCGGCGCTGGCGTAGGGCCCGAAGTAGCGCGCGCCGTCCTTCTCGATCCGCCGCGTGATGTAGACCCGCGGCCACGGATTCTGCACGTCCACCTTCAGGTAGGGATAGCGCTTGTCGTCCTTCAGGCGGATGTTGAAGAAGGGCTGGTGGCGCTTGATCAGGGTCGCTTCGAGGATCAGCGCCTCGCCCGCGTTCCCGCAGACGATGTACTCGAAGTCCTCGACCTGCGCCCGCAGCGCCCGCGTCTTCGGCTCGAGGCTGCGGGGCGAGCCGAAGTACGAGCGGACGCGGTCCTTCAGCCGCGCGGCCTTGCCCACGTAGATGACCTCGCCCTTGGCGTCGCGCATGAGGTAGACGCCGGGACGCGCAGGCAGCGCTTCGAGCTGCTTCTTCAGGCGAACGGGGAGGGTGGTAGCGACCACGGATCAAGTGTAGCGGAGGCGGCCGTTGGCTCTTGGCCGTTGGCCGCGGGCCGTTGGCCGTTGGCTGTTGGCCGTTCGCGCGCGCTTAGAGTGTTGTTGTACTGGATCTGCCGTCGGAAGCCGCCGTCCTGGACCGGCTCGTGCGCTGGGCCGAGGGCTGTGAGCGGGTTCGCGCGCTGTATCGAGGCGGGCTCAAGATCGATTTCCAGGTCTGGCCCTCCGCGCTCCTGACGGAGATCGCGGCGCGCCGGACCTGCCCGACATCCTTGTCGACGTGGGCTACCGCGTCCTCGTCGACAAGGACGGCTTCACCCAGGGCCTTGCCGAGCCCACCTACCGCGCGCATATCCCCGCACGCCCGCTCTGGACGCGACTCAGGTCCCGGCTCTAAGGAAATGGGCGTGCAGCGACCGCGACGTCACGAGAGAGGTATCGCTGTTGTTCGTCGCTCCACTCCCCGCCCCATGTGATGAGGGTGATCCACTCCTCGCCTCGTGGGACGGTAGGGTAGATAAGTTCCCCAGTGGGAATCGTGGCAACGTCGTAGCGCGTATTGCTAACAACCACGTATTTGAACTCGCTCCCGTTCTCCATGGTGATCACAATTTCGTCGCCGGGCTGGTACTCGGACAGATTCTCGAACGGCCCTGCAGCCTCCCGCCCGATCCCTCCTCCGGCGAAGAAGCTGTTCTTGCCGGTCCCCGGGGTCTCGTAGATCTCGTACCAAAGCACCTCCAACAAGGGCGGCGAATCGAGTTGATTCGTCCCCTCTGCGAGTCCGCCGGCAACGATCGCCGCCTCGACGTCCCACGCGGGGATCACGATGCGGATGGGAGGGCCAACCGGTGGAGTGAGAGTTGACGTGGGTTCCCGGGTCGGACTGGACGTGGGCGCCAGCTCGGGCGTATCGGTCGGGGCTGGTCTGGCGGTCGGAGTCGAAACCTCCGTTGGCGCGGATGTCGAAGTAGAAGGGGGCCCCGCGTCGCTTCCGCCGCACGCAATCGACAGGAGCACTACGAGAGCACCGACAATGCCCCAGCGAGTCCCGATTCTTCGCGTACGAGCTCTCCGATACGCAGGTTCGGCTCAGAGTATGGCAGCGACCCCGTCTCCCCGCCCGCCCGATGGAAGCCGAGTACCTCGACGTCATCGAGGAGTTCTGGTGGGAGACGCACTACGTTGCCAAAGGGCTCTGGCGCGACGACCTGCTGGGCGCGAGGTACTCGGTCGACAACGTTATGAAGCTGCAACTCCTCCGGCGCATGCTCGAATGGCGCATCGAGCTCGACCGGGACTGGTCCTAGAAGCCCGGCAACCTCGGCCGCGGCCTCAAGCACCACCTCCCGGACGACCGCTGGCAGCAGCTCGAAGCGACCTAGTCGGCGCCAAGATCGAAGAGAACTGGGCAGCCCTCTTCGCGACGACGGAGCTCTTCGGCCGCGTCGCCCGAGAGGTCGGCGCCGCCCTCGGCTTCGCGTACGCGGAGACGATGGACGCCGATGTCTCCGAGTACCTGAGGGACATCCGAACACTCGACCGTAAACGGGCTCGTTAGTCCTCTTGAACGGCCAACGGCCAACGGCCAACGGCCAACGGCCAACAGCCAACAGCCAACAGCCAACAGCCAACAGCCGCGTACAATCCCGCCGTGGCCTACGAGCACATCCTCTACGACGTTGACGACGGGGTTGCGACGATCACGCTGAACCGCCCGGAGCGGCTTAACGCCTTCGATGACCTCATGCTGAGCGAGTGGCGCGAGGCAATCGCCTCCGCCGACGCGGACGGTGACGTGCGCGCCATCATCCTCACCGGGGCGGGGCGCGGCTTCTGTAGCGGCATGGACGTCGCGCAGGAGGCGGGGGGTGAGGGCGTGCTTCGCACCGAGGCGTCGGTGGCCGAACGCCGGCACAGTCTTCGCGACCGGGTCCACCCCATTCCGCGCGCGCTCGTCCAGCTCGAGAAGCCGTACATCGCCGCGGTCAACGGCGCGGCCGTCGGCGCGGGTATGGACATGGCATCGATGGCCGACATTCGCTTCGCCAGCGAGAGCGCCCGCTTCGGCATGGCCTACGTGCGCATGGGTCTCATCCCCGGCGACGGTGGCGCCTACACGCTGCCCCGCATCGTCGGAACGGCGAAGGCGCTGGAACTGATCTGGAGCGGCGAGCTGATCAACGCCGAAGAGGCGCTCCGCATCGGCTACGTGAGCGCGGTCCACCCCGCCGCTGAGCTCATGGAGCGGACGCGCGAATTCGCGCTCAAGCTCGCGAACGGCCCCGCGACCGCGATCCAGCTAGCGAAGAAGCTCGTCTACCGCTCCGCCCACCTCACGTTCGACGAGCATCTCGATTTCGCCCAGATGGCGATGACGCTCGCCCAGTCCACCGATGACGCGAAGGAAGGCCCGCGCGCCTTCACGGAGAAGCGCGAGCCCAACTTCAAAGGCCGGTAGAGCCTAGAAGAAAAAGCCGAGAGAAAAAGCCTAAAGGACGAGACCAGAGGAGGTCCCATGCCACCAACCGTCGGCCAGCCCGCCCCCGCGTTCACGCTGCTGAACAACGCCCGCGAGGAGGTCACGCTCGACTCGTTCCCGGAGAAGCACATCGTCCTGGCCTTCTATCCGCTCGCCTTCACCGGGGGGTGAACGGCCGAGATGACGAACTTCCGCGAGCACACTGATGCGTTCGTGGAAGCCGACGCCCAGGTCCTGGGCGTGAGCGTTGATTCCTTCGCCGCCGTCGGTGAGTTCCAGGAGAAGCTGGGGCTCGAGTTCCCCCTCCTCTCTGACTTTCCCAAGAACCAGGCCGGTCGCGACTACGAGATCTACAACGAAGACTTCGGTATCCATAACCGCGCGACCTTCGTGATCGACAAAGACCGGGTGCTGCGCGACATCTACATCGAACCACGCGACTTCGATTCGCACGCGCCCCACGCGCTCGAAGTGGTGAGCGCGCTCAACGGGAGTTAGAGGCCTTCGATGCTCTTCCGCGACTCCCCATCGCAGGCCGCCTTCCGCCACGAGCTCCGTGCCTTCCTGGACGCGGAGCTTCCCGCGGACGTCTGGGACATGCGCAACGATCGCGAAGAGATGACGCCCGCGGAGGCCGATTTCACGCGGGAGTTCCGCGCAAAGCTCGCCGAACGGGGCTGGCTGACCTTGGGCTGGCCGGAGGAGCACGGCGGCGGTGGCGCCGACTTCGTCACCCAGACCATCTACATGGAGGAGATGAGCGCCAGCGGCGCCCCCGGTGCCTACGACCAGGGCATCTGGCTCGCGGGACCGGCGCTGATGCAACAGGGCAATGCGGCCCAGCGAGAGCGCTGGCTGCCGGGCCTCGGCAGCGGCAACTCGCGCTGGTGCCAGCTGTTCTCGGAGCCCGGGGCGGGCTCCGACCTCGCTTCGCTCCAGACGCGCGCCATCCGGGACGGCGACGAGTACGTCGTCAACGGCCAGAAGATCTGGTCGAGCTGGGCCCTGGACGCCGACTGGGGCATCCTCCTCGCCCGCACCGACCCCGACGCGCCCAAGCACCGCGGCATCAGCTACCTGATCCTGGATATGCACAGCCCCGGCGTGACCGTCCGGCCGCTCGTGAACATGATGGACGCCGCCCACTTCACCGAAGTCTTCTTCGATGACGTGCGCGTCCCCATCGACAACCGCATCGGCGAGGAGAACCGCGGCTGGTACGTCGCCGCTGCGACGCTCGATCAGGAGCGCAGCTCGATCAACCGCATCGTCATGTCGCGCTCGACGCTCGAAGCGCTCATCGCCTACGTGCGCGAACGCGACGGCGGCGCCACCCCGCACCACATCCGCCACGAGCTCGCCTCCCGCAGCATCGACTTCGAGCTCGGCCGCTGGCTCTGCTACCGCGTCGCGCAGATGCAGAGCGACGGCCTCAACCCGAACTACGAAGCGTCGATCTCGAAGGTTTTCGGCACCGAGCTCCAGCGCCAGATGGGCCAGGCCGGCATGCGCGTCCTCGGCATGTCCGGCCAACTCGAACCCGATAGTGCGTACGCGCCCCTCCGCGGCCGCGTCGAGCGCTGGGCCCTCGCGGGGCCCAGCTACACCGTCGCCGGCGGCACGAGCGAAGTGAACCGCAATGTCATCGCCACCCGCGGGTTAGGCCTGCCTCGGTCTTAGCGGCTTGGCCTCGACGTTCCCTACGTCGCACGTGCAGGGGAGTCGGATTCGGGCGAAGGACGCTCGGCCTGGCGCGGCGCGAAGTAGACGTAGGGCGAGTTCGACCAGGCCTGGTTGCCTGGCCGCAAATCCGCCAGGAGATGCACTAGGTCGCGAGTCTCGCGCCCGCCCCAATCGACCTCGAAGACCGCGATGTCGTTCGGCCCAAGCGTCGATAGCAGGGCGTCGATCGCTTTCGGCGTAGGGCCGCACGGCTCCATCTCCTCCGGCGGCCGCAGCGAGCCGAAGAGCGATTGGAGCACCTCACCGGGCGGAAACGGCGTCCGTACCGCTAGGGTGAAGTGCTCTGGCTTGGGGATGCGCCCGAATTTCATCGCGGCAGCGACGCGATCTGCACCGCGTGGTCCCAGTCGTGTTCGATGACGTGCTCGGGGATCCAGCGGCAGGAGACGGCGCCCTCTGACGACCGCGCCTCGCGCATGCGCACCTGCAAGTGCTGCGGCGTTAGGGCCTCGACGGTGGTGAGGAACTCCGCTCGGGAAGCGCCCAGCGCAGCCACCGCCTCCAGCGCGTCCGCGAAAGCTCCGACCAGGCCGCCCGCGTAGTCGGGGGTACCGGCGAGGCGCGAGGCCTCCGCGGCGATCTCCGCCGCGCGAGGGCCGACATCCTCGCCGAAGGCCACGACCTCGCCGGGTTCAGCCCCGCAGAGGTCCTGCAGCTTCAGCGTCCAGTGGTGCTCGACCCAGACAACATGGCGGAGGGCGACGCCGCAACTCCAACCGTCTCCCGGGTCGTGCTGGAACGCCTCGTCTGTGACGGCTTCGATCGCGCGTAGCAGCACGCCCCGGGCGCGGTTCGCGCGGTAGACGATGTCGTGGAGGTCGAGTCGCAGCGTATCCGCGTCGCGCTCGCTCATCGCGGCAGCGATGCGATCTGCACGGTGTGCTCCCAGTCGTGCTCGATGACGTGTTCCAGGACCCAGCGGAGCGAGACTGTACCCAGCGGATCGGGCTGTTTCATGCGGATGTGGAAGTGCTCCGGTTCGAGCGCCTCGACGGTCTGCAGGAACTCGCCTCGTGCCCTCGCCAAACCGGCGACCGCTTCCGCGGAATTCGCGAACGGTGTCGGGATCGTCGCGCCCGCCACGATGCCCGCTCGCCGGTCTGCCTCGGCGTTCAGTTCGCGCCACCGCGAGCCCTCGCCTGAACCGAAGTCGACGATCTCGCCAGGACTCGCTTCCATCAGGCGAAGCAGCGCGAGGGTCCAGTGACCGTCGGCCGCGGCCACGTGCCGGGCGACGACGCCGCAGCTCCAGCCATCGCCCGGGTCGCGTCGGAACGCTTCCGCGGGGACGGCCTTCATGGCACCGAGGACCCCTTCGCGGGCCCAGCCGGCGCGCTCCGTGATGTCCGCGACATCGAGCGCGAAGAGCTCGCCCTCGGTAAGTGTCATGCGGGAACTCTACCGCGACTCAGAGCCGCTTTGGGTCGCTCCAGTGCTCGGCGTCGTAGAGATGCAACAGTCCCTCTAAGCGAACCTTCGGCAGGGTCGGGGCGGGCCACCCTTCGTCGGGGCGCCAAGCGTTCATTTCCGCGGTGAAGGGCCAGGCGCCAGCCTCGACGTCCGCGATCGCCGCGATGCCTTCCGCGCGGGTCCGTTCCGCGACTGCGGTTGAGATGACGCCGGTCTCGACCGAGCTCTCGAGCTCGTCCTTCCACTGCCAATGCCGCGCGGGGTCGACGAGGAGGTCGAGCTGCAGATCGCGCACATCGAAGCCGACCGGCGTGCGCCGAATCGGCTCTTGCAGGTTCACGTACCAGCCCAAGAAATCCCAGTCGGGCGTCCACCACGCCCAGGTTGCGCGCCATTCGCCGGGGACGATCAGGAAGAGCGCGTTCCAGCGGCTCCAGGTGCTGTCCACGAGCTTCGATTCGCCATCGAACCAGGGCCGGCGCTGGCCTCTCGTGAGCGGAACCGAGAGTTTCGTCGGGGTGCCAGCGGGCAGGAACAGTGAGATCAGCTCCGGACCGTCCTCGACCACCACCATCGGTTTTACGTCGCAGATCTGGGGCGGCAGCACGCCGCTCTCCACGACGAAGGGCATGCGATGGAGGATGACCTCGCCGGACTCGAAGTGCCGCTCGACCACTGAAGCCATGATCGCCAGCCTACCCGCTCGCCCCTCGCGACACTCTCAACTCTGAGCGTTGAACACTGAACTCCGCTCAGATCTGCGGCGGTTGCGACCCGCTCTCGTCCACCACCGGCAAGCGGTGGAGCACTACTTCGCCGGACGTGAAGTACCGCTGGCCCGCTGAAGGCAACCGATCGCCAGCCTACCCGCTCGTCCCTCGCGACACTCTGAACCCTGAGCGTTGAACACTGAACTCGTCCTCGTCCACTCTGAACTCTGAACTTTGAACTCCCCCGGCGTAGCCGGAGGGGACAGTAGACTCGCGCTCAATGTTCCAGCCCTCGGCGCACCAACCCAGGTTTCTGCTGCCGATCGCGGCGCTCTTCACGGGCGCGCTCATCGTCTCGAACATCGTCGCCGTCAAGATCGCCGACTTCTCCGGCGTCTCCGGCCCGATCTCGGACTACTTCCTGCCCGCCGCCGTCATCGTCTTCCCCATCTCCTACATCTTTGGGGACATCCTCACGGAGGTGTACGGCTACCGCACCGCGCGACGGGTCATCTGGTCGGCGTTCCTCGCGAACGGCCTCGCCGTGCTCGCGATCGTCCTGGCGGACGAGCTGCCGGCGGCGCCCTTCTGGCAGGACGGGGCGGCCTACGATTCGATTCTCGGACAGACCTGGCGCATCCTCGGCGGCAGCTTCGCCGCCTTCCTCGTCGGCGAGTTCGCGAACTCGATGGTGCTCGCGCGAATGAAGCGGGCGACCGCGGGCCGCTTCCTTTGGGCGCGCACGATCGCCTCGACGATCGTCGGCCAGGGTCTCGACTCCGCGATCTTCATCACGATCGCGTTCGCCGGCCGCGACGGCATCGATCTCTGGCCGCTGATCTGGAAACAGTGGCTGTTCAAGGTCCTCTTCGAGGCCGTCGCGACGCCCTTCACCTACGCCGCCGTGATCACGCTGAAGCGCCTCGAAGGCCTGGACGTCTACGACGACGATAGCGAGCTCAGCCCGATCCCCCTCAGCTTCGGCCGCTAGCACCGCCGGTCACGTGCGCGCGCGGTTGCGCGGCCCTGCGCCCGACCGCACCCTGACGCGATGCCAGCAAACGAGTTCGCCAGCGACGGCACGATCGACCATTTCGAGAACCAGCACCCCGGCCGCGACTACGAGATTCGCTTCGAGGCGCCCGAATTCACGAGCGTGTGCCCGATGACGGGCCAGCCTGATTTCGGCACGATCTCCGTCGTCTACGTTCCCGCGGCGCGGTGTATCGAGTTGCGCAGCTTCAAGTACTACCTGCAGAGCTTCCGCGATCGCGGCATCTTCTACGAAGACGTGGTGAACCAGATCCTCAACGATGTGATCGCGGCGATCGCCCCTCGCCGAGCGACGGTGATCGGGGACTTCCACGCACGCGGTGGGATTACCGCCCGAGTGACGGCCGAGCACACCCCGGAGTAGCATCGAACGACGAGAAATTCACGGCGTTGCGGCACAAGGCTGTTGCGCCCACTGCGCCGAGGCCACGCTCCATGGCGGTCAAGCCGGACCCCAGCGGCTTTCCCCAACGCAAGCTCAAGGACGCGCCCACGGTCACCCCCGGGCAGATGCGCGAGATCCAGCGCGCGGCGCAGGAAGTCTTCCATTACGACATCCTTCAGCCGATCGAGAACGCGGGGCGGACGGTCGCGCAGCTCGTCCTGGCGATGTTCGGGGGCCGTGGGCGCGGTCAACGCGTGGTCATGCTCGCGGGCGGCGGCCACGTCGGCGCCGCGGGCCTCTGCGCGGCCCGCCATCTCGACAATTGGGGCGTCCGGACCGAGCCTATTCTCGGCGAAGTCGAGAGCCAGATGAGCTTCGCCACACGCCGCCAGCTCCACATCCTGGAGGAGTCGGGCATCGGTGAGCCGCACGACCACGATACGAGTGAGCACACCGTCGAGGAGCACCTCCAGCGTGCCGATCTCATCGTGGACGCGCTCGTCGGTTACGGCCTTGAAGGCGCTCCGACCGGCCTCGCCGCCGCGGTCACGGAGATCGCCGGCGCTTCGCGCCGGCCCATCCTCGCGCTGGATGTCCCGACGGGCGTGAACGCGACGACCGGCACCGTCAGCAGCCCGGCGATCGCGGCCTGCACGACCCTGATCTTCGATCTCCCGAAAGCCGGCCAGATCCTTCCTAGCTGTGCGAACGAGGTCGGCGACCTCTACGTCGCCGACCTGGGCATCCCCCGGGCCGCCTACGAGCGACTCGGGATCAGCACGCGCGATCTCTTCGCTGAGGGTCCGCTGGTGCGGCTCCGGCGCTAGCGCCGTTGCAACTTAGCGTCCGCCTCTCCCCGCTGGGCATACCAACGCGCAGTTGGACTTGCGCTCGCGAAGGCCGGCAGACCCTTGCAGCCGCGAGTGAAGGTGGAGGGGGCACTAGGTTCCCAGGGTCAGAACTTGCGCGAGTCCCAGAGAACGTCGCCATCGCCGCCGAGATGGTTCTGAAGCCGGGCCGCAACGAAGAGCAGATCGCTCAGCCGGTTCAAGTACGGCACCACGAACGACCCCACCGCCTCCTCGTGGCTGAGCGCGATCGTGATGCGTTCCGCGCGGCGGCAGACGGTACGGGCGACGTGGAGCTGGGCGGCGCCCTCGGTCCCACCGGGAAGGACGAAGCTCGTCAGCGGTTCGAGGTCCTCGTTCCAGGCGTCGATCCACGCCTCGACCTGATCGACGTGGCGCTGCTCGACTCCGGGGCCGCTGAGCCGCTCCTTGTCCGACTCCCGAGTGGCAAGGTCGGAGCCGAGGTTGAACAGCACCTGCTGGATGATGGCGAACGGGTCGGAGAGTGGCCCGACCAGTCCCTTCGCGACGGCCACGCCGATCACGCTGTTGAGCTCGTCGACCGTGCCGTAGGCCTCGATCCGAAGGCTCTCCTTGGGCACGCGCTCGCCACCGACGAGCGCCGTCCTGCCATCGTCGCCAACGCGGGTGTAGACGCGATTGATGCGAACCATGTGCGCAGCATGCCCGAGCCACCGCGAGGCGGCCACCCGGCCCGGCCCCTTTCCCCCGCGGCCGCTCGCGCGGAGAATGCGTCTCGGAGGCCGCTGTGTCCGACGATGTCCGCTGTGAGCGCTGCTTGGTCCCGATCACCGGTGAGCCCCACTTCATGGCGACCCGCCGCTTCTGCTGTGCGAGCTGCTCCGTGGGCTCCGCCTGCGAGCACCAAGGCGTCCGTCGCGGCGCCAATATCCGGCGTTACGACGGCAACTTCGACCGGTTCCGCGAGGCGGCGAGGCGATCCGGGCCCTACGAGCGTGAGCGCAACTCGGGGTGACCAACTGCGGGTGACGTTGACTGCGCGGCCCGCCTGACGGCACGATCCAGCGATGGCCCTCTACGAATACCTCTGCCCGAACTGTGACGAGCGCTTCGAGAAGCGGATGCCGATGAGCGACGTGCTCCAACTCGTGCCCTGCCCCTCCTGCGGCAAGAAGGCGCAGAAGATCATCGGCAATTTCGCGGTCGTCGGGGTGGCGCAGGAAGCCACCGGAGACGGCCCCGCCCCCTGGGAAGATGACGGCGCCGACGACGGAGACGACGCCAGCGGCGACGAAGTGAGCGGCGTCGACGACCCCACCCCTCACGGCCACAGCCACGGCCCGGGCGGTCACTCGCACTAGAGCTCGCTAACGCTCGGGCCCCCCGCAACCGCCTCCCCCCGCGCTCGACTGCTACGCCTGCGCGGCCTGCCGGCCGCTTCGTCTCCACGCTCGCTTGGAACTCGCTGCGCTCGGACCCCCCGCCGCCTCCCCACCCGCGCTCGACTGCTACGCCTTCGCGGCCTGCTGGCCGCTTCGTCTCCGCGCTCGCTTGGAGCTCGCTGCGCTCGGGCCCACCGCAACCGCCCCACCCCGTCGCTCGTCTGCTGCGCCTGCGCGGCCTGCCGGCCGCTTCGCCTCCGCGCTCGCTTGGAGCCCACTGAGCTCGGGCCCGCGCCAAAGCCGTGGGGTCCGGCCCGAGCGGTGTCGCGCGCCAGGGAGACCTTCCTCAGCCTCGCAACACCAAGAGACCCGCCGGATGGCGGGTGTCTCGACGTAGGCTCGTGCGGTTTGTCTCGCTGCTTGGGGGTCTAGATCTCCAACAGCTCGGCGACGCGTTCGCGGTGGAAGTCGCCGTCGCCCCAGAAGAGTTCGGCCCGCTTCTGGCGGCGGAAATAGAGCTGGATGATGTAGTCCTTCGTGAAGCCGATGCCACCGTGAATCTGCTGGCCGTGGGCCACCACGCGGCGGCTCGCTTCGCTGCACCACGCCTTCGCCATGGAGGTGTCCATGTCCTGCGAATCCTCGTTCTCGCTGGTCGCCCAGGCGGCCTTGTACGTGATGAAGCGCATGCCATCGACGTCCGTCACCATGTCGGCGGCCTTGTGCTGGATCGCCTGGAAGGAGCCGATCGGACGGCCGAACTGGACGCGCTCCTTGGCGTAGTTCACGGCGATCTCGAAGTCCTTCTGGGCGAGGCCTACGAGGTACGCGTTCTCCAGATTCACGGCGATGTTGCGAGTGCGCGCGCGCGTCGCATCGTCCGCCTTGATGACGTCATCGGCGCTCACGCGGACGTTATTCAGGACCACCTCGGCCTGCTTGTCGCTGGCGATCGTCTTCAGCACCGTCACGTCAACGCCCGACTGGTCGCGGGCGATGATGAAGTTCGCGGACGGCCCCTCGGGCGTCCGCGCGATCACCTGGAGGTAGTCGGCCACGTTCGCGTCGGGAACGAAGAGCTTCGTCCCGTTGAGGACATAACCCTCGCCATCTTGGGTGGCCGTGAGGGCGATGCCCTCGCGGTCCCAGCGCCCCGACTCCTCCGTGATCGCGTACGTGTGGATGGCCGATCCGTTCGCGATGCCGGGCAGGTACTTCGCCTTTTGCGCGTCGCTTGCGGCGACCGTTAGCCAGGCCGCACAGGTGGCGTTCGGGATGAACGGACCGGGCACGAGTGCCCGTCCGAACTCCTCGACGAGCACGCACAGATCGAGGTAGGAGAAACCGGCCCCGCCGTGCTCCTCCGGGATCATCAGCCCTTGCCAGCCGAGATCGGCCATCTTCTTCCACAGCTCGGGGCTGTAGCCGTTCTCGTCCTCTTCCATGGCGCGCACGTGCTCTTCGGGGCACTCGTTCTCGAGGAACTCGCGCGCCGAGTTACGCAGCAGCTCTTGCTCTTCGCTGAGGCTCAGATCCATGGTCGTCCGTCCTTCTTCGGTAGCGCAGAACGGGCGCACGCACGGGCGTGCTCACCCGCCGCGCTGGTGGCCGCGGGAGTCTAGCACGCGGCTCCGGGCCCAGCGAGACGGCGTCCCTACGGCAGTTCCACCCAGGAGTCGAAGAAGCGCTCTTGGAACTCCGTCGCCGCCTCAATCGCGGCTGCGTCCCAGGTGCCGCTCACTGCTGCGACCAGCTTGTCCTCGATGTCGTCCCGCCAGCGGATGATGGCGATCACGGTCGCTTCACACTGAACCAGCGGCTCCTCCGCGCCGAGAACGTAGACATCGAGCAGGTGCCCATCGGGGGCCAGCGTGCCGGGTACGAGGCCGTAGTTGACCGCGTAGACGATGTCGGGCTCCGTCGGGTGGCGGCTGCCCAACGGCCTGTCGATCTCCACTTGGATACGGCGTCCGACCCAGTCGCCGAGGCGGAGGTTCGCGTCCACCGCTAGCGCCCTGCCCTTCCGCTGCGCGGGCGGGGCCGTCGCCCGCGCTGGGTCGGGATCTGCGTGTCGCCCGCCACTTAGGCGGCAGGCGGCGGAGGCTACACAGTCGCCGCGGATCGGCTGCACGGCATTAGCGTACCGCGGGTGCCGACGGGCTGGGCCCGAGCGCAGCGAGCTCCAAGCGAGCGCGGAGACGAAGCGGCCGTCAGGACGCCCAGCCGTAGCAGACGAGCGCGGGTGGGGTGGTGGCGGGGGGCCCGAGCGCAGCGAGCTTGAAAGCGAGCGCGGAGACGAAGCGGCCGTCAGGCCGCGAAGGCGTAGCAGACGAGCGACGGGGTGGATGGGCCGGGGTTGGGTCGAGCGCAGCGAGCTCTAAGCGAGCGCGGAGACGAAGCGGCCGTCAGGCCGCGAAGGCGTAGCAGACGAGCGTGGGGGGAG
>CAUYXJ010000060.1:0-18071 GCA_963577065.1 Dehalococcoidia bacterium | reverse complement strand
TCGCCCAACGAGGGCTTCTCGGAAATCGAGGAGCTGCCGTTCGTGCGCACGCGCGATCCAAACGCGAAGCAGCGCGCGCTCATCGTCGAGTACGACGGCGTGCTCATCGAGGGCATGAGCGGCGAGCCGGGTTTCGCAGCAGGGGGCGATGTCCGGCTGCTGCCCGCGCGGGCCGCTGTCCTCCGGCACTACCGGGACGAAGGCTGGCTCCTGCTCGGGCTCTCGTGGCAACCAGGGGTGGAGGAGGGGACGATCTCGGCAGACGCTGCCGAGGCAGCCTTCGCGGCCGTGAACGACCGCCTCGGCGTCGACCTCGAAACGCGCTACTGCCCACACCGCGCGGGACCCCCGCGGTGTTGGTGCCGCAAGCCGCTTCCGGGCTTGGGCGTCCAGCACATCCGTGACCATCGTCTCGATCCGTCGGCATGTGTCTTCGTGGGCCGCAATCCCACGGACCGGCTCTTCGCCGAACGGCTGGGATTCCAGTACCAGGCCGCAGAGGAGTTTTTCGAGGACGCCTAAAGCCGTCGGGCTTAATTGCGAAGGTGCCTTGGCACCTTCGCAATAGCGCGCTACGCTCCAGCTGCGGCTCCCAAGACGTCACCTCGCCCAGGGCAGAGCCACGGAGGCCTTCGTGCCCATTCCCCTGTTCCTCGCGCCCGACTGGTTCAAGGACGAGTACCTGGGCATCGAGATCGAGCAGTTCATCGGGCTCGGCGTGCTCGTAGTGATCGCGGCGGCCGCGCAGACCCTTGCCGTCCAGCTCCTTCGGCTCTACGTGCGCGCGCGCTACGAGGGCACGGACCGCGACTTCTGGAACCGCGAACGCAGGCGGCTCAACCGCGCCCTCTTCGGCCTCGTCGTCGCGGTCACGCTGCTCGTCGGCTTCCCCAGCTTGGATTTCGACGCGGACGTCGAGGATATCGTCGCGAAGATCGCGACGCTCGTGGCGGCGGGGGCGGTCGTGCTGCTCGCCTTCCGTGCCATCGACATCCTTACGGACGTGCTCGCGCGCCGTGCTGCGCTCACCGAGAGCCGCGCCGACGACCAACTCATCCCGCTGCTCAAAACAACGCTCAAAGGCTTGGTCATCGTCGTTGGGGCGCTCTTCGTCCTGAGCAATCTCAACGTGAACGTGACCTCGCTCGTGGCGGGGCTCGGCCTCGGCGGCCTCGCCATCGCCCTTGCGGCCCAGGACACCATCCGCAACCTCCTCGGAGGCGTCACGATCTTCGCCGATCGCCCCTTCCAGGTCGGGGATTGGGTCGTCGTCGATGACATCGAAGGAACGGTCGAGCACGTCGGCTTCCGCTCATCGCGCGTGCGCACCTTCTACAACTCACTCGTAACGGTACCGAACGCGCGCATGGTCGACAGCGATGTCGACAATATGGGCCTACGCCGCTGGCGGCGCTACAAGACCACGCTCGGTCTCACCTATCACACGTCGACGGACCAGATTCAGGCGTTCGTCGAGGGCGTTCGCGCGATGATTCGCGCGAACCCGAACATGCGTCGTGACTACTACATCGTGGAGTTCCACGGCTTCGGCCCTTCGAGCCTCGATGTCCTCGTCTACTGCTTCATCGATGCAGAGGACTGGAACGCGGAGCTACGCACGCGGCACGTGTTCAACCTCGACATCATGCGTCTGACAGAAGAGCTGGGAATCGAGTTCGCCTTCCCCACGCAGACCGTGCACGTCGCGGCCCTGCCGGGCCAGCCCCAGGCCTTCCCCGCGGCTCCAGCGCGGGGGGAGCTCGGCGAGATCGTCGAGCGCTTCAGCCCGGAGGGGAGCGCGGGGCAGCGAGTCGACACGCCGATCACCCCGGGTTACGACAACACGCCGAGCACACCGTAATCGAGCGAAGCGGAGCAGGCGAGCGACAGCGGAGCGCCGCTTCAGCGGCGCACAGCGGGGACTAAAACCAGGCGAGCGACAGCGTAGCGCCGCCTCAGCGGCGTGCAGCGGGGACTAATCCAGGCGTGCAGCGCTCACCTAATCAGCTCGCGGCTCGTTCGTCGCGGGATCGACCTCGAAGGGGCTGTCGAGCCCCAGCTCTTCGCCGATCTCACGGACCGCCGGCAGCACCTCCTCGCCCATGAGCCGGAGGCTGCGCATCGTGTCGTCGTGCGACATCGAACCGTCGCCGTCCCAGAGGAAGATGCTGCCGGGCCGCAGGTATTCGAGGACGTGACGGATCTTGGGGACCACCGTCTCCGGCGTGCCGGTGATGATCGACTGCGCCTCGACAAGGTCCCGGTAGGTCTCGTCGACATCCTTGAACCGCTCGGCGGAGTCCAGGGCGAGGGGCTTGAAGTTCCGATCCCGCGATTGCTCGTGCCCGCGCGCCTCGGCGACCTGGCGCACGCCGCCCGTCGGCAGGAGCGCGCCCCGGTCCGTCAGTCCCGGCAGGTTCTGGAGGTGCCCGCGCACGTCGCCGCGGCTGCCTTCGAGAAAGATGTTTCCGGGCCCCGTGAGGAACTTGCGGCCCACCTCCTCGGCCCGCTCCTCGGTCTCGTCCACGTGCACCTTGAAGAGATAGCCGCGGTGTTGGGGACCCGCTTGGTAGCCCGCAGCGGCGGCACACTCGTCGTAGTACTCGAACGAGAGGCGGGTCGGATCGAGGCGCGTGGCGAGCATCACATAGGGATAGCGCCGCTCCGCCGCCCACTTCACCGTGCGGCGGCTGACGGCGCCCGGGATCATGATCAGGGGGTGCGGCGACTGGTACGGCCGCGACCAGGGGTTCACGTAGCGGAAGTCGTAGTGCTCGCCCTCCCAGCGAAAGGGGCCGGGGCGGGTCCAGGCCGCGACGATGAGGTCATGCGCTTCCTGGAAACGCTCCCAGTTGTAGGGCGGGTTGGCGTTGTGAGCGATGCTCTCTCGGCCCGTGCCACGCACCCACCCCGTCACGAGCCGGCCGCGCGAGATCGTATCGATCATCGCCAGCTCTTCGGCCAGCCAGAGGGGATCGTCCCAGATCGGGAGGATGTTTCCGATGAGCACGATCTTCGCGCGGCTGGTCGTGCGGGCGAGAATCGCCGCTTCCACGTTGCAGGCGCTGCCCATGCAGAAGGGCGTGCTGTGGTGCTCGTTGAGCGCGAGCGCGTCGAAGCCCACCTCCTCGGCGTAGAGCTTCTCGTCCAGATAGCGGTTGTAGAGGTCGGCGCCGAGCACGGGGTCGTACTCGTCGTTGCTCGCGTCGAGATCAACGAGCCGCCGGCCGGTGGTGCCCCACCAACTTGCACTAGGGTCCTGGTAGGGACGTTCCGTGAAGGACCCAATCAACATCGCCGGGACCTCGTCATCTTCCTGCTCGCCGCTCGATGGAGAGGATACTCGGCTCCCGCCTTCAGCCGCGGGCCTGGTAGGAACGCTCTAGGCGATACCAGCCAGATCCGAAAATCGCCGGGGCGCGGCGGACGGAGGTTCTACGAGCCCCACCAGGATCATCTTCGCCATCAGGAACTGCGTTGGCCCGAGCCGGAGATCTGGCGAGGGGGCACCGTCGCCCGCGGCCACGGACTTGACAAGGGTCGCGATATAACTAAAAGTACGTTCACTGACTACTCGTTCACTATTAACGAACCCCAGCCGAGACCTGGAGGTCACCCATGAGCAACTCGATGGCGAGCCGGTTCAGTACCCATACGCTCGCTCGCGCGAGCGCGCGGCACCCGTGGTGGGTGGTAGGCGCCTGGGTCGCGACCGTCGTCGTCGCGGTGGGCCTGATCATCACGCTCCTCGGCGACTCGCTCACCACGGAGGGCGAGGCTACGCGCACCATCGAATCAGACGAGGTCTGGGAGCTCCTCGGCGAGCGCTTCGGCAGCGATCAGGTGCAAGACCCTTCGCTCGTGGAGGTGCTGCTCATCCGCTCGGAGGGGCTCACCGTCGACGACCCCGCGTTCCAGAGGTTCGTCGAAAGCGGCTCCGAGCAGCTCACCGCACTCGGCCCCGAGGTGGTCACCTCGGCGGCGAATTTCTATGAAAGCGGTGCCGATGCACTCGTTTCCGCCGACCGCCACACCGCATATGTCATCTTCACGCTTCCCGGGCCCGAGGCGATCGATCCGTTCTTCGCCAGCGCCAGGACCATCCTCTTCTGGAGCTCCGAGTTCGAGACGAGCGCCTTGCGCGCCGCCAACCCCGCTTTCGATCAAGAGATCGTGATCATCCGCGGGCGCGAACTGACGGTCGACGACGACGCCTTCCGTGCCTTCGTCGACGATCTCTATCTGGAGCTCAGCCGCCTCCGCAGTGAATTCTTCGTCCAGGGCACGACTTACTACCTCAGCGGCGAGGAAGGGCTCGTTTCGGAAGACCGGATGACGATGCTCCTCCCGCTCAACGTCGACGCGGACGAGGTCCAGCGCATCATCGACCTCCTCGAAGAGGGCCGCGCAGACGGACGCTTCGACCTGTTCATCACCGGCACGGCCACGCTCGAGCTCGAGTTCGAGGAGGCGGCCGAACGCGACCTCTTCCGCGGCGAGTTCATGTTCGGGCTGCCCATCGCCGTCATCGTGTTGCTGATCGTCTTCGGCGCCGTGGTGGCGGCGGCGCTGCCGCTCATCCTCGCGCTCATCTCGATCATGATCGCGTTGGGGATGGCCGCGCTGCTGGGGCTGGTCTTCGATCTCTCGATCTTCATCACGAACATGATCTTCATGATCGGCCTGGCCGTCGGCATCGACTACTCGCTCTTCATGCTCGCGCGCTACCGCGAGGAACGAGGGGCGGGCGCGGCCAAGTCCGACGCGATCGCCCTCGCTGGGGGCACCGCCGGGCGGGCCGTGCTCTTCATCGGAATCACCGTCGTGCTCGCCCTGCTGGGCATGCTGCTCGTCCCCGAGACGACCTTCATCTCCCTCGGCACGGGCGCGATCCTCGTGGTTATCGTCGCCGTTCTTGCTTCGCTCACGTTGCTCCCTGCCGCGCTCTCGATTCTCGGAGACGGCGTGAACCGCCTTGGGCTGCCGTTCATCGGCGGCAAGGAAACGGGTGCGGCGAGGGAAGCCGAGGGCGGGTTCTGGGACGCGGTCACCCGAGCGGTCATGCGCGCCCCAGTCGTGAGCGTGCTGCTCGCCGGGGGCCTGCTCGTCGCGCTTTCGATCCCGGCGTTCGCGCTCAATTTCGGCTCGAACGGCGTCGATGTCCTCCCCGAAAGCTTCGAATCGCGCGCCGGCTTCGAAGTCCTCCAAGAGGACTTCTCCGCCGGGCTCATCGAGCCAACGATCATAGTCGTCGACGGCGACATCGCGGACCCGGCTGTTCGTGGCGCGATCGATCAGCTCGCGACCGCGATGGCTGCCGACGGTTCCTTCGGTCCTCTCGCCGAGACGGTAAACACGACGGGCGACCTGGCGCGGCTAACGACCGCGATCGCAGGCGGCAGCGCCACAAGTTCGACTGCGCTCGATGCGATCAAACGGCTGCGCGACGACTACATTCCGGCAGCGTTCGACGACGTGCCTGCGCGGGCTCTCGTTGGCGGGGCGGCCGCTGAGACCCTCGACTTCGAGACCATCGGCCGGGACGCCATCTTCGTCGTATTCCCCTTCGTTCTTGGCTTGAGCTTCCTTCTCCTGTTGGTCGTATTCCGCTCGATCGTGGTGCCGCTCAAGGCGATCGTGATGAACCTGCTTTCTGTCGGTGCCGCGTACGGGCTCCTGGTGTTGGTCTTCCAGGAGGGGATCGGGAACGAGATCTTCGGCTTCACGCAGTCGGACGTGATCGAGGCCTGGATCCCGGTCTTCCTGTTCTCCGTGCTCTTCGGCCTCTCGATGGACTACCACGTCTTTCTCCTCAGCCGTATTCGTGAGCGCTTCGATGAGACCGGCGACAACACCGAGTCCGTCGCTTTCGGCCTCCGTTCCACGGCCCGCCTGATCACCGGCGCGGCGCTGATCATGGTCGCCGTTTTCGGCGGCTTTGCCAGCGGCGATCTCGTGATGTTCGAGCAGATGGGGTTCGGGCTCGGCGTCGCCGTCCTGATCGACGCGACGATCATCCGGTCCGTGCTCGTCCCGGCCTCGATGCAGCTCCTCGGAACTGCGAACTGGTACTTCCCGAGCTGGCTCTCTTGGCTGCCGCGCCTCCAGATCGAGGGACCGAGCGCCGTGCGCACGCCAGCCGCGCGCACGCCAGCTGAAGGCGAGGCGGCTGCAGGCGGCTCGTCCTAGCCATCACGAGCAGCGGCGCTAGGCTCGAGGTGCCGGAGTCTGGCGCCCCCGCCAGTTGTCCATGATGGACGAGCGGTGCACGCACTGGATGGTGCAGAACGGGGCGCACGGTTTTTCGGTGCGGTACTCACGGCGCATGTCCGCGCGGCCGTAGCTCAGGAGGGGTGTCCCGGGCGTGCCCCGCTGCTGCGAGCACCAGTGCACCAAGCCGTCCTCGTCGACGTAGAGGTAGCGCGCGCCGGCGCGGCAACGCCAGTTCGTGGGCTTGCCCTTCGCCAGGTTCTCTTCGAAGCGATCGATGATCCCGAAGCCGAGGCCGCTGTGACCGCGGATCTCGCGGTAGACCGCGCGCTCGCGATCGTCGAGCGGCTGCAGCTGGCCGTCTGAGTCATGAATGACGCCGATCGTCGGCGCGAAGCCGAGCTCGCGCGCGCGCCCCGCAACCAGGAGCGCATCCTCGGGATTGCGCACACCCGCGCCGACCACGAGGTTAACGTTCACCGTGAAGGCAGCGAGCCGCGCGAGCGAGCGTAGCTTCACATCGAGCACCTTGAGGCTCTTCTTGGAAACGTCGTCCGGGGTGAGGTTGTCGATCGAAATCTGGAGGTAGTCGAGGCCGGCCGCGTTCAGCTTCGCAATGCGCTCGTCGCTGAGGAGATAGCCGTTCGTGATGAGGGTCGCGATCATGCCCCGGCGCCGGATGCGCGCGACCACCTCCTCGAGCTGGGGGTGGAGGAGGGGCTCGCCGCCGCTAAGGGTGACGATGCTCGTGCCCAGGCGGGCGATGCGATCGACGCGCCGCTCGAGGTCGGCCAGCGGTACCGGGTCGGAGACCAGGTCGTACTCGTTGCAGTAGGCGCAGTCGAGGTTGCAGCGCCGCGTGACGACCAGCGTCACGAGCATGGGGTGGTCTGTGGCGATCGCCCCCCGGCCCAACATGCGGGCGATGCGCAGACCACGGTTCGCCTTGGTCCGCATGCGTTCGAGGACGCTGCGGGCCGGGGCAGGAACCGGGGGGCGCGGCGCGGGACCGCCTCCGTTCGTGGACGGTGTGTCGCCGGGGGCCTCGGCCTGCGTCACTACAGGCCCCGCCGGCGAACGGTCGCGCGGCCCGCGCTGCTCGCACCAGTTCGTTCCCGGCCGGAGCCGGGCGCTGGCCACCAGCGAGGCGGATCCTTGCGCCAGTCGACGAAGCGATGGGCGAGCCAGAGCCCGAAGAGCGCGACCAGCGCACCGACGACGCCATCGATGAGGTAGTGGTTCGCCGTGAGCACGACGGAGATCGCCATGAGCGTCGGCATCACCCAGCCGAACACCTTCAAGGGCAGGTAGGACGCCGCGGACTTCACGAGGGCGATGCCGATCAGGATATTCCAGCCGACATGGAGGCTCGGCATGGCCGCGTACTGGTTCACGAACGTGGGCGGCTGAAGGTACTGGAACGAGCGCGACTGCTCGCTGACCGTATCGATGATCTCGAGGTCGGCGAGCCGGGGCGGGGCGAGCGGATAGGTCGCGAACACGACCAAGCCGATCGCGCCGGAGATGAGGAATGCGTTGCGGTAGAGCCGGTAGGCGTCGGGATCGCGCAGGAGCAACCAGGCCGCGACGGCGCCGATCACCGGCCAATGGCCGTAGATGTAGACCCAGTTCATGAAGGTCACGATCCAGCCGCTGTCGATCACCAGCTCCTGGAGCTGGAGCTCCCAATACATCCCGAACGCCTTTTCGAAGGCGACGACTTCCTTGGCGTTTTCGTGCGCGACCGCAACGTTGCCCTCGGTGATGCCACGCACCCCGAAGTAGGCGAGCGCGCCGAGGAGGCCGAATGCGACTTCGCGGCCAATGTCGAGCGGGTGGGGGACAGAGCGATGCATGCCGATTGCGTACCAGCGCGGTTCGCGGCGCCCACCAATCTCGGGCACTCCACATCCCGCGGGCCGGTAAAGTTATCACATAGGCCGATCGGTCTCGACCCCTTGGCGACGGGGCCCGGACCGCCGGTCCACCCAAGGTTCACTCCCCGGGCTGAGCATCGCCGCCAATGGATCCCACCCCCCCCGAGCCAACGATCGATCGGCCGCACCTCGCGCTGGGTCGCGCTCGCCGTCTTCGCCCTCATCGCGGCGGGCCTGCTCCTGGCCTGGTCGCGGAGCGACGGCGGTGCGCCGGCGGAAGGCACGGCCGATCTGCCACCGATCCCCGCTGGTCTGCCCCGCACGCTCGAGCTGGGAATCGCCAGCCCCGACGGCCACGCCGCCCGCAGCAACGAGATCGCGCCCTTCGGCTTCCTCTACCAGTACCTCGCAGGGGGCGCTGGCGACAGCGGCTGGCAGAGCTGGCACGAGGACGGCCGCTACGTCGCACGCTACATCGAGGAGAGCGCGGACGCGGGCGCTCGACCCGTCTTCAGCTACTACATGCTCCTGCAATCGACGCCTGCCACCGAGGGCTGGGGCGAGCGCGACCGCCTGCAAGCCGGGCTCCAGGACGCCGCCTTGCTGCGCGCCTACTACGAAGACCTTGCCGCGTTTTTCCAGCAGGCGGGCGAATACCCTGACACGACCATCGTCCTGCACGTCGAACCCGACCTCTGGGGCTATGCGCAGCAGCTCTCGCCGGGGGACGACGGCGCCGCGCTTCCCACGGCCGTCGCCGCGACCGGCCTCCCCGGCCTCGCGGACCTGCCCGACACCTTTGCGGGCTTCGCCCAGGCAGTCGTGCGGCTGCGTGACGAGAACGCGCCGAACGTCCTTCTCGGGTATCACCTCAGCAGCTGGGCCACCAATCAGGACATCGTCTACAGCGACCCCCCGCTCGCGGAAGTGATCCGCGTGGCGGCCCGCTCTGCCGCCTTCTACGACTCGCTCGAGGCGCGGTTCGATCTGACCTTCGCCGAATACGCCGATCGCGATGCCGCCTTCAAGGACGGCAAGGTCGGCGGCCCATCGTGGTGGGACGCCGGCGACTTCGAACGGCAGGTCACGCTGCTCACCCGGTTCGTCGCTCTGACCGGCCTGCGGGCCGTACTCTGGCAGATCCCCCTCGGAAACACCGTCTACCGCACCCTCGACAACAGCGACGGGCACTATCAGGACAACCGCGTCGAATGGCTGCTCGGCGAGGAGTCCCAGAAGCATCTCGCGGCGTACGCGGACGCCGGGGTGATCGCGCTTCTCTTCGGACGCGGAGCGATTCTGCAGACATCCCCGGCCGACTACGCGGGCGACGGCGTGACCAACCCCGAGCCGATCAACGGGAACACGGCGATTGCCACGAGTGCGGACGACGACGGCGGCTACTTCCGCGTGCTGGCCGCCGAGTACTATGCGGCGGGACCGTTGGCGCTCACCGGCTAGTTGCGGCTCGCCGTTCGCGGAAGCGGGCCGCGGGAGAACGATGGCCACTGAAACCCAGCCCCTGCTCCTCCGCGGAGGAGCCTTCTTCGAGAGCGATGCGCGCAGCTTCGTTCAGGGCGATCTGCTCTGCGCCGGCGGGCGTATCGCCGCACTCGGGGAGGCCGAGGCACCACCGGGCGGCCGGACGCTCGATTGTGAGGGCTGCTACCTCATTCCCGGGCTCATCGACTGTCACGTGCACATCACGTCCGCGGGCGATCCCGCCGAGCTCTCGCCGGGCCAGCGCCCCCCGCTGCCGCGGCGCGCCTGGCGCGCGGCGGAGCACGCGCGCACGACGCTCACACGCGGCATCACGACCGTTCGGGACCTGGGCGCCGCGGACCGGCTCAATATCGACCTTGCGGCGGCCATCGCCGCGGGCGAGCTCGCGGGGCCCCGGATCCTCGCGGCGGGGATGGGCATCACCATGTCGGGCGGGCACGGCCACGGCTTCATCGCGCGCGAGGCGGACGGCCCAGACGCCGTGCGCAGGACCGTGCGCGAAGAGCTGCGTGCGGGCGCGACCGCGATCAAGCTCTTCGCGAGTGGCGGCGTGCTCACCCCCGGCGTGGACCCCCGCTCGCCCGCCTTCACGCGAGCGGAGCTGCAGGCGGGGGTCGAGGAGGCGACGAAGGCCTTCCGCACCGTCGCAGCGCACGCACAGTCGACCGAAGGAATCAAGAACGCCGTCGCAGCCGGCGTCACGTCCATCGAGCACGGCGTCTGGCTCGACGAGGAGGCGATCGCGATGATGCTCGAGGCGGGCACCTACCTGGTGCCAACACTGACCGCGCCCGACCACATCGCGCAGGGTGGCGATGCCGGGATCCCTCAGTACGCCGTCGAGAAGGGTCAAGCGGTCTTGGAAGATCACATCGCGAGCTACGAGGCGGCGGTGCGTGCGGGGGTGCGCTTGGCGATGGGCACCGACCAGGGCACGCCCCTGAACCGGCCCGGTGAGAACGCCCAGGAGATCGTGCGTATGGCCGCCCACGGGCTCTCATCCGCGGCCGCTCTTCTGGCTGCGACAGCCTGGGCGGCCGAGCTCCTCGGCCTCGGGGACGAGGTCGGGAGGCTGCGCGTGGGCCAAGCGGCGGATATCGTAATTCTGGCTGAGGATCCCCTCGCCGAT
Source organism: Dehalococcoidia bacterium (assembly GCA_963577065.1). GTDB lineage: Bacteria > Chloroflexota > Dehalococcoidia > Tepidiformales > Tepidiformaceae > CAUYXJ01. Next base: position 7,352 of record CAUYXJ010000060.1, on the reverse strand, counting down.
ATCAGCTGCCTGCAACGGCCAGAGTCCATCGTGGGCGTTATCCGGGGCGGCAATGTGGTGGGGGCGCCGGGCACGGCGAACACGGGAGGGACTGCATGAGCAAGCTGGGCGAGGCGCTCCAACGCAAGCGGCGGGGCGAAGCAGGCAGAGCGATGGGATTCGGCGCCGCCGTGCGCAGCAAAGAGCGGGCGCTGCTCCTGGGCGTGCTGGCGACCTCCGCCAGCGAGGCCGCTGACGCCCTCGCAGCGGGCGTCGATTTCGTCACCGTCGCGGCCGCGGATGCCGCCGCCGCCGCGGATGCGGCGAAGGCGCTGAACGGCCTCATCGGCACCGAGGTCTCGTCCTTCGCCGCGGGCGAGGTCGAGACCCTCAAAGAGGCCGGCATCGACTTCCTCATCGCCGATCCCGAGGTCACGGCCGCGGGAGTAGCCGACGACGAAGACCTCGGGCTCGTGCTCGCCGCCACGGAGGGGGCGGACGAGACCGATCTGCGCGCATTCGCACCGCTGGAGCTCGACGCCGTACTCGTGCGCGAAAGCGCTGAGGGCCTGACGCTCGCGCGCCGCATCTCGCTCACGCGCGTGGCCACGCTCTGCGGAGCGCCGCTGCTCGTTGCGGTGACGCCGGCGGCAACGACCGCCGATCTGGAGGCGCTACGCGAGAGCGGCGCGGCAGGGGTGGTGGTGCCGGGAGGGACGGCGAGTACCGCCCTCACAGGCCTGATCGAGGCGCTCGAAGCGGTCCCCCCAAAGAGCCGGCGCAAGAGCCGGCGGGGCGATCTCGCAATCGTGCCCACCAGCGCCCATGGCGACGATGGCGACGACCGCGATGACGAGGACGATGAGCGCGAGGACGACGAGTAGCAGCGCCGGCCCCATCGCACCGAAGGAGCTCGGGCTCCTGCGGCGGGCGCTACAACGCTGGTACCGCGAACACGGTCGCCACGAGCTGCCCTGGCGGCGTACACGCGACCCTTACGCGGTGCTGGTCTCCGAAGTGATGCTGCAACAGACCCAGGTCGACCGCGTTCTGCCTCGCTACGAAGCCTGGCTGAAACGTTGGCCGGACGCCGAGAGCCTTGCGCTGGCGCCTACGGCCGCCGTCATCCGCGAATGGTCGGGGTTGGGGTACAACCGCCGCGCCGTGAACCTCCAGCGCGCGGCGCGCGAGGCCTGCGCACGCTTCGGCGGCGTCCCCACGCACGAACCGAGGCTACGTACGCTCCCCGGGGTGGGGCCCTACACGGCCGCGGCCGTCGCCTGCTTTGCGGGGGGCCGGCGCACACCCACCCTGGATACGAACGTCGGTCGCGTCGTCACGCGGGCGCTCCTCGGCGACGAGCGCGCGACCTCGCCGCCGGGCCACGCCCTGCGGAAGGCGGCGATCGCGTGGCTTCCCACCCGCGGCGCGCGCGACCATCAGCTCGCGCTGATGGATCTGGGGGCGACGCGCTGCAAGGCGCGGCGCCCCGACTGCGAGCACTGCCCCCTCGCAGGGAGCTGCCGCTGGCTCGCGGCCGGCAAGCCGAGCAGGGTCACCGCCGGCGACGGCCCCGCTCAAGCGGCTCCCGCGTTCGAGACGACCGCTCGCTTCGCACGCGGCCGGATCGTGGCGATGCTGGCCGAGGGCGTGGCGCTCCACAGCGACGAGATCGCGCGGCGCCTGCCACCTGAGCATCGCCCCGGCTGCAGCGCGTACCTCACCGCGCTGGCGCGCGATGGGCTCGTCTCCGCGCGGGGACGCCACTGGGCGCTGGCCGAGGACGATCAGGGAACGAGCAGCATCGCGTCGCCGAAGCTGTAGAACCGATAGCGCTCCCGGACCGCTTCCGCGTAGGCGGCGCGCATCACCTCCTGACCAGCGAACGCGGACACGAGCATGAGTAACGTCGAACGCGGGAGGTGGAAGTTCGTGAGCAGCGCGTCCACGACCCCGAACTCGTAGCCCGGGCGGATGAAGAGGTCGGTTGCGCCCTCGGCTTTGTCACCGCTCGAGCCGCCGAAGGCGTGTTCGAGTGCGCGCACGACGGTCGTCCCCACCGCCACCACGCGGCGGCCATCGGCGCGCGCGGCGTGGATCGCCTGAGCGGTGGCGGCGGGGAGACGGTAGCGCTCCGGATCGAGCTCGTGCTCCGCGGGGTCCTCGCTGCGGACCGGACGGAAGGTGGCCGGCCCCACTTCGAGCGTGAGGAAGGCCTGCTCGATCCCGGCCTCGCTGAGCCGCGAGAAGAGCGCGGGCGTGAAGTGCAGGCCGGCGGTGGGCGCGGCCGCGCTACGTGCGTCCCGCGCAAACACGGTCTGGTAGCGGTCCGGGTCGCCCCCGAAGTCACGGATATACGGAGGCAGAGGCAGCGTCCCGACCGTCGACGGATCGATCGGCCGGTCGAACCGAACGACGACCGCCTCTCCCAGGCGGCGCACCACGGACGCGCGAAGCTCGCCGTCATTCGCAAGAAAGCGGAGGCCGCGCCCGGCTGCAGCCGCGCGGGCGGGCCGCATCAGCGCCGACCAGACGCAATCGTCCTGTTCACGCAGCAGCAGCAGCTCGACGCGCCCGCCCGTATCCACGCGCTCGCCAATCAGGCGAGCGGCCATGACGCGCGTGTCGTTCAGCACCAAGAGGTCACCTCGACGGAGGAGACCAGGGAGATCGCGCACGTAGTGGTGGCTCAGTAGCCCCGGCTCGCCCGCGACCAGCAGGAGGCGGGCCGCATCGCGTGGCTCCGCAGGCACCTGCGCAACCAGCTCGGCCGGGAGGTCGTAGTCGAAGTCCGAAGTGCGCACGCGAGGGAGCATTGCCCCTTCTCGGGTCCGGGTCTAGCGTTAAGGTTTCGGAGAGGTAGGCGATGTGGCTGGCTTGAACGGGGGGACGCGCGGGGCAGGGGTGGGCGCGGACGAGGAAAGCACCGGCGACGCCCCGCATCGCGAAGAGATCCGGCACGCGGGCGTCCGCGAGGTGCGCACGGAGCAAGCCTCCATTGAGCAAGCGGCGGTACTCCTCCTCGAAGCCACGACGGCACGGGCGGATCGGGTCGCGATCGGTGTGCTGCGGGCACAGCGCGCCACCGTCCGAGAGAGCAACGTCGGCGGCGTGATCGCCGGCTCTGTCGCCTGCGACCGGGCCCGGGTCGGCATCCTCGCCGCGCCGGTCGTCCGCGGCGACGTCCACACCTGGCTCGATCTGCGCACGGCGTTCGCCGCCGGCCTTGGCCTGGCCGTCGGCAGCTTCGTCCTCAGCTTGACGCGGGGGCTGGCGCAGCGGGCGCGCTCGTAGCGCCGAGCGCATCGGTGCGGAGTTGGCCGCAAGCGGCCGCAATCTCCGCACCCTTCTCGATCCGCACCGTCACGTTGACTCCCCCTTCCGTGAGGATGCGCCGAAACTCGCGCACCTGGCGGCGCGAGGGCGCGGTGAAAGCGCCGGCGGTGGGGTTGAGGGGGATGAGATTCACGTGCATACCGGCGCCACCGAGGAGAGACGCGAGAGCTTGGGCGTGTGCGCGCGTGTCGTTGACGCCGCCGATGAGGGCGTACTCGATCGAGACGCGCCGGCCGGTCGCGCTGAAATAGCGGCGCGCGGCGTCGAGCAGTTCGCGGACCGAGTTCGCTGACGCCGTCGGGACGAGGCGCCGGCGTAGCGCGTCGTCCGGTGCGTGCAGCGAGATCGCGAGGCCGACCTGGAGGTCCTCGGAAGCGAGCTGGTCGATCGCGCGCGGAATGCCGACCGTCGAGATCGTGATCGCGCGCTGAGCCAGGCCGAAGGCGCGTGGATCGCTGAGCTGGCGAACCGCAAGCAGCGTCTCCGCGTAGTTGGCCAGCGGCTCGCCCATGCCCATGAAGACGACGTTCGTCACATGCTCGCCCCGCGATCGCAGAAGGCGCTGAAAGTGCAATACCTGGGCGACGACATCCTCGGCCGCGAGGTTCCGTTCGAAGCCCATCTGGCCGGTCGCGCAGAAGACGCAGCCCATGGCGCAGCCCGCCTGCGTCGAGACGCAGACGGTCGAGCGCGGGTGGCGACCCGTCTGGGAGTACTGCATGAGCACGGCCTCGACGGCAGTGCCGTCGCCGAGTCGGAGGAGCACCTTCGTGGTCTCCCCATCGTCGCTCACGAGCTCGCTCAGGACCTCCGGAGCGGCGAGCTCCAAGCCCACGCCCCGCAGCCGCGCACGAAGGCCGGCCGGGAGTTGCCCAAGGTCATCCAGCGAAGCCGCACGACCCTCGTAGACGGCGCGCGCGATCTGCTCGCCGCGATAGCGAGGCACACCGAGCCCGGCGAGAGCCTCGTCGAGCTCGGCGGGTCTGAGGCGCAGCAGGCTGGTCACGCGAGGACCACCTGCGTCGCGAGGCGGCCATGCTCACCATTCACGAACGCCTCACCGCTGACCCGCTTGGAGCCGCTCCGCTGGACCTCCTCGAGCACCAGCAGACCCTCACGAAAGGCGACAGCCGGTCGCCCGTCGGTGAGCGAGATCTCACCTGCCTCCAGCTCGTTTGTGGCCGCTTGCGCGTGCGCGCGCCAGATCGCCAGCCGCTCATTCGCGTAGGTGACGTAGGCGCCGGGCCAGGGATCGTAGGCACGCACGGCACGCCCCGCTTCGGCGGCGGTCATCGCCGCCTCGAGGTGGCCGTCCGCCTTGGTGAGCAGCGCGCAGGTAGTCACGCGTGACTCATCTTGAGGAGTCGCGACGGTTTCGCCGGCAAGCCAGCCGGGGAGCGCCTCGACGAGGAGGGCCGCGCCCTCCTTCGCGAGGCGGGCCTCGAGGGTCCGCGTGGTTTCCGTAAGCAGGACTCGCGACCGCCGGGACGTGATCACGGGCCCGGCATCCATCTTGGGCACGAGCTCGATGATCGAGACGCCCGTCTCCTCATCGCCGCTGAGAATCGCGGCGGCGACCGGCGAGGGGCCGCGCCAGCGGGGGAGGAGCGATGGGTGGACATTGACGGTGCCCCGCGGCGGAAGATCGAGAACCGTGCAGGGGAGGATGCGGCCGTAGGCCGCAACGACAATCAGATCGGGCTTCGCGGCCGCCAGCGCGGCCACGGCTTCGGGAACCTTGACGGATTCCGGTTGGTAGACGGTGATGCCGCGGCCCTCCGCTTCAGTCTTCGCGGCCGGGGCGCGAACCCGGCTCCCGCGGCCGGCGCGCCGGTCCGGCTGGGCCACGACCAAGCGCAGGTCGTACCCCGCCTCGGCGAGCGCCCGCAGCGAGGGCACGGCGAACGCCGGTGAGCCCATGAAGATCGTGCGCACGTCCGCTGGTTTCATCGGGGCCGAACGAGCACAGCGTCCCCCCGGACGGCGCCAAGACGCTCGACCGCACTCCCCTCGCGTACGGCGATCGCGAGGAAGCCGCTCGAGTCGATGTGCCAGGCGAGCGACCCCATGGGCGCATCGTTGAAGGTACGCACCGCGAGCTCGACGACCTGCCCCCGCAGCTCAAGCGTGTAAGCGCCCTGCCATTGCTCCCGAGACGCGCCGGGGAGCTGCTCGGCGCGAACGGTGGTCACCAGATTCCCGTAGCGATCGACGTGGATCACCGCTCCGAGGAGGCAGCCATCAGCGCCAGGGCGACCCTCGAAAGGCGGCAGCAGCGTTAGTTCGGGGAGTGGCCGGCCCAGCGATTCGTGGCTGTCGCCGCGAGCCAGGGCGGCGGCCGCTGGAGCGAAGATGTCGCGGCCGTGGAAAGTGTCGCTCACAACCGCGTGACGCGCCTCCTTACTCTCGATGAGACGCACGTCGATCCCATCCGGCAGGGCCGCGACACGCGTTTCCGAGGGCCGGGCGCAACGCGGTGCGACGGCCGAGAGCAGGCCGTTGTCCGGCCCCAGGAAGGAACGCGCGCCAGCGCCGGTAGCCGGCACCCGGATCGCGATCGGCAAACGCTCACCGCCGACCCCCGGATCGACGACGGCCACGAAGATTGCTCCGGGCGGAACGAAGGGGAGAACGGTCTCCAGCAGCCAGGCACCTTCATCGATGGCAAACGGCGACACCTCGTGGGAGATATCGATCACGGTCGAATCAGGCGCTCGATGGGCGAGTACCGCCTTCACCTGGCCGGCGTAGCTATCGCGCAAGCCGAAGTCCGTGAGCAGGAAAATGGGCGGCGTGGCGGTCATCCGATACGCCACTCGTGCACATCCAGGAAGCGGTCGGCGGGCGTGAAGAGCACGCCCGGTGCGGTCGCCTCGAGCGAATCGCTGCGCAGGTACAAGTAGCGCGGATAGGCGAGGATGACGCTGGGAACGTCCATCTGCCAGATCTCCTGGAACTGCTCGTAGGCGTCCCTGCGAATCGCGAGATCCAGCTCCGTGCGGCCGCGCGCGATGAGCGTATCGGAGACGACATCGGCGTAGTTCGCGATATTGCCGCCGGCGAGACCGGTCTGCGAGCTGTGCCAGCCGAAGTAGGGGTCCGGGTCGGGGCCCTGGTCCCATCCGGCGACGGCGGCGTCGTAGGTCCGCTCCTGGAGGAAGTCCCGCCGCAGCACTGCAAAGCTCGTGCTCGCGACGGTCGCACGAATGCCGAGCGGCTCCAACTGGCGCGCGATCTCGCCCGCCAGCGCCACCCGCGTCGGATCGTTGTCCGTGCGGATGGTCAGCCGGAACTCCGCGCCCTCGCGGATGAGCACACCTGAGGTTGGGCTGCGATGCCAGCCCGCCTCCGTGAGCAACGCCAAGGCTGTCTCGGTATCGATCTCGAGGCGATCGTATTCGGGCGCATACGCCCAGGTGCCGGGCGTGACCGCCGACGACGAGGGCGTTGCCATGCTGGAGAGCGCGGCCGCCGCTAGCCGCTCGCGATCGAGGGCAAGCGAGATCGCGGTTCGCACGCGCGCGTCCCGGAAGAAGGCCGCCTGATCGTTGTTCAGGTAGAGCACGAAGTACGCGGCTCGCTGGAGGTGATCGCGCGTGAGGTCGTCCACCTGGTCCAGCGAATCGAGCTGCGCCTGACTGAGCGATTCGCGGAAGAGGAGGCCGTCGATCCTTCCCGCCTCGAGTTCGCGCTGGGCAGTGGGGAAATCGGGGAAGAAGCGGACGGCGATGATATCGATCTCGGGGCGGCCGAAGTGATAGCGCTCGTAAGCCCGGAGCGTCGCCTCGTTCGAGGTGACCGACGCCATCCGGTAGGGCCCGGCTCCGACCGGCGCCGCGTTGAAGGGCGAGTCGAAGAGCCGCGCCGCATCGAGGCTATGGAGCAGGTGCTCGGGGAGAATCCCGATCGTGGCGAAACGGGCGAGGAAGGGCGCGCTCGCCTCCTCCAGGCGGAAGACGACCGTACTCAGGTCGGGCGTCAGTACCTCGACCGTCGACCAGGCCTCGGGAAGCTCCGGCGGGCCCTTGAAGTCCGGC
>CAUYXJ010000059.1:0-18194 GCA_963577065.1 Dehalococcoidia bacterium | reverse complement strand
GGGCTTCTTCGATGAAGAAGAGGCCCTCTTCAAGGCGAAAAAGGGCCTCACGCCCGAGATCGTGAACATGATCTCGGACATGAAGGACGAGCCCCAGTGGATGCGCGAGTTCCGCCTGCGCGCGCTCGATCTCTTCAATGAGAAGGAGAACCCGCCCTGGGGCACCGATCTCCTCGAAACGATCGACTTCGACAACATCCACTACTTCGTGCGTGCCACGGACCGCGATGAGCGCTCTTGGGACGACGTGCCGGATTACATTCGCAACACGTTCGACAAGCTCGGCATCCCCGAGGCCGAGAAGAAGTTCCTCGCCGGCGTCGGCGCCCAATACGACTCGGAGGTCGTCTACCACAACATCCGCGAGGACCTCGAGAAGCTCGGCGTCATCTTCGTTGGAATGGACCAGGCCCTCGCCGAGCACGAAGACGTCGTCAAGGAGCACTTCGGCAAGCTCATCCCGCCGGGGGACAACAAGTACGCGGCCCTGAACAGCGCCGCCTGGTCCGGGGGCTCGTTCATCTACGTGCCGCCGGGCGTGAAGGTCGACGTGCCGCTGCAGGCCTACTTCCGCATCAACACCGAGAACATGGGCCAGTTCGAGCGCACGCTGATCATCGCGGACGAGGGCAGCGAGGTTCATTACGTCGAGGGCTGCACCGCCCCGACCTACAGCAGCGACTCGCTCCACAGCGCCGTCGTCGAGATCATCGTGAAGAAGGGCGCGCGCGTCCGGTACACGACCATCCAGAACTGGTCGAACAACGTCTACAACCTCGTGACGAAGCGCGCCGCCGCCTACGAGGACGCGGTCATGGAGTGGGTCGATGGCAACCTCGGCTCGAAGCTCACGATGAAGTACCCGAGCGTCTTCCTCATGGAGCCGGGCGCCCACGGCGAGATCCTCTCACTCGCCTTCGCCGGCCAGGGCCAGCACCAGGATGCGGGCGGCAAGATCGTGCACATGGCCCCGCACACGACTTCGCGCATCGTCTCGAAGTCCCTCAGCAAGGAGGGGGGCCGCACGAGCTACCGCGGCCTCCTGAAGGTCTACGAGGGCTGTGACGACGTCCGCTCGAGCGTGCGCTGCGACGCACTCCTCCTCGACGAGGAGTCGCGCTCGGACACCTACCCGACAATGGAAGTGGATGCGCCCGACGTCTCGATCGAGCATGAGGCCTACGTCTCGAAGCTGAGCGAAGAGCAGCTGTTCTACCTCCAGAGCCGCGGCCTGAGCGAGGACGCGGCCGCCAAGATGATCGTCAACGGCTTCGTCGAGCCGATCGTGAAAGAGCTGCCGATGGAGTACGCCGTCGAGCTGAACCGGCTCATCGAACTGCAGATGGAAGGTGCGATCGGCTAGGCCGACCGCTACGGAGCGCGGCGTTCCCGGAGTCGGAGACGGCATCCGCCGCACGCGGCGCGCCAAGGAGAACGGACTGAATGACCTCCGCGCCTAGCGCATCGACCGCTGTGCCCGCGTTGACCGCGCAGACCAGCCGCGCTCTCGGCGAAGAGCTGGCTGACGGCGCGATCGTCGCGGCCCTGCGCGCGCAGGGGGCGGAGGCGATGGGCAGACTGGCGATGCCCTCACCGTCCGTTGATCGCCCCTGGAAGTATGTTCAGGCGGCGAGCCTGAACATCGAGCGTTTCGCACCGCCCAGCGGGCTCGCCGGGCGAGATGGGGATGACCTTCCTGCGGAGCCGGGGACGCTCGTGCAGCGCAACGGCGTCACTCTAGGCTGCAACTCCGCTATCGATGGCCTCACGCTTACGGAGTTCGCTGGAGCTGACGAGGACGCGCTTGCCGGCCTCGGGAGTGCCATCGCCGCCGACAGCGGGCGCCTGGCGGCCCTGCACTACGCCTTCCTTCAGGGAGGGATCGTGGTGCGGGCGGACGCGAACGCGGAGCTGACCGCGCCAGTGCGCATCACTCGGGGGTTCGACACCGCCGGCAGCCTAACCACACCACATACGCTGATCGTGACCGGCCCCAATAGCCGCCTGACCGTGATCGAGGAGCACCGCTCCAGCGACATAGAGATGGTGGTGCTACCGGTCGTCGAGATCCTGCCGGGCCCCGGTTCGATCGTGCACTACACAACGCTCCATCGCTGGGGCGCGCAGACGCGCGTCTTCGCCGAGCAACGCACGATCACGGAGGGGGACGCAGCTCTCGTGAGCCTGAGCCTCGCCACCGGAGGCCGCGTGGTGAAGAGCCACGTGACGTCTTCGCTGGAGGGACGCGGTTCGAGCAGCGAGCTCTACGGCTTGGCCGTGGGCGGTGGCGAGGAGCACCTCGACTTCTACACGCTCCAGGACCATGTCGCGGCTGACACACGCAGCGATCTGCTGTTCAAATCGGCGCTTGGGGGTCGCTCGCGGGCGGTGTACTACGGGCTCACGCGCGTGGGGCTGGAGGCGCGGCGCTCGGACGCGAACCAGGAGAACCGCAACCTCCTCCTGAGCCGCGCCGCCAAAGCCGACAGCGACCCCGTCCTCGAGATCCTCACGAACGACGTGACCCGGGTGAGCCATGGCGCCACCGCCGGTCCGGTCAACGATGAGGAGCTGTTCTACATCCAGTCCCGGGGGCTTACGCGCGAAGGCGCGATGGGGCTGCTCGTGCGGGGCTTCCTCGGCGAGGTCTTGGACCGCACGAAGCCGGAAGACGCGCTTCGCGAGGAGCTGACCGCTTTGGTCGAGGCGAAACTGAGGGCGCTGGGAGCGGGCGCGTGAGCGCATTCGATCCCGCGCGGATTCGGGACGACTTCCCCATCCTCCGGCAGGAGGTGAACGGCCATCCGCTGGTCTACCTCGACAACGCCGCCACGACGCAGAAGCCACGGGCCGTGATCGACGCGCTCGTGCACTACTACGAGACGACGAACGCGAACATCCACCGTGGCATCCACACGCTCGCCGTACGCGCGACGAACGACTACGAGGCCGTTCGCGCGAAGACCGCCCGCCACATCGGGGCAACGAACGACCAGGACATCGTCTTCACCCGGAACACAACAGAGTCGATCAACCTCGTCGCACGGGCCTGGGGCGATGCGAACCTGAGCGAAGGCGACGAGATTGTGCTTTCGCTGATGGAGCACCACTCGAACATCGTCCCTTGGCAGCTCCTTGCCGCGCGCACCGGTGCCGTCCTGCGCTACGCGGACATCGACGAACAGGGCGAACTCGACCTCGACGCGCTCCGCGACCTCATCGGCCCCCGCACGAAGGTCGTGAGCATCGTGCACATGTCGAACGTGCTGGGGACCATCAACCCGGTCACCGAGATCGCGGAGATGGCGCACGCCGTCGGCGCGCTCATGCTCCTGGACGGCGCGCAGAGCGCGCCTCACCTGCCGCTCGACGTCGAAGCGCTGGGCTGCGACCTCTTTGCCTTCTCCGCGCACAAGATGCTCGGTCCCACCGGGGTGGGCGTGCTCTGGGCGCGGCCCGGCCTGCTCGCTGAGATGGAGCCCTTCCTGGGCGGCGGCGAGATGATCTCGATCGTCAGGCCCGAGGGCTCGACCTGGGCCGAGGGCCCCCACAAGTTCGAGGCGGGCACGCCCAACATCGCCGACGTCATCGCCTTCGGCGCGGCCCTCGATTACCTGCGCGATCTCGGCATGGACGTGGTGCGTGAGCACGAGAAACGCATCACCGCCTACGCCCTCGACGCCCTCGGCCGGGCAGGCGGGATCACCGTCCACGGTCCCAGCGACGTCGAACGGCGCGGCGGTGCGGTCAGCTTCACGCTGGAGGATGTGCACCCACACGACGTGAGCACGATCGTGGACTCACGGGGAGTTGCGATTCGGGCGGGCCATCACTGTGCGCAGCTGCTCATGCGGCGTCTGGACGTGCCCGCGACGAACCGCGCCAGTTTCTACATCTACAACGAAGAGCGTGAGGTCGACGTTCTCGTCGACGCGCTCGCACAGGCAAAGCGAGTATTCGGTCGTGTCGATAGCCGAACCGCAGTTTGAAGAGCTGTTCCGCGAAGTGATCCTCGATCACTATCGCCGCCCGCGAAACGCGGGCGAGCTGGCTGCGCCCACGCACCAGGCCGAGGGCGTGAATCCCGTCTGCGGAGACGAGGTCACCCTCCATCTCGAGGTCGTGGACGACGAGGTCACGGATGTCGCCTTCAGCGGCCAGGGATGCTCGATCAGTCAGTCGAGCACCTCGATGATGACAGCGCAGATCCGAGGCATGAAGATCGATCAGGTCAATGAGCTCATCGGCCACTTCGAGGCGCAGCTCATGCACGGGGGCGATCCGCACCCCGCCCTCGGCGACCTAGAGTCGCTGCAGGGCGTCGCGAAGTTCCCCGTGCGGATAAAGTGCGCGCTGCTCGGCTGGAAGGTGCTACGCGAAGGCCTGGGACTTCAAGAGAACGACACCTAAGAGACAAAGGAGCAACGAGATGCCAGACACGGACACGAAGACACGACCCACGGACGAGGAGCTTCGCGAGAAGATCCGCGAGGTGAAGGACCCCGAGATCGACATGAGCATCGTCGACCTCGGACTCGTCTACGACATCGAGTGGGACGACGGCACGGTGAACGTGAAGATGACGCTCACGAGCCCCGGTTGTCCCCTCGGGCCCGTCATCCGCGGGGGCGTCTACGCGAAAGTGAAGAGCCTGCCGGGCGTCGAGGACGTGGATGTCGAGATCGTCTGGAGCCCACCCTGGGATCCGAAAACGATGGCGAGCGACGACGTGAAAATGGCGCTCGGCATCTGGTAGGAGGCGCAGCGTCGAACGCGAGCGTTCGGCGGGATCCCTGCCGCTTTGGGTTCGTCGCGCGAGGGTCCTTGACGGATAGGGGCGCCTCCCTCGTCCCCGTTGTTGGGTGTACTGAGGAAGTAGCGGGGAGAGGGCGCCGTCGCGGCGCAAGGCTGCCGCCACGGAGTTGGTCGAGCAGGTAGCTGCCCGGCTGCCCGATAGCGGGAAGTCGCCAGCCAGTTCCGGGTCTCGGCGCACCGCGCCCAACTGGCCGCGCCTCCGTGAGCGCTGCGCCCGTGAGACGACAGCATCGGTGAGCTGCGCTGCGCTCCGGGCGACCGCCTGACGGTCGTCGCCCGCGATCTGATCACCTGCGCCGCACCAAAGCCTCGCTGTTTGCGCCCGCTCAGAAGAACAGCAATCGACCTTTGGTCCGCCCGCGGCCGGGGAGGTGAGGGGCGGCTACACTCGCTCGTCCCGGCCTCAGGCGGGTCCGCTACGATGTGGCGCATGTTCTGTCCGAGCCGTGGCGCCGAGGCCAAAGCAGGCGCTCGGTTCTGCCCGAGTTGCGGGGCCGCGCTTGCGGCCGCTGCCGTGAGCGCGCCGCCTGTGGTGGAGGCTGCGCAGCCTCCTTCTCTGCCTCGCGGCGGCGGCAGGCTGTGGTTGCTGATCGGGGGCGTGGGCGCGGCCATCTTGGCGGTCGTGGTGGTCGTGGCCCTGGTCGCAGGAGGCGGGGACAGCGAAGCGCCGTCTCTCGGTTCGCCCGACCCCACGGCGGAGCCGGGCGAACCCACCGCCACCCCATCCCCAACCACAGAGCCGACGCCGGAGCTCCCGCGCGTGGTTCTTGACCCGAGCCGAGCGCGCGACTTCGCCAGGGCGATCCTCATCGCTCCCGGAGATCTCCCGGGGGGCGGGTTCACGATCACGTTCGAGGACGAGTTCGACGACGAGCCCTTCGGGCTACCGGAGTGCACTGCGTTGGACGACTACGGCCGTCGAAAGCGCGCGTTCGACGCCGATACGCTCGCCGGAGAGGCCAACCGCACGCTCAGCCGAGGGCCGGAATTGCTCGACAAGGAGGTGGACGTCGGAGTCGAGGTGTACCGGAGCGACATGAGATTGGCGGAGTTCCTGGAGGAGCTGCGCGCGCTCATCGAGGATGGCTCGTACCAAACCTGCCTCGCTGCCTTCGTGAACGCTGATTCGTCGACTGCTGTGGGCTTAGAGAGCGTGGAGCCGTCGACGGTGGTGCCGAACAGCGGCGTCGTGTGGGCTGGGGTCTACGCCGTACCCGTCGAGGGAAACACGCTCTTCCTCCGCGTGGAGCAGTATTCCTGGATTGTGGGCAACGTCCGCGTGAGCGTTACCGTGTACGGCGGGATCGACGAGTTCTCCGACTTCGGGCAGGCCACGATCGCGGCCGTGGAGCGCTCGCTCGAGAGCGTGATCGCGGACCCCGAGGCGGCGCTAGCGGAGCCCGAGGAGCCGGAGACGGGTGCGACGGAGCGCTGGGCGCAGGGCTATTGCGAGGCCACGGAAAGCTACCTCGTCGCCATCGACATCATCGACGTCAGCGACCTGGACGCGGCGGAGGATGTGGAAGACGTCAAGCGACTGCTGCGGGCGCTCTGGCTCGAGCTACTCGACGCGACGGCTGAGTGGGGTGCGGCGCTCGGGGCGCTCCCCGTGCCCGGCATCGAGGACGGCCCCGCCTTCCAGGCGGTCCTCTCCGATGCCGTTGCCGACCTCGAAGGCTTCCTCCGCCAATTCCTGGACGAGATCGAGGGGCTCGATTCGGACGACCCTGAGGCGTTCGTCGCGGCCCTCGATCGCCTCAACCGAGACTTCGAGCTAGCGGCAGACGGCGTGGCCCTCGCGGTCGGCCACGCCGGGCGAACCTTGGACGTGTCCGCCCTGAGCGAGGCCGTGGAGGCAGTCCCCGGCTGTACCGCGGCGGGCCTCCTCGTCGACGCCGAGCCAGCAACCCCCACAGAAGGCGACGATCCGGACGGCGACTCGATCGTGGGCGCCGCCGACAGGTGCCCCACCGAGCCGGAGACCGAGAACGGCGTCTTCGACGGAGACGGCTGCCCCGACACCTTCGACGACCTCGTTGTGAGCACGCGCAGCCTCCTCGATGGGTTCTGGAACGAGCGGTTGGACGAGGAGGATCTGGAGTACCGGACGGCCGAGGAGTTCGTCGCGTACACCTCAGCGATCGACACCCCCTGCGGCGAGGCGGAACTTGGCAATGCCTTCTATTGCCGAGCATCGCACGGCGTCTACTACGACCAGAACCTGATGCTCGCGCAGCTCCAGCAGAACGGCGACTTCGCGCCGGTGTTCGTGCTGGCGCACGAGTGGGGCCATCTCGTGCAGGGCTTGCTCGGCACCCTCGACGAGTTCCCGCCGATTGTGACAGAGCTGCAGGCCGACTGCATGGCGGGCATGTTCGCTGCGCACGTGGGCCGCCTGGGCCTGCTCGAGGCCGGCGACCTGGAGGAGGCCGCAGGTGCGCTCTTCCTCTTCGGCGACCGTGATGTCCCTGCGTTCGACCCCGACGCACACGGCACGCCCGGGCAGCGGATCGATGCCTTCGACCGCGGCTTGCGCGGTCTGGGCTGCACGCCGTCGAACATCGGGGAGTTGGTTCCCTAAGGCACGATTCTGCGGCCGGGCAGACGCGCGACGAGTGGGCGGGCCGCACCTTTGCCCCATGATTGCGTTCCAGTCGTTCCTACGCCTCAATGCTCGACCGTGGGGCGAAACCCCACGCGGCCTATTCCTACTCGTCAGAGAGGCGAGGCCCGCAGCATCGGTCGGCTTCGCACTCGGGCCAGTGGCTGGCCTTTTGCGGCGGGTGCCCGTCCTGAGTCGAGCGCAAGTGCCATGGCGCGATCGCATCCGGCTGCCGGTTGTAGGAGGCGAAATCCTCACAGAGAGCGCCGCGCGGGTCCCGCGGTGTCTAAGACTCCGCTAGCCAGGGGTGACGTTGATGAGGCGATCGTCTCGTTCGGTCTGGCGCGCAATGTATCCGAGGAGCTCTCGCCAGAGCTCGTTGGCGGCATCGTCGCGCTCTTCGGGAAAGGCCTCGACAACGCCATCGAGCGCGCTGCGCAGGCGGTCGTTCTCCGCGATCAGGTCGCTCGCAGGCGGCCACGGCCGTACCGGTATCGATGCTACCGCGAGGTCGGGCGCACCCAGCGCCTGGCCGAGCGCAGCGTCGACGCCTACTGCTGCCGCCACTGAGTCGAGGACGGTGCGAAGGTCGGCGTTCTCTTCGACCGCGAGCTCGTGCTCGTGCAGCCAACGCTGCTTCAGGTGCTCGAGCGCCCACAGCATCGAGCCGGCCATGCGTTCCGCCCAGGCCGAATGCAGCTCCGGCTGGAGATCGTTGCGCAGGCTGTACTGCAGCCCCTCGATGATCTCCGCAGGTGTGGGCCGCATCTCTCCTCGCGGCTAAGCCGCGGCCTCCCGCACGATTCGCTCCATGCGGCGCAGGAACGAGCGCGGCGCCTGCACCCCTAGCGTGAGCACCTGCAACTTACGCATCTCGCCGGTGGCGAAGCGATTGGTGGCGGCGAGGCAGGCGGAGACCGCCCAATACGATTGGAACACGGTGTAGAAGCGCATGTTGTCGCGCCGGATGGGAATGCCGCTGAGCTCCGAGTAACGCGCGATCAGCGCCGCCATCGCTTCGTCGCCGATGACCGGACGCACCATGAGGTCGAGGTAGGCGAGATCCGACATCGGATCGCCGATGAACGCCGACTCCCAATCGAGCGACGCGATCACCCGGTCCTCGCGGTGGAGGAACTGCCCCGGCCCGACCTGCCCTTGCCCGAGAACGATCCGGTCGACGGCGGTCGGGAGGTTGCGTTTCAGCCAGGCCATCGTGGCGGTCATGACGGGCTGCGGCTCCAAGAGCTCCCGCTTCGTCGCGCGTTCCCACGTTTCGACCACCAGTCTTGCGCAGTCCGCCCCATCGCTGGGGGCGCCGAGGAACGAGAGCCCCATCGCGTTCCAGTCGAGGTTGTGTTGGATCGCGAGCAGTTCCACGAAGTGATCGAGGATCGCCCGCTGACGCGCGGCCGGGAGCTCGCGAAAGCTCCCGTCACCGTCAACCCGCTCGCGGATGACGAAGTCCTCGCCCGCCCACTTTGGGTCGCGCTCGTACCAGTAGTTGGCAGGGACGGGGATGGGCGTCTCCTGGAGTGCGCGGAACACGCGGTATTCCTTCTCCAGGCTCGCTTCGGCATCGCGGAAGCAGGTGCTCTCGTTTGCGCGGAAGGTGAGCTGCTTCGCCACCAGCGCCTCCCCCTCCCAGGCGGCGTCGAAGAACCACATCGAACGGGATCCGCCCCCGGCGGAGCGCACCACGTTCGTGACCGAGACGTTGCGGACGCTCGGCAGGCGCTCCCCGAGGTAGGCGGTCAAGATCTCAGGCAGCCGCTGGATCGTCTCGAGCTCCATCCACCCCCCTCGAAGTGGCGAGTATACCGATGCGGCTGCGGCGCTACCGCCGCGCGAATCGGCTGACTATTCGCCGATGACGGCGGTGACCTCGACCTCGATGCTGTAGCCATCGCCCGCGCCGCTGAAGACGGCGGTGCTGGCGGGATAGCGCTCGGAGTAAAAGCCCTCTCGCACCTTCGCCACCTGCGGCAGTTGTGAGCGGTCCGCGAGATAGACCGTCTCCCGGACCACGTCGTCCATCGTCGCTCCCGCCTTCGCGAGCACGTCGACCACGTTGGTGTAGGCCTGACGTGCCTGGACTTCGATGTCGTCCTGTCCGATGAGCGCTCCGTCCTTGGTCGCCACCTGGCCGGCCACGTAAACCGTGTTCCCGACCTTCACGGCTTGGCTGTAGTGCCAGGGCATGGACTCGGGCATGCGCAGAACGTCGATATTGCTGCGTGGCATCACGCTCCTCCGCGGCTCGCGGCCGCCCGAGGGAGTCTAACGACGGAGGGCGACCGGCGGAGCGATCCGCCCACGGCCGGGGGGCGAAAAATGGCCGCATCCGGCCTGGAGCTAGGGGTAGCCGAGTTCGCGTTCCATCGCCGCGATGGCATCTTCGACGATCTCGTACCCCTTCATCGCCGTCTCCTTGGATGTGACGATCGGGGGGCAGACGCGGGTCACGTTGCCGCCTCCAGAAACTACCAACCCCCGCTCGAGGCAGTTCTTGTAGAAGAGCTGACCCGCTTTCAGATTCGGTGTGCGGCTCTCTTTGTCGGTCACGAAGTCGAGCGCGAGCAGGAGGCCCTTCCCGCGGGCGTCCCCCACGGAGGGGTGGTCGTCACGGATACGTTCCAGGCGTTCGAGGCAGGCGTCGCCCGTCACGCGGACGTGCTCGAGCAGGTTCTCGTTCTCGATCGTGTCCAGCACCGCGAGGGCAGCGGCACAGGCGCCCGGCTGGCCCCCGTTCGTCGTGGACGGCTGCGTCTGCTGGAGTGCGTCCTTCAGCCCCTCGCGCACACAAAGCACGGAAATGGGCATCCCGTTCCCGAGCATCTTCCCAATGATCACGGCGTCTGGCACGACATCGTAGTGTTCCGTGGCGAACCAGGTTCCGGTGCGCCCGAACGTCGCGAACTCGTCGAAGATCAGGAGCATATTGTTGCGGTCCGCAATCTCGCGCAGGCGCGGGAGGAATTCGTCGGGGTAGACGCGCGCGCCGCTGCCATTCGTGATCGGCTCCACGATGATGCCTGCGAGCTTGCCGTGGCTGTTCGCGAGCATGAGCCGTTCCGCGAAATCCGTGCAGTGCATCTCACAGCTCGGGTAGGTCATCTTGTACTCGCAGCGGTAGCAGAAGGCGGCCGGCACCGACAGGAAGCCCGAGGGCTTTGGGCCCGTTGCGGCGTTGCCCATCCCCGTTGCGATCGCGCCGGTCGTGCGACCGTGGTAGTCACCCGTGAAGGAGAGGAACTCGTGGTTTCCGGTGACGGCACGAGCGACCCGGAGCGCGGCTTCGGTCGCTTCGGTGCCGGTGTTGAAGAACTGGAACACGTTGAGGTCGGCGGGGGTGATCGCGGCCAGGCGCTCCATCAGCGCGACGCGGACATCCGTGGGAAAGTCGCGCACGTTGAGCAGCCGACTCGCCTGAGTCGCGATCGCCTCTGTCACGCGGGGATGGCCGTGACCGAGCGCCGCCACCATGTGGCCCTGGCTGAAATCGAGGAAACGGTTGCCATCGGCGTCGACGAGCGTTACCCCCTCGCCGTGGGTGAAGGCCACCGGGAGTGCGTTCACCACCTGGAAGTAGCTCCCGTATTGATACTTCTGCGTTTTCTCGAATAGCTCCGCAGAGCGGGGGCCGGGCAGCGGCCCCGAGATGGATGGCGCGTTCTGTGCGGGCGCGTTTGCCCACTCCACGCTGCTCGCAAAGGCCGTACCTGGGAGCGTCTCAGTCACCATCGTCTAGGCTCCTTCACCAGTTCTGCGTCTCGATTCTACGGTGGCTTGCCCGGCCCATGTCCTGTGGCGAACCGAGGATTCGCAAATGCTAGACTCCCGCCCCATGGACGAGCTCGCCGGTCGCGTCGCCGTCGTTACGGGCGGCGGTAGTGGAATCGGCCGAGGAATCTGCATCGCCTTCGCCCGCGCGGGCCTGTCTGTCGTCGTCTCGGACATCGAGGAGGGCGCCGCCGCCGCCGTGGCGGGGGAGGTGCAGGCGGAGGGCCAGCGCGGCCTCGCTATCCAGACGGATGTCGCCGATCGTGAAGCGATGCGCGCGCTCGCCGCACGCGCCTACGACGAGTTTGGCGCCGTCCACGTCCTCTGCAACAACGCCGGCGTCTTCACACTCAAGCGAGGGGCTGAGCACACCGCGAACGACTGGGACTGGGTGATGTCCGTCAACCTTGGCGGGGTGGTGAACGGCCTGCTCGCCTTCCTGCCCCGCATGACCGAGCAGGAGGACCCCTCCCACATCGTGAATACGAGCTCGACCTCCGGGCTCTACGCGGGCGCCGGCCTCACTTCCTATCACGCGTCGAAATACGCTGTCACGGGCCTGACCGAGCATCTTCGCCGCGACCTCGATCGAGTCGGGATTGGCGTGTCGCTGCTCTGCCCTGGGAAGGTACTCACGAAGATCGTTCAATCGGGCCGCAACCGCCCCGCAGCCTTCGGTGGGCCGGAGGAGACGCCTCAGGCGTTCGTCGACAGCTGGACTGCCCGCACCACTGACGGTCATGACCCAATCGCGGTGGGCAACATGGTCCTTCGAGCGATCAAAAGGAACGATCCCTACATCGTGATGAACCCCGAACGGAAGCTCCCGGTCGAAGCGCGCCTGGAAGCCATCCGGGCGGCCTTCGCGGGTGGGGCGGCGTAGCGCCAGCGGGCAGAGTGAGTGGTTCTGGTGGTTCTTCGGGCGCGCACGGGTGCCCGGCCATCTGCGCGGTCGTTCGACGCGAGTCGCCGTCCCGCATCGGGCCGACCCCCGATCGAGCTCTCGCCGGCTCTGGCCACCGGCGCGTGAGCGTAAGTTTGGCGCACTGGCCGGCTGGTCGGATGGAGGCTGCCATGACGATCAACCCAGATACGCCGATCGCCCACCACGTCGTCTTCGTCGCGCGCGATGCCGAGAAGATGGCGCGCGCCTACGAACGCCTGCTTGGCGCCAAGTTCGACCTCCTCGACCGCTTCCGGTACACGATCTCTACGACCAGCCCGCGACGATTCGCGTTGCGTACGGGGCCTTCGGCGGCCTGGTCGTCGAAATCATCGAGCCGATGGGTGGCGCACTGCCCCATCAGACGTTCCTCGATACCTATGGCGAGGGCATCCAGCACATCGGCTTCCAGGTGGACGATCCGCAGGCCTGGACGGGCCGGCTCGCGGAGGCGGGCGCGCTCATCGAGTGGATCGTCGACGACACGAGCCACCAGGCGATCGGCTACCTCACGCCAGACTCCACGAACGAGGAGATGGTCAAGCGCATTACGCCCGACTGCCTCTCCTATCTGGACGCCGGAATCGGGAACGTCGCGATCGAGTTCATGAGCCCGCAGATCCAGGGGCGCATGCTCAACCGGTGGGATGGCCCCCTGGGTGAGACCAAGACCACGACGTCGACCGACCCCTCCCGTGGTGGCGTACCGGCGGAGCACCCGCTCATCGGTGAGCTGATCACCGCACAACCTCCGAACTGGTTCACCGGCGAGCGACGCGGCTAGCGCATTGCAACTTAGCTTCCGCCACTCCCCGGGCATCCCAACCCGCGGTCGGATTTGCGGCTCGCAAAGGCCGGCAGACCCTCGCAGTCGCGAGTTGAGTTGGAGGGGCAGTAGCTACCCCGAGGGCCCGTGGGGCATGAGAGAAAAAAGCCCAGTCCTAGCTGATCGCGTTTCGAAGCCCCACCGGTCGTCGCCACCTGAGGCCGCTCACACCTGCCAGGAAATCGGCGCGCCCAATACTTCGGGACTGCAGAAGCGTTGCCGGCCAGGCCGCGACGCCCGCCCGAACTAGGCGCGCGTGGAGAAGGCGAGGTGCAACTCGTAAAGGCCGAGCATCCTCCCCGGCTGGTGCTTGAAGTCGTTCTTGCCCTCGGGCAGATGGAGATCGTCGAGCCGGTCGAGGAGAAGGTTGACAGCAATGTTCTGCTCGAGCCGGGAGAGCCCCTGGCCCGGGCAGCCCCGGG
The DNA here is from genome assembly GCA_963577065.1 of Dehalococcoidia bacterium. Taxonomy (GTDB): domain Bacteria; phylum Chloroflexota; class Dehalococcoidia; order Tepidiformales; family Tepidiformaceae; genus CAUYXJ01. The sequence goes on along the minus strand of CAUYXJ010000059.1, from coordinate 4,803 downwards.
GTCGCAACGAGAAGGTCATGTGCGCGCCGGTGTTCGGGCGCTCGAGATCGATCGCTTCGGCATCCGGGAACATCTCTTCGTCGCGGTTGGCCGCGGCCCAGCGCGGATGCACGAGGGATCCCCGGGGGATGGGGACGCCGCGGAGCTCGGTGTCCTCGGTCACGAAGCGGCCACCGCCACCCTGCGTGGGCGCGTAGATGCGGAGGGCCTCTTCGACGAAGAGTTTCACCTTCGCACGATCTTGGCGCAGCTCTTCGACGACCTCGGGGTGCTGAGCCAGCAGCAGCGCCTCTGAAGTGAGGGCGTACTGCGTGGTCTCGTTCCCGCCGATGTGCATGCCGATCACGACGCTCATGATCTCGCCGTTGGTGAGCGAGCGGCCGTCGTAGTCGACCTGCGTGAGGTAGCTGATCATGTCGTCCTGAGGGCGCAGCCGCTTCTCCTCGATCTGCTCCTGGATGTAGCGGCGGAACTCGATGAGCACGGCGGCGTTCTCGCGGTCCTCGTCGGCCGGGAGCTCATCCTTCGGCCCTGAGCCGAAGACGAAGCGGCGCACCTGCGCCTGCTCGGCCTTCTTGAGCATGGGCATGTCCTCGAGGGGGAAGCCGAGGATCGTCGTGATCACGATCTGCGGGAGGGGCGCGGCGAACTCGGCAACAAGATCCACCTCGCCTTGGTCGATCCAGTTATCAACGAGGCCGCTCGCCGCTGCCTCGATCATGCTCGCGTGCCGGACCGCCCCCTGGGGCCCCACCCAAGGATCGGTGAGCCGCTTGCGGTGCTCCTTATGCATCTCGAGCGTCGGGCGCAGGCTGTCACGCGTTGCCGCCGACCCCTCGAAGCCCGCCTCACGGAACATGCGCTCCTCGATCTCGCTCGAGGCCGCGCGTGTGTACGAGGGCGAGAAGAGGACGGGGTCCTTCACCACGCGCACGATATCGTCGTACTTGGTCACGACGAACGCATCGGTGCCGGGGAGATAGCCGCCGCCCGGCAGCCTCTGGATCGGGCCCTGCTCGTGGAGGATCTGGTAAGCGTCGTACCAATGCTCCTGCGCCCCCGGGGCGAATAGGTCGACGTCTTCGAGAGCGACCGGGCACTTCGTCGCGACGCTCTGAGCGCTCGTACTCGGGGCGGACATGCGGACCTCCTGGCCAGTGCGGCAGGCCTGTGCGCGCCTCGTGATCAGAACGAGAGAGGCACCGGGCGCATGCCGCTCGCCGCAGTATCGGTGATCTGTCGAGGCCACGCGGGCCGCGGACGACGGTCCGCTCTGCGGCTAGCGCCCCACCATCCCTGCCCCCAGCGACGTAGAATCGCCCCATCTCGCCGGGAGGATGAGCCCATGCCCGAGTACCACACCGTCCTGTACGACCACGTCACGCCAGAGATCGTGCGCGTCGCCATGAACCGTCCCGAGGTGCGCAACGCCCAGGACCTGCAACTGACGCGCGACCTCAACGACGCCTTCGATCACGCGAACCAGGACGACAACGTCAAGGTCATCATCCTCAGCGGCGAGGGGCCCCACTTCAACTCCGGCCACGGCTCCGGCAAGAGCAGCACGAACCTCGGGTACGACGACGTGCGACCCGTCGGCACCTGGGCGAACTTCAACGCGGAGGGCGCCGAGGGGGCGATGGCGCGGGAGGAGGAGATCTTCCTGCAGATGTGCCGTCGCTGGCGCAATCTGCCGAAGCCCATGATCGCTGAAGTCCACGGGAAGACCATCGCCGGCGGCCTCATGCTCGCGTGGGTCTGCGACATCATCATCGCCTCCGACGATGCTGAGTTCCGCGACCTGGTCGTCGGCTGGGGCATCCCCGGCGTCGAGTACTTCGCTCACCCCTGGGAGTTCGGCCACCGTCTCGCCCGCCAGATGCTCTACACAGGCGACTGGGTGAGCGCCCAACGCTGCTACGAGGCCGGCATGGTCAACGAAGTGGTGCCGCGCGACGAGCTGCGCGACTACGTGGAGACGATGGCGAAGAATATCGCAGAGAAGCCCTCCTTCGGCCTCAAGATCACGAAGGAAGCGATCAACCAGACACAGGACCACCAGGGTTTGTGGACGGCCCAGCAGGCCGTCTTCATGATGCACACGCTAGCCCACACCCATTGGCGGGAGCTCACTGGTCGTGGGACCTACGACGGCCCAGGAGCGCCCCCGCACATGGGGAGTCGGCGACCTCCCGAGGAGGTGACCGCCAGCTCGTAGCCGCACTAAGGCACCTGTCGGTGGCGGCGGAGCCTTTGGGGGACGGTCTAGCTCCGGCCCCGCTAAGCGATCTTCGGGACCGGAGGATCCGCACCTGAGGGCTCGGACGGTGGCGGGCGCGTCCCATTTGCCGGCCACCGTGCCGAGCTGACCGGCCACGAGGCGGGAGTGGCTCCCTGCCCTCGGATTTCCGCCATCACGTCAAAACCTGCAAAGGCTGCCCATGGACCTCCTTCTGACCATCGTGTTCTGGTGGGCCGTCGCCGTATTCAGCGCCGAGATGGTACGCGTCGGGATGACCTTCTGGGTGAATTACCGCTACAAGGAGCCCCAAGACACACATGTCATGGGCCCCAAAGAACTAGCCGTAATCATCCCCTGCCACAATAGCGCAGAGATTATCGAAGAGACGCTCCGCTCGTTACCGTCACAGTACACGATCTATTGTATCGCCAACAACTGTACGGACGAGACAGTATCGACGGTAAGGAGTCTCCAACACGACTTACCACAGGTAAATCTCATTACGGTGAATTATAGCGTTCCGAGCAAGATGAAAGCGATGATCATCGGGGCTCTGCAAGCCAGGTCATCGGGGTTCACCCACTTTCTCCAGGTCGACGACGACGTGATTTGGCCCCGGGGGCTCTCAGGCGTTGAGCTCCTGGATAGGGCCGCCGCTGCTACGTCCCTTCCGGTCCTTACCTCCACTGCCCACACGTTGATCCAAGGATTGCAAAATCTGGAATACGAAGGGGTCTGCATCGCTAAGAGGTTTCAATTTCTCTTTGGGAAGGATGTCACGTGGGCGTCCGGCGCGGCTGCAATATACCGATGCGATGCCTTCCTCGAGGCCGCTAAAATCCACGACGGTTTGTTCCAGGGCGACGACGTCCAGTTGTCGTATATCATCCATTATCTGGGTGGAAGGATAGATTTCCTATCAAGAGTCACTGTTGCGACTCAGCCACCTCCTACTCTTCGAGCATGGTGGTGGCAAAGGGCACACAGTTGGGAAGTCGCATTCATGTTCCTTCACTCTGGCCTGATGATGCGAGTCCTACTACATCGAGCATCGGATGGAGCTTCGCGATGGATCAGATTCATGACGATTTATCGTATCTACGACGGTATTTCGGTGTTTGGTAAGTTAGCGCTGCCACTTCTCGTTATCTACCAGCCCATCGTAATGATCTTCTTCGCGCTATTGACGTATGGGGTGATGGGTGGCCACTACGTCACGTATCATTACTACTTCCCGAGGGTCAGTCCGCGATGGAACAGATCGATAGCGTTCGCGATGCTGATGCGGCCGCTCTACGACTATCTGGTCTGGATCAGCCAGCTCGCCGCCTTCCCTAGGGCCATGTCCCTGCGGCTCAAGCCGAGGACCACGCTCGCGGCGTTTGTCGAGGAAGCGAGTGCGACCGCCCTGGGGCGAGTGCCGGAACATGTCCGGTCCCGATAGCCCGGAAGCGGGCCGCGATGCGCCGCCAGCGAGGAAAACGGCATGGCCGCCGCACAGACCGCGTAGTCGTGTCCCCGGACGGCTGGGAGAGGGACGCGCGACATGGGCCGGTCGGACTTGATTCACGCTCGCCGGCTCGCGGGGGGCACCCAGTTGTCCATCTGGCGGGCGGCGCTGCCTGCCACCCCAACGCCAAGTGGCGCAGTCACGCCACCGCCAACGAGCGAGCCAGCGTCCCAGCCAAGGAGGAGATGGGCCTTGTACTTGTTCTCGGCGTGGATCGCGTCGGCCCGCGCGAGCTTGTTGCGGGCCTGGTTCGCGAGCAGCCGCAGGCGCGCGAGTTCGTTCTCGGCTTGGGTGAGAGCGGTCTGTGCGCCCGCGCACCCTTCGGGCACGTCGGTGTCATCGCTCGGCTCGTTCCACGTATTGGTCTCCGGGTCGTAAACCAGGGGCACCTCGCCCGGCCGGGGGTAGCGCCACTCCATCGTGTTCGGGTCCCAGATCATCCCGTCCGTGCCCGGCGGCTTCGGCGGCGGTGAGCGGTCGATACCCCGATCCCGGGGCTCGTCCTCCGCGTCGTCCTTACCCTTGCGGCCGGTGCGGTTGACCACTTCGTTGACGAGCAGGATGCCGGTGCCTGCGGCGGCGCCACCAGCGACCTCGCCCGCATCGGGACCGTCGCCGTCGCCACCGCCGCTGGTGGAACCGCCGGAGGTAGGAACGTCGCCGCTGCACGAGGGGTCGTTCGAAGCGCGGTCGGCATAGCGGAAAGCGAGGGTGTTCGCGAGCCCCTCCTCCTCGAAGAGGTCATGGATCACGGTTCCGCTCTCGTCGCGATCGGAGTGGCCCGTGATGGTGGCGATCGTGCGGTCGTTCAGCTTGATGAAGAGGCGATCGAACACGTCGAACTGGCGATCGAGGAAGACTGAGTAGCCGCCAGCGAAGGTGCGCAAGTAGAGGTGGTTCGATCCGCGGCTGATCTCGGGGTCGGGCTCGCCCTCGTCCGCCTCGCGCTCGCGGCTGAGGCCCTCGAAGCGGTCCTTGATGCGATCCGTACAGCCATAGTCGATCGAGATCGCCGTGCTACTGATCTCGCCGTTCTCGTGCTCGATCACGT
>CAUYXJ010000058.1:0-18428 GCA_963577065.1 Dehalococcoidia bacterium | reverse complement strand
TCTTCGACCACTACGAGCACGTGCCGATGGCGACGCTGCCGGGGATGTACGAACGCACCGTCTGCATCAGCGGGCTCTCGAAGACGTTCAGCATCACCGGCTGGAGGTTGGGGTATGTCGTCGCGCCGCCACCGTTGAGTGAGGCCGTGCGCAAGGTCCACGACTTCCTCACCGTGGGCGCACCGGCACCCCTGCAACAGGCCGCGGCGGTCGCCATCGAGCAGGGCGAGGCCTACTACCCCGAGCTCCGCACGATGTACGCGGCGAAGCGCGACCGGCTCTTGGTCTCGCTGCGGGAGGCAGGCTTCACCTGCCACCGCCCGGCCGGCGCCTACTACGTCATGGCCGACTTCCAGGACTTCGGCTTCGACGGCGACGACACGGCCTTCGCGCTGCGGATGATCGAGCGCGCGGGCGTCGCGCCGGTGCCCGGCTCCAGCTTCTACGACGACGCCGACGCGGGCTCCCGCTTCGTGCGCTTCACGTTCTCGAAGTCGGACGCGACGCTCGCGGAGGCGAGTCGCCGCCTGCTGGCGATGTAAGCGCCTCAGGACTTATGCGCGCCTACAAGGACCAAGAGGAGCCGGGTCCCTGTGCTGCTGGTAGGACCCCGAACACCCCATCTCCTTGCGTCTCGCCAGCCGTGTCTCGCGCCCCAGCCGAATTTTGCTGCTGGCCTGCCCCCGCGTAGCATCCGGCCCGCGAAATGGGGTGAGCGGTTTCGGGCCGCGGCACGCCCCCCGCGACGGATCCTTGGCGACAATTGAGGGATGCGCGCATGTGGAGTTCGATGCGGAAGTGGTTCTGGTTGGCGCCGGCGCTCTTCCTCGTCGCCGTGGCCACGCCCCTAGCCCACGCCCCCTTCGAGGCCGTGGCCGTCGGTCCAATCGTCGTCAATACCACCGACGATGAACTCAATACTGACGGCGACTGCTCGCTCCGGGAGGCCATCCAGGCCGCCAACACCGACGCCGTCGTCGATGCCTGCGCCACCGGGATCGGTACCGACACGATCGTCCTCCAGGCCGGCCTGACCTATACGCTGGGTATTGCCTCGACAAGCGAAGACGCGAACGCCAATGGTGACCTGGACATCACCGACACCGACGGCCTCACGATCGAGACCGACGTCCCCGGCAGCACCGCCACCATCGACGCCGACGCTATCGACCAGGTGATCGATATGCGTGCGGGGCCCTTGACGCTCGTCGATCTGATCGTCGAAGGCGGTGACGCTGGGGCGGCTACCGGGGGCGGCATTCGGGCGGTTGATGGCGATTTTACCTTGACCAGATGTACGGTCAGAGACAACACAACTAGTGGTAGCGGTGGCGGTATTGACGCCCGATACGATCTCACGGGTGGTACAGGCACACTGACGATCACTGAAAGCACGATATCGGGCAATACTAGCGGCAATGGTGGTGGTATTTTGTTTGCTTCGGGATCCAACTTGTTGGTAGACATCTAAACAGCACCCCGGCCCGAAAACCGGAGACTGCTCCCAGATCTATGCCGACGGCACCCCGGTCACGCTCACAGCGACGGGTTCGTTCCTCACCTTCTCCGGCGGCGGCTGCACGACCAGCCCGTGTACCTTCGCCATCAGCAGCGACGTATCGGTCGACGCCGAGTTCAGCACAGGCACGATCACCATCGTCAAGGCCGCCACGCCGGACGACGACACCGCGTTCGATTTCACCGAGACGATCACGCCCGGGACCTTCACGCTGATGGATCCGAGCGACGACACCGAGGTCTTCGCCGGCATCGTCGCAGGCAGCTACGACGTGACGGAGGCGGCGCCGCCCGGCTGGTCGCTGGAGAGCATCATCTGTACGGGCGACACCGACAACGGCTCAGTGGTCGATCTGGCCAACAACAAGGTCACGATCGACTTCGATGGGGGCGAGGACATCGCCTGCACCTTCAGCAACGCCAAGAACGGCTCCATCACCATCGAGAAGCAGACGCTGCCCGACGGCGACCCGGCCACGTTTGACTTCACGGGTGACGCCGCCGGCACCATCGGCGACGGGGACACGATCACGGTCAGTGATCTCGCGCCTGGCACCTATACCTCGACCGAGACCGTGCCCGCGGGGTGGGGCCTGACGAGCATCGTCTGCGACGACACCGACAGCTCGGGTACCACGGCCACGGCGACGTTCGTCGTGGCCGCCGGTGAAACCGTCACCTGCACCTTCACCAACACCAAGAACAGCTCGATCACCATCGTCAAGGACGCCGATCCAGCCGACGACACCGCGTTCGGTTTCACCTCACCGATCGCCTTCACGCTGATGGATCCGTCGTTCGACACTGCGACGTTCAACGCCGTGCCCGGGTCCTACGACGTTACGGAGACGGTGCCCGCGGGCTGGACGCTGGATGACATCGTCTGTACGGGGGATGGCGGCACCCTCTCGGTCGTCGACGTGCCGAACGGGCTGGTCACGATCAACCTCGATCCGGGCGAGGACATCACCTGTACCTTCACGAACGTCAAGCATCTGGTGTGGAGCAAGTCGTTCGACGGCCCCACCGTCCCCGGCGGGGCGCCGACCCTGACATTCACGATCACGAACCAGTCCCCCTTCCTTCCAGTGACGGATATCTCGTTCACCGACGACCTCGACGCGGTGATTACCGACTTGGTCGCGGTTGCGCCCCCGACGATTCCCTGCGGCGGGGAAAGCTCCCTATCCGGAACATCTCTCCTCACGTTCACGGATGACACCCTCGGTCCTGGCGAGATCTGCACGTTCTCAGTCGATCTTCTCGTGCCGCCGACAGCGACACCGGGCAGTTTCCTGAACACCACGAGCGACCTGTTCGGGGGCGCTGGCCTTGGGTCGCCCAGCGCACCTGTGGTCCCGCTCATCGCCACTGGCGTTCCGTTCGCCGGTCCCGCGACGGCCACCCTGATCGTGGAACCGCCCCCGGCCTTCGCGAAGCAGTTCGCCCCGGATGACATCCAGTTCGGCGAGGTCAGCACGCTGACGTTCACGATCGACAACAGCGCGAGTTCCCTGGCAGCGTCCTCGCTCGACTTCACCGATATGCTGCCGCCCGGCCTCGAGATCGCGAGTCCGTCAGGAGCCGCAACGACGTGTACCGGCGGCACCCTCACGGCGGTACCCGCCACAGACCTCATCATCTACACCGGCACCGGATCGGTGTCCGCCGGCGTCAGCTGCACGGTGACCGTCGACGTCCTCGGCGTGAGCGCAGGCGACCACGACAACACCAGCGGCGACCTCACGTCGTCATCGGGGAACAGCGGCCCGGCGATGGACACGCTGGCCATCGGCGAGCCGGGCCGGATCGTGATCATCAAGGACACCGTCCCCGATGGTCCCCAGGACTTCACGTTCGACTTTGACTCGGCTGGCCTTTTCGACCTCGATGACGATCCCGGCGACCTCACCCTTCCCAACACGATGTCCTTCACGGACCTCGCGGCTGGTCTCTATACCGTCACCGAGGAGACGGTGCCCGGATACATAACATCGGTCATTTGCGACGATCCCGATGGCCAAACGACCGCCGGAGCTGACGACGCGGCCATCGACGTCGATGCGGGCGAGACCGTGACCTGCACCTTCACGAACACGGCCCTCGGCAGCATCACCATCGTGAAGGCTGCGACGCCCGCGGACGACACCGCGTTCGACTTCAGCGAGATGATCACGCCAGGGACCTTCACGCTGATGGATCCGAGCGACGAGACGAGGACGTTCACCGGCCTCGCTGCAGGATCCTACGACGTCACGGAGACGGTGCCGGCGAACTGGACGCTGGAGAGCATCGTCTGCACGGGCGATACAGACGCAGGCTCAGTCGTCGATCTGGCCAGCAACAAGGTCACGATCGACCTCGATCCCGACGAGGGCATCATCTGTACGTTCTCCAACCAGGGGCGCGGCACCATCGTCATCATCAAGGACACCCAGCCCGACGGGCCCCAGGACTTCGGCTTCACGACCACCGGCGGCCTCGTGCCTGCGACCTTCGAGCTCGACGACGACGCCGACGCCACCCTGCCGAACACGCAGACCTACGCCGACATCCCCGCCGGCACCTACTCCGCAACGGAATTGGGCAGCACCGGCTTCTTCGCCTCGCTCTCGTGCACCGACCCCGACAACAGCACGTCCACGGCCGCCCGTACGGCGACGATCGACCTCGATCCCGGCGAGACCGTGACCTGCACCTTCACGAACATCGAACCCCTCGACCTCGAAAAGGCCACCAGCGGCCAGGACGCCGACACGCCCCCGGGCCCCGTCCTGGGCATCGGTGTCGACGTCAACTGGACCTACGTCGTCACGAACGTGGCCGACACCACGATCACCGAGATCGTCCTCAGCGACGACCAGCTCGGCGTGATCGCCTGCCCCGCGACGGTACTCGGCCCCTTCGCGTCGATGACCTGCACCGCCAGCGCGCCGGTCGTCCTCGGCCAGTACGCGAACGTCGCCACGGTCACTGGCCTCACGCCACTCGACGACGTCGTCGGCGACAGCGACCCGAGCCACTACGTGGGCTCGACCGCCGCGATCGACATCGAGAAGGCGACGAACGGCGTCGACGCCGACACCCTCAGCCCGCAGAACCGCATCCCGGTGGGGACGGCGGTGACTTGGACGTATGTGGTGACGAACACGGGCACGCTCATGCTGACGGACGTCGCCGTCACGGACGACGTGCGCGGGCCGATCTGCGCGATCGGCACCCTCGCGCCCGGCGCCTCGGCGACGTGCAGCGCCAGCAGCGTCGCTGTCGAGGGGCTCTACGTGAACGTTGGCCACGCGCGCGGCGACTCAGCGATCGGGCACCGCGCCGACTCCGACCCCAGCCACTACCGCGGGATCGAGACCGCCGGCGGCAGTGGTACCTCGATCACCGCCACGCCAACCGCAACCGCGACCGCGACCACGACCGCGACCGCGACCGCGACCGACGTTCCTACGGCTACGTCGACGCCGGTGGCCACGCAGCCGGCGGCCCCCACGCAGACGGCCACACCCGATTCGGGGCGCGTCGCCCCGCTCCCGCCGGACACGGGCAGCGGCTTCAGCTTGACCGATCCGAGGTTCTTGCTCCTGTTCGCGGTGGCGCTCCTCGTGCTGAGTGGATCGTTGGGCGCGATCGGCCTGCGACGGCGCAGCGCAGCGGCCTCACCACATTGAGCCCAAGCCCCGTGCCGGCCGTCTGTCAGCGACGTCTCTGGTTGCTCTCAGCTAACGGCTCGCTGCTTACCGGGGGTCAAGTCTTGTGCGAATAGAACGTACGTTCTACACTGTCGTCATGCGGACCCTCTGCCTCTACATCCCCAAACTGAGCGTCCAGCTCGCCTTGCGGCGGAAGCCCGAACTCGAGCACCAGCCACTGGTCGTGCTCGCCGGCAGTGGCGACCGCGCCACCGTGGTCGAGGCCGCGGGCGGGGAGCCCGGCAGGGCCGCCCTCACGGGCATCCCCGCCGCCCAGGCGCGCAGGCGCTGTCCCCGCGCGGTATTCCTTCCCGACAACCTCGGCGCCTGCCTCGACGAGCTCGAACGCCTCGCGGGCATCCTCCGTAAGCAGGGCACGCCCCTCGTCGAGGTCGGCGGCCGCAACCACCTCTTCCTCGACATGCGCGGGCTGGCGGAGCGCTTCGGCAGCGAGGCCGCGGCCGCGGAGCGGCTCACGGCCATCGCCACCACCTGGAGCGGCTTCGAGGTCCGCGCCGCCGTCGCAAGCGGCCGCGGCGCCGCCCTCCAAGCGGCCCGCGCCACGCGCCGTCGCCCCACCGTTCTCCCGGATGACGAGGGGGTGGTGGAAGAACCGCCGATCCGCGACCGTCGCGGGACGACGCTCACGGCCCGCGCCACCTTCCCTGCCCCCCTTCCACAAGCCGAGGCGAGGATGCGCCTGCGGCGCGTCCTCGCGCGGCTGGCGGCATTGCTCGTGGTCAACGGCCAGGGCTTCCGCGAGCTCACGCTCACCGTCGGAACGGCGCGGCGAACGCAGGTCCACCTCCGCTCCGAGACCCCAGTCTCGACCGTCACCGAAATGGAGCGCCTGCTCGCCGGCTCCCTCGACGAGGGGCGGCTGCTCGAAGCCGCGGACTCGATCGTGATCGAGGTCGCGCGACTCGGGCCCGCGATCGTTGAACGCGCGGAAGCGCCCGTTGCGTCCGGTCATCCGCGCACCCGCGCGCTGCGCGAGCCCGCGCTCAGCGCCACTGGCTAGCCACTGGCGACCGGCGACGAGCCGAAGTTTCCCCGCGGTTCATCCGGTCGTCCTCGAGCGGAAGCTCCACCCGGTCGCACATGGACGGCCTCCGACATCGGTGCGGATCACGCCACGGCGTCGCTCCGGGAGCCGCAGTTCGAGCCACTGCGCCCGACCCTACCGGCCATCCAGGAGGGCCAATCGTCCGTCCTGATCTGTCGGGGCTCCCCTCGGCGAGATCAGCACGTAGCGGGGAGCAACTCCGCGGGAGTTCCCACCAATCCTCGCCGAAAATCGTGCGGAGGCGGGCTGCCTTTGAACAGAGCTGTGCGTTGGTCCAACCCATTGCGGCCATCGCCTCGATCAGCACGACGGATGTCGTCGCGCCGGATTCGACGGCCACAATCAGATCGACATCCTCCTGCGCGTTCCGGTCACGAAGCCGCGATTTTCATGCACCTCGACCTCATCGAGTCCCGAGTGGAGGAGCAGGGCCGTTTGGATCCAGTCGAGGTGGTAGTCCATCGCTGCCCAAGTCCGGCCTGCGAAGTCGATCGCCAACGCTCGACTGAGCCGCTCGCGAAAAGCAGCGCCGAGCTCGAAGTGCGGGTTCCCGAGGGCCTCCCCAACCAGGAAGTAGCGCTCCTTGCGGTTGAACGAATCCAGAAGGTCGATCAGGGCCACGTTTCACCTCACGGACCGGCACTCGGCACTTCGCGAACCTACCACCCCATCAGGGCCGGCGCGCGGGGCTGGTACACTCTCTCGGAAGGCCCGTCCCGCGGGAATGGGCTCCCCACACCGATGAGGGTTGCACGATGAGCGACGGGCCAGCGAGCACGCGGCTCGCTTCTGCCTATGAGCCGAGTGCGGTCGAGGACCGCATCTACGCCTTCTGGGAGGAAGGCGGCTACTTCCGCGCGCGCGTCGTCCCCGGCGAGGCGCCCTACAGCATCGTGATGCCACCGCCGAACGTGACCGGCGAGCTCCATCTCGGCCACGGCCTCGAAGACGCGATCACGGACACGCTGGTGCGCTGGCACCGCATGCAGGGCGAGCCGACCCTCTGGCTGCCGGGCGAGGACCACGCCGGGATCGCTACCCAGAACGTGATCGAGCGCGAACTGAAGAAGGAGGGCCTCGACCGCGAGGACATCGGCCGAGAGGCCTTCGAGGCGCGCACCTGGCAGTGGGTGCGGAAGCTGCGGCCGCGAATCTACGAACAACACCGCAAGCTCGGCGCCAGCGCGGACTGGAGCCGCGACGTCTTCACGCTCGATCCGCAAATCGTGCGGGCCGTGCGCAGGACCTTCGTGGACCTCTACCGCGACGGCCTCATCTATCGCGGCCTGCGCATGATCAACTGGTGCCCGCGCTGCGCGACCGCGCTCAGCGACCTCGAAGTCGACTTCGTCGAGGAGCAGGCGAGCCTCTACTCCGTCCGTTATCCCGTCGTCGGCGAGGGCGGCATGGCCCTGCCCGACGCGATCATCGTCGCCACGGTCCGTCCCGAGACGATGGTCGCCGACACCGCGGTCGCCGTGCACCCGGACGACGAGCGCTACGAAGACAAGATAGGAAGGACCGTGCTCCTGCCGATCATGGGGCGCGAGCTCCCAGTGATCACGGACGAGGCGATCAAGCCCGAGTTCGGCACCGGTGCGCTCAAGGTGACGCCCGGGCACGACCCCCTGGACTGGGAGATCGGCCAACGCCACGACCTCGAGGTGATCGTCGCGATCGACCGCGACGGCCGCATGAACGACGAGGCCGGGCCTTACGCCGGCCTGGAGGCAACCGCGGCACGCACCGCGATCGTGCGGGACCTCGAGGACGGCGGCTTCCTCGAACGGACGGAGGACTACACCCACAGCGTCGGCCACTGCAGCCGCTGCGAGTCGGTGATCGAGCCGATCCCGAGCGAGCAGTGGTGGGTGGCCGTCAGCAAGGAATACCGCCCCGGCCTCTCGCTTGCGAGCGCCGCCGGAGCGGCCATCCGTGACGAGCGCATCGCCGTCGTCCCGGCGCGCTTCGCCCGCACGTTCCTGAACTGGACCGACAACATCCGCGATTGGTGCATCAGCCGCCAGCTCTGGTGGGGGCACCAGATCCCGGTCTGGTACTGCGAATGCGGCGAGGTGATCGTCGAGGTCGACGAGCCCAGCGCCTGCCCAGAGTGCAGCAGCAGTGCGCTGACGCAGGAAGAGGACGTCCTCGACACCTGGTTCTCCTCCGCACTCGCGACGCACGCGGACCTGGGCTGGCCGGACGACACCGAGGAGCTCAGCTACTTCTACCCCACCACCGACATGCAGATGGGCTACGACATCATGTTCTTCTGGTGCGCGCGGATGGTGATGTTCGGGCTCTACAACATGCGCGAGCACGCGCCGGACGGCGACGTGCCTTTCCGCACTGTCCTCTTCCACGGCCTGATCCGCGACCCGAAGACGGGCGAAAAGATGACGAAGTCCCGAGGGAACGTGGTCGACCCCCTGGTCGCCGCCGGCACCTACGGCGCCGATGCCTTTCGCTTCGGTCTGCTCACAGGGTCGACGCTCGGCCAGGACTCAAAGTACAGCGAAGAACGCATGGTTGCGGCTCGGAACTTCGCCAACAAGCTCTGGAACACCGCGCGCTACGTCCTCATGAAGCTCGAAGGGCGGCGGGTGCGGCGCCCGCACCAATCCGACCGCGAGTCGTTCGCGATCGAGGACCGCTGGTTGCTCTCGCGGCTCGAGGGCCTCGAACACGACGTGGACTCGCTCCTGCGCGCCTACCAGCTCGGCGAGGCCGGGCGGCGCATCCAGGACTTCCTCTGGAACGAGCTCGCGGACTGGTACGTAGAGATGAGCAAAGTGCGCCTCAACGAGGGCGACGAGCGGCCGCTGGCCGTCCTCGCCCATGTGCTCGACCACGGCCTGCGCCTTCTGCACCCGATCATGCCCTTCGTCACTGAGGAGCTCTGGGGGACCTTGCGCGAGCACATTAACGACGACTTCGCCGAAGCGCTGATCGTGGCCTGGTATCCCAAGAGCGCGAACATCTGGCAGGACGCCGCCGCCGAGGCCGCAATGACGCACGTCATCGAAGTGAACCGCGCCATCCGCAACCTCCGCGCCGAGAAACAAGTGGAGGCGGGCGCGCGCCTGGCCGTGCATCTCCGCGCAAAGACCTTTGCCGATGCCCTCCAGGAGACCGCCGCTGCGACCGCGTTTACGTCACGTGTGGAGCCCCAGGTCAGCGGCGCCGATGCGCGTCTGCCCGAAGGCGAGTACGCCTTCGCCCGGGTCGGGGAGACCGAGATCGCGCTCGCCCTGCCGGAGGTCGATACGGTTGCGGAACGAGAGCGACTCGAGAAGGAGCTGGCCGAGGCCGAAGGCCAGATCAAACGCCTCGAAGGGCAGCTGCAGAACGAGCTCTTCCTCGCAAAGGCTCCGGCCGCGGTCGTCCAGGGCGAGCGCGACCGTCTGGACCAAGCGCAGGTCCGCGCCGCGGGCCTGCGCGAGCGCATCGCCGCGCTGGGCCGCTAGGCGTCCGCCGGGACAGGCGAGACCCGAGAGGTCGCGCGGGAGCAGCGCGTCGCTAGTATTCGAGGAATTCTGCGGCGGCCCAGCCGGATTCGCCATTCGGCGTGGTGACCGCCAGCCAGATGCGGCCGTCGCCCTCGGCGGACACCATCGTCGTGCGAAGGAGGACGCCGTCGCTATAGCAAGCGAGGATGGCGCCCTCGGGATCGAGGGCGGGCGCGGCGCGGACGTTGAGGCAGGTATCGCTGTCGACGATGCGGGCGAAGGGGCCGATTGAGGCCGTAATCGGGAACGGCCCACCGGTCTTCGTCGCGAGGAACCTCAGGAACTCCTCGATCGGCGAAACGGTGCCGGCCTCGAAGTCGACGACAGCCGGCACGCCAGTGACGAACCCCTCGGGCGCATCGGGTAAGAACGCTGAGGCCTCGACCCTCACCCAGCCGATGGCCACGGTTTCGGTGAGCCACCGGGTGATGCTGACTCCGAAGATGCCGTCGTCGTCTTCCCAGCGATAGACCGCGCGGATGTCCCCGAACGGCACTCCGACGAACCCCAGGAACCCTTCCCCGCCCACGCTGGACCACGGCACGACCAACTCGTCGACCTCGCCATGGCGCAGGAGCTGCACACCGCGACGGTCCACCTCCAATTCACTCGGCAAAGGAACCGCAAGGAACGAGGCGGCCGAGCCGTGGAGGTTCCAGAACGCGCGCCCATCCCTCCCGACGCCCAGAACCACCGAAACGGCGCCGAAGTAGCCCACCGAAAAGGAGGCGTCTTCTTCCAGCTCCGGGGGGATCCTCAGTGGCTCAGTCGAAGCTGAAGCAGGAACCACGAACGGGATGCCATAGCCATACTCGAGCCCGGGTCTGACGAGCACCCCTTCGTTGACGATTCCGACCACCGTGCCCCAGCTGCCTTCATCGACGCGGGCCACCGCTTCCCAGGTGATACCGCCGTCCTCCGACCGCACGACGGAAACAGGCTGCCATCCTCCGTAGCACCAACCATGGCAGAGGCCAGCTGCGAGATCGCCGCTGTTCGGCCCCGGTACGACGCCAACCAGGCCACGGGTTTCGGCGTCGCCAGTTTCAGAGAAGACCGAAAGAAGAAGGTCGTCCGTGCGCATGGTCCCTGACGGATCCCGGTAGTAGCGCCGGAGGCCTTGGCTGGGGCCTTCCCAGGCGCCGTCGATTGCGTAGAGCGCGACACCCTCCGGGAAAGGCACCGGATCGCCGAGCGTGAGGGTGACCGGCCGAACGCCCCCGAATGCGTCGGGCGTGGCGGTCGGTGCCGCCGAACCCGCGGGGGCGGGGGTAGCTGTGGCGGGCGGGCGCTCCGCCCGCATGGGGGTAGCTGTGGCTGGCGGGCGCTCGGTCGCGCCCGGGGTCAGTGAAGGTTCAGCGCTGCCACCGCCACACGCAGTGGCGACCAGACTCGCAACGCCGAGGGCCACGGACCAGCGCAGCATCATGATGACTTACCAAGAATACCGCTCGCATCGCGACCGTCCGGGCGTTGCGCGGTGTAAACACCCTACCTGGCCGCTACAGCTCGCCCAGCAGAATCGCCAGCGCCGCCTCGGTGTCCTTGAGGCTGGGCAGGACGAAATCGGCGCCGCTCGCCCGCAGCGTCTCCTCGTCGTAGGCGCCGGACGCGACCGCGAGCGTGCACGCGCCGGCCGCATGGGCGGCGGTCACATCGCGCGGCGTATCGCCAATGACGAGCGGGTCGCCCGAGCCATCGTCGACCCCGGCGGCCTGCGCGACCGCGGTGATTCCGGCGGCAACGACCTCCGCCCTTTCGGCGGAATGGTCCCCGAAGCCGCCCCCCGAGAAACGCTCCCAGAGCCCGAAGTGACGCAGCTTCAGCTCCGCACCGCGGGCGACGTTGCCCGTGGCGAGCCCGATGGCCGCCGGGCTCGGGGCGAGGGCGTCGAGGAGTTCGACGACGCCGTCGAGGACGCGGCCATCGTGCGCGCGCAGCGCCTCCGGGAGGCGAGCGAGATAGGACTCGAGCATCCGCTCGAACGTGGCCGCGGGCGCCTGCGCCTCGATCCGCCCCAGCGCGTCATCGAAGATCGCGCGGTCGGTACGGCCGTCGATCTGGATGTCGGCGAAAGGCGAGGGGACATCGAACTCGTCAGCGAAGGCTGCAGCCATCGCACTGCGCCCGGCACCACCGCTATTGATCAGCGTGTGGTCGATATCGAAGAGGAGGAGGCGCACGAATCGAGTGTAGCCGTGCGTGTGCTTAGTGACCCCACCGCTCGCCCCCGGCGGCTCGGGTGTGGCAGAGTCGAGGGCGTGGGCGTCGTCCCGGAAGTGCGCACCCTGCTCGAGCGAGCGGAGGCACGCCGCCTCGTGCTCGAGGGCCTGATCGCCTCCGTCCCGGGTGAGTATTGGGAGCGACGCGCGCCCGACGATGCCTGGTCGGCGTTCGACCACTTCCGCCACCTCGCCACCATCGACAGCTTCCTCAGCGAATTGCTCGCAGCAGCGGCTGAAGCGGGCGAGAGCCTGTGGGTCGCGGGGACGAGCGACGCGCGCGAGCTCGAAGCTCGGAGAATTCTGATGATGGAGTCGGTCACCGAGCTGGGAGTCCCGGAACTGCGCGAAGCCATGCGCCAGTCGCGGGTGGTGACCGTCGAGGCGCTTCAAGCGCTCCCGCCAGAGAGCCTCGGCCGCGACGTCCGCGTCGCAGGGGTGAACTCGCCCTGGGGCGAGCCGCGGGTGTTCGCACTACGCGCCTATCTCACGCTCTGGGCCGGGCACGACAGCAACCACGAAGGCGCGATCAGGCGCGCGATCGAGACGCCGCCGGACGCGAGCGCCCTGAGCCTGGCCGCACGCCGCCGTCAGCGAGGCTAGCGCAGCTAGCCAGCTCCGGCCCGGGCCGTAGACCGCAGACCCAGCGCGACGCCAGCCACGACGAGCGGCCCCCCGATCAGCACCCCCACCGGCGGGGTCTCACCCAGTACGGGGATCGCGAGGAGTGTCGCGATCAGGGGCTCGCCCAGGACGGCGAGCCCGACCGTCACGACCCGCAGGTGGCCCAGCGCCCAGTTGAGGGCGGTGTGGCCAATGACCTGCGGGATCAGCGCGAGGAGGATGATGAAGGTCCAGGCTTCGCCGCCGAAGCCCGTGAGCGAGGGGCGGACCACGAGAACCGCGAACCACAGCGCGATCGCCGCGACGGTGTAGACGACCGCGGAGTAGGCGAGTGCGTCCACCTCGTGACGGGTCCTGCGCCGTACCGTCTGATAGCCGGCGACGAGGAAGGCTGCCAGCAGCGCGAGGAGGTCGCCAGCGAACGCTTCCGACCCGCGGCCGAGATCGGCGGCGGCGATGACGACGAGTCCACCGAGCGCGAGCGCCACCCCCGCGTACTCGCCCCGCGCTGGGCGCTCGCGCAGAACGAGGAAGGCGAGGAGCGCACCGAGGAGCGGCTGCATCCCCACGATGACGACGCTCGAGCCCACAGATGTGCGCTCGAGCGAAGCGAACCAGCTCCAGAAGTGGCCCGCTAGCAGCACGCCCGAAAGCGCGAGCAGGGGCCAGCTTTGGCGGGGTGGGAGCGCGGAGTGGCCGAGCGCCTTCGCGCCGGCGGCGACGAGGACGAGCAGACCCGCGGCGAAGAGCAGGCGGTAGGCCGCGATCGTGAGCGCTGGCGCCTCGTCGGCAAGGCGCACGAAGATCGCGGCCCAAGAGACGGCGAGGACGCCCACCGCCACCACGGCCAGGGGCGCTCGCGCCCCGTTCCGGGGGGCGGCCATCGCTCAGATGCTCGGGCCGGCGGAGGTTGCCGCCGAGCGCCGGCCGAGCTCGGTGGTCGGCGGGCGTCCGGCCACGTACTCCTCGATGATCCCCTGCCAGCCGCCGCTTGCGTGGAGGCTGCCCAGCAGCCCCGCGAGGCCAAAGTTGATACGGGTGAGGAACACCATCCCCGGCGGGATATCGCAGTGGCGGTTGATCGCCCCACCCTCGCCGGTCGTCTGCACGTTCCGGCGCACCATTTCGCCCGCGAGTTCAGGCGTGAAGGTGACCCGTTCCTCCAGGATGGGCGCCCAGTACCAGTGCATGTGGTCGTACACCGTCACATCGTCGAAGGGTGCTCCTGCGTGGAGGATACCGAGCGTTTCCGTGGCCTCCCGCCAAGCGGAGATATCGCGCGCAACCAATGCGCGGATCACGGCGGCGAACCGCCCGACGACCTCGGGACTGAACTCGGAGACGCAGCCATAGTCGAGAAACGCCACGGCGCCGTCGCGCAGCAGAAGGTAGTTACCGGCGTGCGGATCACCGTTGAACAGGCCGTGGCGGTAGATCGAGCCGAAGGCGAAGCGGTAGAGGATCTCGGCGATGCGGTCGCGCTCCGATTGCGAGGCCGCCTTCGCCGCGGCGAAGGGCTCGCCCTCGATGTACTCCTGGACCAGGACCGCACTCGTGGAGAGCTCGTCGACAATCTCGGGCACGCGCACGAAGGCGTGGCCCCGATAGAGGTCGGCGAAGCGCCGCTGGTGGACCGCTTCCTGGCGGTAGTCGAGCTCCTCCCGGATACCAGCTTTGAGGTCCTCGACAAGACGGGGCATGTCCATGCCAGGCGCGAAAGCACCGCCCGCCTGGAGCAGCAGGCCCGCGTTCGCGAGATCGTGGTCGATCGCCTCCCGGACGCCGGGGTACTGCACCTTCACCGCGACCTCACGGCCGTCGTGGAGGGTCGCGCGGTGGACCTGGCCGATGGATGCGGCGGCGAAGGGGTGGCGGGCGAAGCGGCGGAAGAGGGCTCGCGGAGGCCGGTCGAACTCCGCCCGAAACACCGACGCCACGAGCTTTGGCGCCATCGGTGGCGCGTTCGCCTGCAGGCTCTCGAGTTGGCTCGCCATCGTCTCCGAGACCGTGCCGGTCATCACGGAGAGAATCTGGCCCAGCTTCATGGCCGCGCCCTTCATGTCGCCGAGCGTGCGCGCGACGTCCTCAGCCGTCTCGAGCGCGAAGGCGTCCTGCTTCGCGCGGCGATCGCCGGGGCGGACGTTGGTGGCCACCCAGCGCAGAGCCGCGCGGCCGGCCAGCGCGAGCGGCGCCGCCGATCGCGCCAGGCGCGTCCGCGAGACGGCGCTCGGGCGGCGCCGGCTCATCCCTGGGCAAGCCGGGGACGGGGGAGGATGCGCACGAACGGCCACGCTACGGCCGCTCCCAGAGCGGGGCAAGCGGTCGCCCCACGCCGCACGATCGGCCCGAAGCGGGCCTAAGATCGTGTCGTGAGCAACGAGGCGATCGAGGAGGCGCTGGAGCGCCTCAGCAAGGCGACGGCACCGTCCGTCGCCCGTTTCGACTCGAGCGAGCTGCTCCAGGGCAGGGTGGCGGTGCTGCCTTCGGCCTTCAATCCACCGACCCTGGCCCATTTGCACCTGCTCGAACTCGCTCGCGGCGTTCCCGGCGTCGAAGAGGAAGCGGCCCTGCTCACGACCCGAAACGTCGCGAAGGAGATCGAGGGCGCGTCGCTCGGCCACCGCATTGGCATGCTCCTCGCCGCGCGCGGGACGAGGCCCAGCCTCGCCGTGCTCGCGGCGAACCAGGCCCGCATCGTCGATCAGGCGGCGGTCCTGCGCAGGACCTATCCCGCGGCGGCCTTCGATTTCGTCGTGGGGTACGACACGCTCGTCCGTCTCTTCGACGAGCGCTACTACGAGGGCGAAATGGACCGCGAGCTGAAGCCGTTCTTCGCGCAGCACCGCGTGATCGCCACGAACCGGGGGGCGGTGAGCGAGCGGGAAGTGGCGGCCTACGTGGCGGAACTGTCGCCGAGCTACGCCGCCGCGATCGTCGTGCGGCCCGTGGACGACCGGCACCGGCACGTCTCCTCCAGCGACATCCGCGGCAGCGGCCATGCCGGCAGGCAGGGTACGGATCTGCCGCCCGCGGTGGCGGCCTACATCCGCGCGAACGGCCTCTACGGCGTGGCGGCGGGGGACGCGCCGTAGGCGGGGCCCTCCGGCGGGCGCAGCGGCCGCGCGAAGAGCACCACGAATGCCGCCACGAAGGTGATACCGGCCGTGACCGTCAGCGGCACTTCGTAACCGCCGCTCGATTGCTCGAGCAGACCGACGAGCAGCGGCCCCGCACCGCTGCTCACCTGGCTCGCAAACGAAACCAGGCCGAAGACCGCGCCGAACGAAACCAGCCCGAAGATCTCCCCCACCAGCAGCGACTGCATCATGTAGATGTTCCCCAGAGTGAAGCCGAACGTCAGCGTGAAGACGTAGGTCGTGATCGAGTTGTCGATATAGACGAGGAGCAGCACCCCGATCGCCTGGATCACGAAGAGCGCGGCCGTCAGGTGCCGCTTGCTCACGGCGTCCGCGAACACCCCGACCACTAACCGGGCGACGATGCTGCCGATGGCGGCCGTGCTGAGCGCAAGCGAAGCGGCCGTACGCGAGCCGATGCGCTCTTCCAGGAACGCGATCTGATGGATGAGGAAGCCCGTCTGGGCCAGCAGGACGAGGACGAAGGCGAGGGTGAGCGCCCAAAACGAAACCGTCCGCAGCGCCTGGGCCACGGTCCACTCCCGGAGCTGGACCGCATCGCTGAATGCGTCGTCGGGTTGCCGGTCCGCCGCAGCTGGGATCGGGCCGTCGGGCGGGAGCCGCATCTGGCGCGGATCCCAGACGAGTACGAACAGGGTGACCGGCAAGCCGACGACGAGGATGACTGCGCCGAGAATTGGCGTCGCCAACTCGAGGCCGCCCGCGCCGATCAGCCAGGCACCCAAGGGCGGGAGGATGACGCCCGCCGAGGACACGCCCGTGGCGGACACGCTCATGGCGCGGGCACGCCGGCGGATGAACCAGCGCGTCATGATCGCGTTCGTGGAAACGCCGCCGGCCATCCCGAAGGCTGTCGCGAGAAGCGCGTAGACGACGTAGAGCTGCCACAGCTGCTCGACGAAGCCCACCAGGGTCGTCATGAGCGCGGTCAGCACAAGGCCCGCAACGAGGAAGGGCATGGGCCCGCGCCGGTCGATATACGGCCCCACGACTGCAGCCGCGATCCCGGAGACGACGAAGTAGAGGGCGGTGGCGCCGCTCACCTCCGCGTTGGACCAGCCGTGCGCCTCCTGCAGCGGCCGCAGGAAGACGGCGAGGCCGTAGTAGCCGATGCCGACCCCGCACATCATCACGAGCGCGACGCCGGCCGTGACGTACCAGCCGTAGTAGTAGCGCCCGGGCAGCACCCGTGCGGCCAGCGGGTCGCGACCGGAGAGGGACGGGTTCGGGGTCACGCGCGCGCCGAGTCGCCCACACCCGTCCCCACGATCTCGTCCAGGTCGTCGACGACCATCCGCTCACGGCGGCCCACGCGGTCGTAGGCGGTCACGGGGGCGACCGCATCGTGATCGATGACGACATCGATCACGGTCGGGATCGGGCTTGCC
This sequence comes from Dehalococcoidia bacterium, assembly GCA_963577065.1. GTDB lineage: Bacteria > Chloroflexota > Dehalococcoidia > Tepidiformales > Tepidiformaceae > CAUYXJ01. The sequence continues at coordinate 1,242 of CAUYXJ010000058.1, read as the reverse complement.
AGGCCTTCGTTGATCGCGGCCCGCAGCTTGTCCGGCTCGGTAACGCGCACGCCGTGACAGCCGATCGCCCGCGCGACGCTGGCGAAGTCGATGTCGCCGAACTCCGAGAGCTCGTAGGCCTTGCTGTCGAAACGGAAATCGAGGATGTGCGTATCGAAGGCGAGGGCGTGGTTGTTGAGGACGACGTAGACGACGTTGAGGCCGTAGCGGAGCGCCGTCTCGAGCTCGGAGAGGTGGTACCAGAAGCCGCCGTCGCCACTGAAACAGACGACCGGCGTGTCGCCCAGCGCTACTTTCACCCCGATCGAGGCGGGCAGCGCCCAGCCGAGTGAGCCTTCGCAGCGGAAGAAGCGCTTCCCCGGTTGGCGCAATTCGAAGAACGCCCCCGCCCAGGCGGCGGCGTAGCCGGTGTCGGAGACGATGACCGCATCCGGTGGGAGACCCTCGGTGAGCTCGCGACAAATCCGTTCGGGACGAATGGGGGAGGCGCTCGAACTGAGGAGCGCTTCCTTGCCCTCCCACCAACGCCGGACGATGCGCTGCACCTCAGCCACCCACTCCCCGGGCTCGCGCCCGGTCTCGCCGGTGGCGCTGGCGATCTGCGCCAGCGCCACCTTGGCGTCCGCAGCAATCGCGACCTTCGTGTTGGCGGGGAAATTCCGCCCCAGCTCCGAGGGATCGATGTTCACGTGGATGATGTCCGCGCCGGGGCCAGGGAGCGTCCAGTTGTTGGTGCTCTGGCTACCGGTGCGCGTGCCCACGATCAACGCGAGATCCGCCTCGACGACGATCTCGTTCGCGGAGCGGCGCGCGTAAGTACCGAGCACGCCCACCGCCAACGGGTGGTTCTCGGCGATGGCGCCCTTCCCCGAGAGCGAGGTCGCAACCGGGATCGAGAGCCGTTCGGCGAGCTCGATGAGTTCGGGCCAGGCGCCCGACGTCATCACGCCACCCCCGGCGATGATCACGGGCCGCTCGGCATCGAGGAGAAGCGCGAGCGCCTCTGTAATCTCCGACTCGGGGGCCTCCGCGCGAACCGCCGGGTAGGTCGCGTAACGGGAGTCACCCGTCGGTTCCGGGAGGTCGGCCTCGCCCGCCTCTGCTTCGCCAGCAATGGCGAGATGGACGGGGCGGGGATCGCCCGAGGTGGCCTCGCGAAAGGCCTGCGGGATGAGGTCGGCGAGGCGCTCGGTACGCAGCACGTCGGCGCTGAACTTCGTGACGCTCTCGAAGTGGGCGCGG
>CAUYXJ010000057.1:0-18908 GCA_963577065.1 Dehalococcoidia bacterium | reverse complement strand
ATGAGGAGCTCGCCGAGCACGCCCACGAGCGCCGGCGCGTAGCGGAGGCGAACAGCGTCGCCGAGGAGCGGCAGATCGAGGAGGCGCTCGGCGAGCTCGAGGGCGCCGCCGCGGTGGAGCAGGAACTGCAAGCCCTGAACGCTGAGCGAGCCCAGGTTGGCTACCGCATCGCCGAGCAGGAGCAGGAAGCGGACGGCCTCCGCCTCGCCGCCGCCGAGCATGCTCGGCGAGAGCAAGCGGTCGCCGACCACGAAGAGCGCCTCACCGAGCTCAAGCTGGAGATCGCGACCCGCGGGGCCACGCTCGCCAAGCTCGAAGCCGCGCTCGCTACGGTGCAAGAGACCGTCTCCCGCGCGCAGACGATCGAGGGGGACTACGAAAAGCTCTGCGTTGCGCGCGAGGAGGAGCGCAGCCTCGCCATGCTCTCGGCCGACGCGCGCGAACTCGAAGGCAGCATCGCTGAGGCGGAGCGGGGGGTGGCTGAAGAGCGCGTCCGACTCGAGACCCAGATCGGCCATCTCGAAGAGCGGCGCGCGGGTGCTGCAACGCTCGTCGCGGGCCTCCCGGCGCTTCGCGTGGAGCGCGAAACGCTCGACCGCGATCGCACGCGCTTGGCATCGTTCGACGACCAGCTCCAAGCTGCGCGCGGGGCGGATGCCGAGGCGCAGCAACAGCACGCCACGAGCACCGCCGAAGCGAGTGCCCACCGCGACCAAGCGCAGGCCCTCAAGAAGCGCGAAGCGCAGCTCGAGGGGGCCGCGCTCTGCCCGGTCTGCGGCAAGCCGCTGCCCCCGGCCGAGCTTGCGACCACGCTCGAAGAGTACCGCTGCCAACGGCGGGAACTCGGCGAGCGCTACCGCGCCGCGCAGGAGGCCGCGGTTGCCGCCGAGGCGGCTGCTGCGGCCCACCAGGCCAGCGCCACAGCCCTCCTCACGGAACGCACGACGCTCGACGAGAGTCAGCGCCTTGCTGAGCGCGAGTTGGAAACTCGCCTCACGGGAGCGCTCGCGGCGGAGCGGGAGCTTCCGGATCTGGACCAAACGCTTACGGATGCCCGCGTCATCATCGCCTCAGAAGCATTCGCGCCGGAGGCGCGGACCTGCCTCGTCGCCGCGCGCGATGGGCTCGCGGGCCTCGGCTATGACGCGAGCGAGCACGCCCGTCTGCGCGAGCGCCTCGCCGAGCTGGAGGGGGCGGAGTCCGCCTATCGCGAGCTCGCGCGGGCCCAGGAGCAGGCGCACGGACTCGACGAGCGCATCGCCCAGGAAGGTGCGGAACTGCGCCTGCGCGAGGAGAGCCACGGCGCTGCCGCGGCCGCACTGGTCGAAGCCCGTTCGGCGCTCGAAGCCTCCGAGGATGTCTCCGGCCGCTTCGGAGCGGTCGAGGAGGAACTCGCGCGCTGCCGCGAGCGGGCGAAGGAACTCGACCTCCAGCGCGGACGTCTCGAGGAGCGTCGCCGCCACCTCGATCAACTCGCCGCCCGCATCGAAGGCGCCAAGGACAAGCTCGCCAGCGACCGCGATTCGGCCCAGCTCCACGCCGATCTCGCCCAGGCCTTCGGCAAGAACGGCGTCCAGGCCATGCTCATCGAACAGTCGCTCCCGGAGGTCGAACGGATCGCCAACGCGATGCTGGAGAAGATGACCGATGGCCGCATCCAGCTGACGCTCGCCACTCAGCGCGAAACCCGCTCGGGCAAATCGAAGGTCGAGACCCTCGACATTCGCATCAGCGACGAACTCGGCACCCGCGACTACGAGATGTACAGCGGCGGCGAAGCGTTCCGCGTCGACTTCGCCCTGCGCATCGCCCTCTCGCGTTTGCTCGCCGCGCGCTCCGGCGCAGCGCTCCCCACGCTCATCATCGACGAGGGGTTCGGCACCCAGGACAGTGAGGGCGTCGACCGGCTGGTGGAGGCGATCACGAGCATCAGCGACGAGTTCCGTCTGATCCTCCTGGTCACCCACATCGATGAGCTGCGCGAGCGCTTCGAGCGCCGCATCGAGGTAACGAAGGACCCGGAGCGCGGTTCGCTCGTTCGCGTCGTCTAAGCGGTTCTCGTTGTTCACACCCAGGGCCATCGCTAGGCTGAACGGGCCGTGGCAGGGTAGCTCAGCCGGTTAGAGCGCACGACTCATAATCGTGAGGTCGAGAGTTCGAGTCTCTCCCCTGCTACCAGACACCAATGGGAGAAAGGGTTTTCCGAGCGTTTACTGAGCTCTCGGGTGCTGGAGATCACGAGGTACTCGCTTGTTTGACCGCACGATTTCACACGTTCGACCACAAGACGCGCTTGAGCACGTGCTGTCGGAGCCGGGGCTTCGAGCCTGGCGCCCTCTTCCTCGTGCGGGGCGCACGGCCGCTCACGTCGAACGCCATCCGGATGCTGCTGCAGGGGTTGGCGCACCGGGCTGGGGTCGAGGCTGCGTCACACGATTTCCAGCGTGCCTTCGCCGCGAGGATGCGCCGCAGCGGCCTTGACCTCGGGCACGTCGCCCGGCTGCTCGGACACTTCACGCTGACGATGACGCTTCAGTGCAGCGAGGAGGGGGAGGGAGCGGCGATCGCCGCCTACAGTCTGGACGCTTCCTCCTTGGCTATGTCGTGCCCTGGGTTGCGAAGACGGTACGAAGCGCCCTATTCTTCCGCCCGTCGTCGGCGGACGAAAGGAGCCTTTCCTGAAGGCGCCCGCAGAGGGCTCCTCTTGGATTGCGCTCACGGGACTCAAGATTCATCCTCAAAGTGTCGAGATTTATGACGAGCACGAGGGTGACGGGGACGAGGTAGCGAAATGACGACCATCGACCCCTCCTCCTTGGCCTTCACAGAGTTGCCATTGCCCGATGACGACCCAATCGAGGTTGCTCGGTATTTTGAGAACCTTACCCATGACGGTGGCACCAGCGGGCTCGGGGCAGCGATCTCAGTAGGGACGACGGATTTGCCCCAGCTCGCCAACAACCTGGGTGCCTTGGTCGAGGACCCACGCGTCAGGCTGGCGGAGGCCATCGTGAAGATGGGACGTCTGGAGCCCGACTGGGACGGAAATGGTGCCCCTGCTCCTGACGAGGGGGCGATAGCTACGGCACTGCGATTCTTGTCGTTGGTCCCTTCCACGCTCCAGGTGCCGGCTGTCGCTCCTGCGACCGACAACGGGATCACATTCGAATGGGATCTGAAGAAGCTTCGGGCCGTGCACTGTATTGCCCGAGCCGACCGCATTGAAGTCCACGCCTTCGACGCCGAAGCAACCTATGCGAGTCTCTGTCTCGCCCCCCTCAAGGCTGCCGCGGTCGCTACGGCAATCGTTTCCGAGTGGCAAGTTTCCGAAAGCGTCACGGGCTAAGCGCAACGCTGGCCGGGCCGGAGCCTAGCGACCCAGACGGTCAACTAGGCGATACCGAAACCCTCCTGCGCTATATCCCGGAAGTGGGTATGACCGACGATGGGAAGCCGATGTCCGGGATGTTCAAGGAGCCGGAGTTCAGTGTTGATCGCGCCTCGCTAAAGCCTCTCCCCCAGTTCCGGGAAGAACACTCCGAGGCCTACGTCATTGAGTTCTCTGCCGCGGATGCTCGCCAGATCGGGTACAAGGTGCAGGCCGATCCGATTCTGAACGATCCGGACCTGCCGGATAACCGAGCCCATGCGAAGGTGACCAACGAGCACGGACCCACCGAACGGCTACGAATGGCGAAGCGGTTGCGCGACCTCGTGAAAACTCATCCGCCGGCCTACGTCCCCCTCCGCCTGCCGTCACCAGGTCGCCGCTCCCCCCAATAGACCGTGCCGCCGCGATGCAGGTAGCAGCCGAGAACGTAGATGTGCTGGTTGCGCGATTAGCCCGGCGCGAGGGCGCGCAGGCGCTCGACGATCGCGGGCAGCTGGTCGAGGACGTAGTCGAGCTGCTCGTCGCTGTTGCCCTTGCCCACGCTGAGACGGAGCGAGGCGTGAGCAAGGTCGGCGTCGATGCCCATGGCCGTCAATACGTGCGAGGGTTCGAGCGAGCCGGTCGTGCAGGCGCTCCCCGAGCTGGCGGCGACCTCGGCCATGTCGAGGGACAGCAGCACGCTCTCGCCCTCGACGTTGCGGAAGCAGCAGCTGAAATTGTTCGGCAGCCGCTCAGTGGGGTCCGTGGGACCGGTGATCACGGTGTCCGGCACGCGCTCCGGCAGCTCGTACAGGAGCCGATCGCGAAGCCGGCGGTAGTGAGCGGTGCGCTGCTCACGCTCGGCCCAGGCCAACTCCATGGCGGTCGCCAGCCCGACGGCGCCCGCGACGTTCTCGGTACCGGCCCGCCGCTCGCGCTCCTGGGTACCGCCGAGAATCAGCGGCTGCCAAGGGGTGCCCCGGCGAACGTAGAGCAGGCCCACCCCCTTGGGCCCGTAAATCTTGTGGGCCGCGAGGCTGAGGAGGTCAACCCCGAGGGTATCCGGAGCGACATCGAGGGACCCGGCCGCCTGGACTGCGTCGGTGTGGACGACGACGCTCGCGTTTCGGGCTTTGGCGAGGGCCGAGGCCTCGGCGACAGGCTGGATCGTGCCGACTTCGTTGTTCGCGGTCATGAGTGTGAGCAGAATCGTCTCCGGGCCGATCGCTTCCTCGAGCTCCGCCAGATCGACGCGGCCCTCAGCGTCAACCGGCAGGTACGTCGCGCGGAAGCCTTCGCGTTCGAGCTGCTCCACGGCGTGCAGGACGGCGTGGTGCTCGACCTGACTGGTGACGATGTGCTCGCCCCGACCGCGCGAGCGCTGCGCGAAAGCGGCCCCGCGGATGGCGGCGTTATCCGACTCCGTGCCTCCACTGGTGAACACGATCTCGCTGGCCTCAGTGCCCAGGAGCTTGGCGCAGCGCGCGCGCGATTCATCCAGCCGGCGGTGGGCGACCTGCCCTTCCAGATAGATAGACGAGGCGTTGCCCCAGTCCCGCGAGAAGATGGGCCACATCGCTTCGAGCACGCGCGGGTCCGGCGGGGTGGTGGCGGCGTGGTCGAGGTAGACGCGATCCATGTGCTCGCTCCGTCTCTCGCTTTTCTTGGGGGTGCCAATTCGTCGTCGTCCGGCGGAACCCCTGATATACTGTAGAGGCAGTCGGCGCGTTCGTGCCGATGATCCCCAAAACGACAAGCGCCAAGGAGCGAGTACATGACCACCGAGACCAAGACCGAGACTACGCTAGTCACGATCACCGACGCAGCGGCGGAGAAGGCGAAGGCGCTCCTTGAGGCGCGTGACCTCCCCGGCGGTGCCCTCCGTGTCTTCGTGGCCGGCGGCGGCTGCTCTGGCTACCAGTACGGGATGGCGCTCGCGCGCACTACCGAAGAAGACGACATCGTCCTCGAGCGCAGTGGCGTGCGCATCGTCGTCGATCCCGAGAGCGCGCAGCACCTCGACGGCGCCGAGATCGACTACGTCGACGAGGTGATGAAGAGCGGCTTCAGCATCTATAACCCGAACGCGACGAAGAGCTGCGCCTGCGGCTCGAGCTTCCAGACCGAGGACGGCAGCGGTCAGGCTCGCAGCTGCGGCTGCTGATCCCCTCGCGCTGAGGAGATAGTCCGATGGGGCGGCTCCGCCGCCCCATCTTTACGTCTTGCCCTAGAGCAGGTTGCGCATCAGATCGACGTGGGTGGTGAGGAACGCCATGGTCTCGCGCGTGGCGCGCCGAAGCCCCGAGAACTCGGCATCCTGGAGCGCGAGCTCGTCGAAGCGCTGTAGTTCTGCCATCGAGTCGAACTCGCCCACGATCGCGATCGCGTTGGTCCCTCCCGAAAGCGCGGACCACACGCTCGTGGTCGCGTCGACGCCCCGCTCCGTTTGGTAACGAAGGGCTTCCGAGATCGAGAGCACGAACTCACGACCCCGGCCGGGAAGAACCTCGCCCGTCATGAGGCGCAGGAAATGGCGCGGGGCCGTCGCTTCCTCGGCCGAGATCAAGCCGTCGGAGTGATAGGCAAGGCGGTGAATGGAGGCGGTGGTCTGCGCGGGCACGAGATGGCTCTCGACATTCGCCCAGACCGCTGCGAACTGCGCGTCCTGCGCAGACAGCTCGCTTAGGGTCTCGAGTCCCTCGAGCGTGTTGAAGTCCGTTGCGATCGAGATCGCGTTGGTCTGGCCGGTCATCGCTGCCCAGAGGGCGGTACGCGCACGGATTCCGCGATCGCCCTGATGATCGACCGCGATCCGCGTCGCCTCCAGGAGAGCGGCCGTCCGGCCCCGCTCGACTATGCCTTGGATGAGGCGGCGGTACATTTGCGCTCCGGAGCCGCTGCTCGCGGAGGCAGTTTAGCAGGTGGCGATCCGCCACCCGGAAGGGCGTCCCTATAACGCCGGCCCAGACCAGGGGCGGCGGAACCACTCGACGTCGTGGTAGCGGCCGAACTTGTGACCGACCTCGGGGAAGACGCCCACGGAAACGAAGTCGAACGACCGATGCAGGGCCAGCGACGCCTCGTTGGGGAGGGCGACTACGGCGACGATCGCGCGCAGATCGGCGCCCGCGAGCCCCGCGAACAGCGCACCGTAGAGGGCCCGGCCGATCCCACGGCCTAGGACACCGGGGCGCAGATAGATCGTCGCTTCGGCGGTCGTATCGTAGGCGGCCTTCGCCTTCCACTGGCTGGTGCACGCGAAGCCCACGACTTCTGCGGCCTCTTCCGCGACTACCAGCTGATAGCGGCCCCGGGACGCGAACGCCTCGAACCAGGTTTCACGCCGTTCTGCGTCCCAGGGCTCGATGTCGAAACTGACCCCTGTCTCGCTGGCGGCGAAATCTGACCGCCTGCCGCGGCGAACGATAGCCTGAGCGGGCGGCCGCCCTTCGCTCACCGACCCGTGAAGGTCGGGTCTCGGCGTTCGAGGAAAGCGGACATGCCCTCGCGGAAGTCCTCGCTGCGAAACATCGGCCCGAGCTGGAGGTAGGTGTGGTCGACCGCGGATTCGAACGTCTCGTCCATCCCGAGCCGCATCATGCGCTTGGTCGCCTGCACGGAGTACGGCGCGTTGCTCGCGATCCGCGTGACCACGGCGGCGGTCTCCGCCATCAGATCCTCGTGCGGAACGACGCGGTTGACCAGGCCGAGTTCGAGGGAACGCTGCGCATCGAGCACGTCCCCCATGAACGCGATCTCGGCGGCCTTCGCCCAACCGACGAGGCGCGGCAGGTACCAGGTGCCACCGGACTCCGGCAGCACGCCGCGTCGTACAAAGACGGCCCCGAGCTTGGCCTGATCGCTGGCAATGCGGATGTCACAGCCGAGGGCCAGGTCCATGCCGTAGCCCGCGGCGGCCCCGTTGAGCGCGCAGACGACGGGCTTGTCCATGCGATGAAGGACCAGTGGCGGCGAGTTATGTAGATCGAAAAGGCGTAGCCCCGGAGCCTCCCCCGCACCGTCGTCCTCGGCTCGGGCCTTGAGATCGAGCCCCGAGCAGAAGCCGCGGCCGGCGCCCGTGAGCACCACCACCCGAATCTCCGGCTCGACGTTCGCGCGGTCCAGCTCCCCGGCGAGCGCCTTCAGCATCGGACCGCTGATCGCGTTCAGGCGCTCAGGCCGGTTGAGGGTAAGCGTGAGGACGCCCTCGCTTTGGTCAATGAGCAGCTCGTCCGTGGACACGAGACACCTCCTGTGGCCACGCGAGTCTTGCACCGGACGGGGCTGATATCAATTCAGCAGAAACTCGCCCAGCGTGAGGCCACTCGATCGCACCGCAGCGGCAGTCTCCATGCCCACCCAGCGCAGGTGCCAGGGCTCGTAGCCGTAGCCGGTAACGGCCTCGAGACCTGCCGGATAGCTGATGACGAAGCCGAACTCGAATCCGTGATCGGCAAGCCATTGGCCTTCTGCGGTGTCGCCGAAAGCCTCCAGGAGCTCGAAGCCGACGCTCGCGCTGGCGATGTCCACGGTTGCGCCAAGCTGGTGTTCGCTGTGGCCGGGCCGGGCGCTTACGCGCTCGGCATGGGCCAGACCGAACATGTCGACGTGAGACTGAAACGTGTTCTGCTGCGTCTGGTAGCTGCGGAAGCTGCTCACGACCACGAGGTTGTGGCCCTCTACCGCGGCCGCCGCGAACATCTCGAACAGAGCCGCAGCCGCGCCAGGAATGAGGAACTGCTCACCGGAGGAAAAGTCGGCAGGGAGCGCTTGAAGGGCGGCTGGGACGCAGTCGGGCTCCAGCCGGTGCTGCTTGTCGAGCGGGGCGAGGATGTCGCCGCAGGTGACAACGCTCGTTCCGTCGGAGCCTGGGGTGGCTGCAGCGGTCGCCACAGGGGTCGCCGTTCCTTGGACGGTGGCCGCCGGGGTGGGCGCGTGGCCACCATTCACGGTCGCGGCGGGCGACGTGCCCCCAGCGGCGGGCACGACGCGAACGCCCGGGGACGAGGGCGTGCGGCCCCCGAACACCTGACCGAAGCCGTCGTCACCGTCGCTACAAGCAGCGCCGAGCGCGAGCAGCAGGGACGCAACGACGACGGCAACGAGCCACGGCCTGCGCATCCAGTCGAGGATAGCGCTCGGTGCGACAGCCGCCAGGGCGCGCGGTGAAGGCGAGGTCAGTCGGCGCTCGCGGTCCCGATGCGGGGATCGCGACGGACATCGTCGACGAAAGCGCGCAGGAGCGCGTTCGTCATCGCCGGCTTCTCGAGCTGGAAGAAGTGGCCCGCACCGGTCACGGGCTCCTGCCGCATGTACATGGTGATCTGGCGAAGCCGTTCGGGATCGCCCTGGGGACGTTCACCCCAGAGGGCCATGAAGGGCTTCTTGTCGGCCTCCTGGAGGAGCACCCCAAGCTCCTGGGAGAAGTAGCCATTATCGGTCAGCTGCCCGGCGGCCACGGCCGGGTCGCAGCCAAGCATGCGCGCTTCGACGTGCTCACGGACCGCAGAGTCCGTGGATTCATCGAAGAAGCGGTCGAAGAAGACGCTCGCGGGCTCCATCGAACCCCCGTCCCGAATCTGGGTCGCGAGGCCGCCCATGGCGCCGCGGGCCGCGGAGTCGAGGGGTGGGTCCGCGACGACGACACCGAGGACACGCTCTTCGTGGCGGCTGTTCGCGAGCAGGGCGACGAGCCCGCCGAGGTCGTGGCCAACGACAATCGCCGCGCCCATCTCCCGATCCTCGATCACCGCCGCGACATCCTCCGCGGCCTGCGTGAGGTCGTAGGGCGGATCGGCAGCGGATTCGCCACAACCGCGGAGGTCGAGCGAGACGCAATGGAAGTCAGCCGAGAGGCCATCGAACTGGGGCTGCCAGAACGAGCGGTCGCCCGCCCAGCCGTGTACGAATACGAAGGGAGGGGCTCCTTGCCCCCCCTCGTCGTACCCGAGCTGCGCGCCGTTGACGCCTAGCTGCGCCATCGGAGCCGGCGGCGCCCCCGCTTTCGGCGCCGGCGCGTCAGCCCCTCCACATTCGCAAGGCATTGCGCGAGGCCAAGCCTGAGGCCGCGCAGGACCAGGAAGCGCACAATCCGCGCAGTCGGCGAATTGGCTGCGTGTCTGGCGGCGCCGGCGGCGCTGCCCGCCCTCGCGGCAAGTGGCTTGGCCCGCAGGCGCGCCTCGCCCACGGCGCGGGAGCGACCAGCGCGCCGCGCTCCGGCTTCGACGCCTTGTACGAGAGCGCGCCCGCGGGGATTCTGTCGCAGCCGCGCGCGACCGGCCGCAGGCAACTCCCGACCGGCCCGTGCCGCGCGGGCACTCACGGCGCCCGCGCGCGCTGATCCTCGTCGCTTCCGTCGACCGCGACTGGAGCGCGTCAGCACCACGGCGCCGACCACCGCCACCGCGGCCGCGCCGACAAGCGCGAGAGCGAGAGCGAGAGCGCCCGTCGGGCGCCACTCACGGTGGGTTTCAACGAGCTCGTCGAGGGGCGGCTGGGCTTCCGCGGGGTGGGGCATGAAACGATTCTCATGGACGTCTGCGAGGAACTCGGTCACCGCCTCAGCGAAGTCATCCGGGTTGTCGCCGGGGACGCTGTGCCCCGCCTCGGGCACCACGACGAGCCGGGCGCGGTGCATCTCCGTAGCGAGCCGCTGCGCCACCTCCTGGCTGAGGATGTCGCTTTCGAGGCCGCGGATGAGGAGCGTGGGCACCGCCAAAGAACGGTACTGCTGCCAGAGTTCGTCGCCGCTGAGCGCGCTGCCGGACTTGACCGCGCCGTTCCCCTCACGGAAGCGCTTGTCGAACTTCCAGGTCCACTTGCCGCTTTCGAGCGGCCGCAGGCGATGGCGCATGCGCTCCCGGATGTTCGCCTCCGTGCGGCGCTTGTTGAATTGCATCGCACGGTGGACGAACTCGTCGAACTCGAGCTCATCAGGGCCCTGGGTGAAGCGCATGATGTTCTCTACGCCCTCTTTGGTCGCCTCCGGACCAACATCCACGAGGATCAGGGCATCGACGCGCTCGGGGTGGCGTGAGCAGTAGTCGACCGCATTGAGGCCGCCCATGCTGTGGCCCATCAGGATGAAGTGGTCGAGCCCCAGCGCCTGACGTGTCTCTTCGATATCTGCAACGAAGGCGTCGCGGGTGTAGTCCCCGTCGGGCGACCAATCGCTGTCTCCGTGGCCACGCTGGTCGAGGGAGATCAAGCGGTAGCGGTCTTCCACGCGCTGGCCGAACTCGTCGAACATGTGGCCGGACACGCCGAAGCCGTGGAGGGCGAGGATGGTCGGTGCGCCGGGCTCACCCCAGTCCTGATAGGCGAGCTTGAACTCGCCTAGCGCGATGCTGCGTTCGTGATATCCCGTCGTGACCACTGCGGCTCTCCGAGGCTGTCTCGCGGCACGCGCCCCGCTGCCTGGACCGAGGATGATAGCACCGCTGTGGCGGAGAGACGGTGTGCCAAACGTGGCGAGCTGCCGTTCCTGATGTTCGTCCCGGCAAATGACCGGGCCGGTGTTTTCAGCGAGCGACCGCTCAGGGGCGCCTAGGCGGTGAGCGCGTCGTAGTGGCGGACGACCGCGTCACCCTGATAGGCCCAGCCTCCGCCGGGGTTGAAGGTGTCGTCGTAGGCCGCGCGAAGGCGCTCCTCGCCCGCGAACCCTGCACCGGTGACCTTGTGCCACGAGGCCGCGAGGCCCTTAACGCCCCGGACAGCGTTCGTCTCCGGATCGAAACGCGAATCGCCCATGCCGTAGCCGTACCCACGATCGTGGAGCTGGAAGAGGCCCACGGAGTGACCGTCGTCACCCACCGCATCCGGGCGGCCGCCGCTCTCGGAGAGCATGACGGCCTTGAAGAAGAGCCAGGGGACGTTGTGCTTGTTTCCGAGCCGCTGCAGCATCCCGTCCCAGGCATCCGCCCCGCCCAGCGTGCCGGCCGTGGCAACGGGGGTGTGGGGTTGCACCTGCAGGGCGCCTTCGCCTGCCTCGATCTTGGGGGCAGCGGCGGCAAGCCGGAACCGCTCCGCCGTGGTGCGAAACGGCGGCGGGCCGGTCTGGACATCGATGGCCGGGAACGCGCGGCTCCCCCGAGCCAGGCGGCCGCCTTCTCGGAGGGAGACGTGCGCCGTTGAGGGAAGGCCGCGCGCAAGCGGATCGATCGCCACGCTTGCAGCGTGGAGGGAGGCAGGGCCTGGCGCTATCAGCGGTCTTCCGGATTTCTCGGGGGCTGAGGACGCGGCGGCGCAGACTAACTAGTGCCGCCCCTGCAACTTAGGTTCCGGGTAGCGCGGGTGCCGACTCGTCCGAGTGCTCACTTAGGGGACGCGAGCCGCGCACGGGCAGCTCCGAAGGCGCAGGTCAGTTACTACCCTGAGACTCAAGTTGTACCGGCACCTAGCCGGCCGCGGGCAGCTCCAGGCCGTAACGCACCCCCAGGAGGCGCAGAAACGCCGCCATGGGGCCGGACTGGGGCTTCGTGCGCCGGTACATCACACCGATCTCCCGCTCGATCGGCGCCTTGGTCTCGAGCGTGACTTTGCGGAGAGTGCCCAGCGCAATCTCCCGCTCGACAGAGAGGGCAGGGAGCAGGGCGATGCCGAGATTCGCCTCGACCATCTTTTTCGACGCCTCGATGCTGTCGAGCTGCATTTGCTGGCGGGGCATGCCGCCCAGTTCGCGGAAGATCTGCATGATCAGCGCAAAGTAGCCGGAATCGCGGTCGAAGAGGATGAGGGAGTCTTGGGCGAGATCGTGGAGGTTCATCGTCTCGCGCTCCCCGTACGGGTGGCTCGCGCCGACGACGAGGACGAGGACGTCACGGTAGAGCTCGTAGGTACTGACGTCCGGGTGGCTGATCGGCCGGCCCAACCCGACCTGAGCCTCGTCCTCCAGCACCATCTGCAGGACTTCGTCCGAGTGGCCGGTCCGGACCGCGACATCGACCCCATCGTGCTCCTCACTGAAAGCGATGAGCAGCTTCGGCAGCACATAGGTGCCCACCGCGGGGGCCGTCCCAATCGTCAGGCGCCCACCGCTCCCGTCCCGCGTGCTCTCGAGGACGTGAACGCCCTCGCCCAGCGTTCGCATGACCCGCTGCGCATAGGGGAGGAAGGCGCGACCGGCGTCGGTCAGCTTCACGCCGCGGCCCATCCGCTCGAACATGGGCTGGCGAAGCTCGCGTTCGAGCGACTGGATGCGGTTGCTGAGGGACGGCTGGGCGACGCCTAGGAGCTCCGCCGCGCGGCTGAAGCTGCCACGATCGGAGGCGGCGACGAAGGCCTCGATCTGGGAGAGTTCCACGCATGGCTCCCGGGGTGGCCATAGCTTCCGGCTATAGCTCGCTCAAACCATAGGCCAGCGGGCAGACGGCCGCCAGGGCGAGGCACCGAAGGAGAAACACCTAGGCGCCTATCGATTAGTCCGCCGGCCGCAAGAGCGCGGCACGCGGGCGCGCCTGCGCCGCGCTAATCGATGAAGCGCTCGACGATCCAGCGCAGCGCATCAGAGGCCGTGACGACGCGGTACTCGCCACCGGCCGTGGCCAGGGGTACGTGCCGGAAGCCGCCCGCCGCCATCTTGTGAAGGGCCACGGCCACGGTCTCGCTATCGTGCACGACGACGGGATCGGTGGTCATGTACTCGGCCAAGGGAGCATCCAGCGCACCGGCGCGGCCCGCCACCTTCTTGAGGACATCGCGCTCCGTGAGGATGCCCGAGAGCTGACCGCCATCGAGCACGAGCACGGCGCCCCCTGGATCGCTACTCAGGAGCGAGACTGCCTCGCGTACGCTCGCCGTTCGCGGAAGCGCTGGCGGGCGGGAAAGGCGCAGCGAGGCGAGCGGCTCGCTGAACGCGCTCTCGCTGATCGCCTGCTGGGTCTCGGGGACATCGATGCTGCGTAGCGGCTGGAGGCAATTCTCGCAGCGATCAACGCCCGCGAGGTTCCCCTCGCCGCAGGCAGGGCAGGGCATTAGCTCGCTGGCGCGGTCACTGGTCATCCTGTCTCCGTTGCGCCAGGGCACCCGCGGCCGCTATTGGACTTCCCAGGTCTCGGAGCCGGCGACGAGCGCGGCCAGATCCGGCTCCGCGCGGTCCTGCGCCTCCTCTACCTGGGCGGCGACGAGCTCGTCGTAGGTGTCACGTTCGACCTGGCGAAATACCCCTAGCGGTACCGGGAAATCGGGATGGTCCATGCCGCTGAGGATCATCGGCAGGGCGATACTGTCCTGGCCCGTGTCGTGGACGAGCAGCTCGGCGTCGGCGGGCGCGTTCTCTACCACTTCCGGCCGGAAGCCGTCGAGGCGAATGCCGTGCTCGCTCTCCTTGCCATAGCGCAGGGGCTTGCCGTTTTCGAGGTAGACCATGCGGTCCTGGCGCACGTCCTTCTCGGCGAAGGCGGCGAAGGCGCCATCGTTATAGATGTTGCAGTTCTGAAAGACCTCGACGAAGGACGTCCCACGGTGCTGCGCTGCAGTTAGCAGTGTCTCCTCGAGGTGCTTCGTATCGCGATCGACGGAGCGGGCGACGAAGGTGGCGCCGGCGGCCAGCGCAAACTTGATCGGATCGATGGGGCTCTCGGTCGTGCCCATCGGAGCCGATTTCGTGACCTTGCCGATAGGCGAGGTCGGCGAGTACTGGCCCTTGGTGAGGCCGTAGATGCGGTTGTTGAACAGCACCACCGTCACGTTCACATTTCGGCGGAGGAGGTGCATGAGGTGGTTGCCGCCGATGCTCAGCCCGTCGCCATCGCCGGTGATCACGAAAACGGTGAGCTCGGGGCGGGCCGTCTTCAGTCCCGTCGCGATCGCGGGCGCACGGCCGTGGATCGTATGGAAACCGTACGCGTTGACGTAGTAGGGGAAACGGCTCGAGCAGCCGATTCCGCTGATGAAGACGATGTTCTCACGCGGAATGTTGAGGTCGGGCAGCATCTTCTGCATCTGCGCGAGGATCGAGTAGTCGCCGCAGCCGGGGCACCAGCGCACCTCTTGGTCGGAGACAAAGTCCTTGCGCGTGACCAGGGGGATCTCGTCGCCCAGAGCGCCGTTCGTGCTTGCTGTCGTCACTGGATAGCCTCCCGAGGCAGGGCCTCGCTAGAAGTCGAAGGCAAAAGGACCACTGAGGCCGAGGACCTCATCGATCTTGCCGGCAATCTCGGAGATCTTGAACGGTTGGCCTGCGATCTTGTTGAAGGGAATCGCATCAACGAGGAACTGCGCCCGAACGAGGGTGGAGAGCTGGCCGTTGTTCAGCTCCGGGACCACCACGTGCGAATAGCGCGAGAGGACCTCGCCGAGGTTGGCGGGGAAGGGATTGAGGTACCTGAGCTGGGCGGAGGCGACGGCCTTGCCTTCGCTGCGGGCTTGCTCGCCCGCGCTGCGAATGGCGCCATAGGTGCCGCCCCAGCCGAGGAGCAGCACGTCGCCCGTCTCCGGACCGGTGACCTCGAGGTCCGGCACATCGGCGACGATCCCGGCGACGCGCGCTGCGCGCGTGAGCGTCATCTTGTGGTGGTTGCCCGGCTCGTAGTTGATGTCGCCCGTGTCGTACGACTTCTCGATGCCACCGATGCGGTGTTCGAGTCCGGCTTGGCCGGGAATGGCCCAGGGCCGTGCCAGCGTCACCGGGTCACGAAGGTACGGGTGGAAGTCGTCCGTGGCCTCGGCGTAGTGGGTCTCGATCGGGGGAATGCTGCTCACATCGGGCACCCGCCAGGGCTCCGAGCCATTGGCGAGGTACCCATCGCTGAGGAGAATGACCGGCACCATGTACTTCAGGGCAATACGGTAGGCCTCGATCGCCATCCAGAAGCAGTCGCCCGGGGTCATCGGCGCGAGCAGCGCGACGGGCGAGTCCCCGTTGCGGCCGTACATGGCCTGCAGCAGATCGGACTGCTCGGTCTTCGTGGGCATGCCCGTGCTGGGCCCGGCCCGCTGCACATCGAGAATGACGAGCGGGAGCTCGGCCATAACGGCGAGGTTGAGGCCCTCGCTCTTGAGCGCGAGGCCGGGGCCGCTCGTTCCGGTCAGCGCCATCTGGCCGGCGTAGGACGCGCCGATGGCGGCACAGACCGCACTGATCTCGTCTTCCGCCTGCATCGTCTTGATGCCGAAGTTCTTGTGGCGAGCAAGCTCGTGCAGCACGTCGGAGGCGGGGGTGATGGGGTAGCTCGCATAGAACAAGGGCAGGCGCGCGAGCTGCGAGGCGGCCACGAAGCCGAGGGCCGTGGCTTCGTTCCCGCTGATGTGGCGGTAGATGCCGGGCGCCACCTTGGCGGGTGGGACCTCGTAGCGCTCGTGCACCAGCTCGCTGGTCTCGCCGAAGGCGTTCCCCGCGCGGAGCGCGCGGAGGTTCGCTTCGAGGACGTCGGGATTGCGCTGGAACTTCTCCGTGGCCCATCGCTCAGCCGTCTCCGTGGGACGGCTGAAAAGCCAGAGCACGAGGCCGAGCGCGTAAAAGTTGCGGGACTGGAAGCGCTGTTTGGCACCGAGGCCCAGCCCTTCGAGGGCGGTCTCGTTGCTCTTGGTGATATCGATCCGAAGCAAGCGGTAGGGCGTGAGCGAGCCGTCATCGAGCGGGCTGATCTCATAGCCGGCCTTGCGCAGGTTCGTCGGATTAAACTCGCCTTCGTCGACGATCAGGAGCCCGCCCGGGACGAGGTCGTCGAGGTTCGTCTTGAGTGCGGCCGGGTTCATCGCCACGAGGGCGTCCGGGTTGTCGCCGGGGGTATGGATGTCGCTACTGGAAAAGGAGAGCTGGAAGCCGGAGACGCCGGGAAGCGAGCCGGCCGGCGCCCGGATCTCGGCGGGGTAGTCCGGCAGCGTGGCGAGATCGTTCCCATAGACCGCCGTGGTACGCGTGAATTGGGTGCCGGTGAGCTGCATTCCGTCGCCGGAGTCTCCGGCGAAGCGGATCGTGACACGGTCACGCGTCTGCACCGATACTGTGGGTTCCGCCTCGGTTTCGGTTGTCATGCCTCGCTATCCACCCTCCCGTTTCGCTACGACCTGATGGGGACGCGGCGGCAGATTGAGCACTTCTTCAGGGTAGGACTCGGCAAAGTGCTTGAGCAGCTCGCCAATACGAACCACCCCCACGACCTTACCTTCCTCCACCACCGGCAGCGTGCGATAGCCGTGGCGTTGCATCAAGGCGATGGCATCGCCGACGGTGACATCGCAGGAGATCGTCGCGGGCTCGCGCGTGAGCACCGCCTGGTCGAGCGGTTGGTCCCAATCGAAGTCGTCCGCCATGCAGCGGGTAAGCACGTCGCGCTCGGTGAAGATGCCAACGAACTCCTCCCCCTCCATCGCCAGCACGCACGACCGCGAACCCTGGTGCATCTGCTTCACGGCGCTGCGTACGGAGGCGTCTGGGGAAAGAAATACGGGCTCCGCGAGCGGCAATTCGCCTACTCGTTGGCCGATGAACCTTGCGAGCCGGGACCGATCCATCCGTTCCTGACTGCTGCTGCAACCGCTTCTGCGCGCCCGGGGATAAGCCCCGGAAGGTCGATCCTGCAGCCAATTCAGTGTAGCGCCTTTTCTGCTTGCAAGCGCCGCCACCGCTGGCCCTGCCCCGCAGGAAGACTACCCCTCACCGGGGCGAGCGGCCCTGACTTCGCCCCGGCGGCACCCCACCTGCCTGTGGTTGGCCCCAGGCCACGCCGATAGTTTCGGTACAGACCGCCAGCGGAGGGCTGCGAACAAATATGGCCGCAGAATCCCAGATCCAAGCCGTTTCCGCGGACTTCCTCGATCCGGCGCTGTACGGCGGTCGGGGACCGGTTCAGCTGCCCCGCCTCGAGCGAGGGACGCTGCTCGCCGCGCTGATCCACGCCTTCGATCTCGCCGAGTCGCGCTCGCTTGGGCACGCCCAGCGGGTCGCCTTCGTCGGCCTCTCTCTCGCCCGGGAGCTGGGGGTGAGCGAAGAGGAGGCAGAAGCGGTATTGCTCGGCTGCCTCTTGCATGACAGCGGCATGGCCTCGGCCCACACCCCTGCGCCCCCGGCCAGCCCTCAACCCCGGGCCGATCTCGCCAGATCGGGCGAAGCCACGAGCTCGCTTGGCGCGCTCGATGTACTCAGCGCTCACACAGCCACAGGTGCGGCTTTCGCCGAGCGCCTCGGCCTGCCCGAGTCGGTGCGAATCGCCGTCGCCTCGCACCACGATTACTGGGACGTGCCCGAAGAGCGGCCGCTGGTCGCGCGAATCGTCTCGAGCGCCGACCGCATCGAGTCACTGCTGGATACGGAAGGCTCGCCGCTCCGTACGCGACACCGGGCGGTGTTGGCCGTTCAGGAGCTGGCAGGCGGCGAGATCGACCGCCAGGTGGCGGAGGCGATGGGCTCCCTCGCCACGCGCGACGAATTCTGGCTGAGCTTCCACGAAGTCGACCTCTCCGGGACGCTGCTGGAAAGACTCACGGGGCCCTTGATCGAGGGGCCCGAGCTGATGGAGACGCTCGCGGCGTTCGGCGATCTCGTCGACGAACGCAACGAGCGACCCCGGGGGCACAGCCGCCGCGTGGCCGACCTCGCCCACGCCCAGGCGCTCGCACATGATCTCCCGGAAGCACGCAGCGAGATGGTGCAAGCGGCCGCCCTTCTCCAGGATCTGGGAACGCTGGGCGTGCCCGCGGGCCACCTGCGCAAGCCCGACCTGCTGACGGTGGACGAGATGACCGCCGTTCAGCTGCACCCGACGTTCGCGCGCGACATCGTCGGCGAGATCCCCGGCTTCGGAGCCGCGGCCTGGTGGGTGGGCTGTCACCACGAGCGGGTCGATGGGAAGGGGTACCCCGCCACGCTCGAAGGGGGCGATGTCCCGCTCGAGGCACAGATCATCGGTATCTGCGAGGCTTACGTCGCGCTCACGAGCGATCGCCCACACCGGGCGGCGTTGCCTGCGCACGAAGCGATCAAGGTGATCGCGGGTCTCGCGCAGAAGCGGTTCTCGCGCGAGACGGTGGAGCGCTTTCTCAGCACACCGCACCCGCGAGCCAGCTAAGTCCCTCCCGGCCAGGGTTGCGGGGGGCGTTCCGATCGGCCCCACCGACGCAGTACAATCCCGGCGCGGCGCAATTTCGCCAGGACCTGCCATGAACACGCGCGTAGTCGCCATGGCCCGTTCGGTCGGCAGCGCCGGTGACGACGTCGCGCGGGCCGTCGCGGAGCAGCTGGGCTTCCGTTTCTACGATTACCAGGTGGTGCAGACAGCGGCCCAGGACGCGGGGGTCTCCCCGGAAACGGTGAGCGAAGCGGAACACACGCCCTCGCTGTTCACCCGCGTCCTGGAGGCGTTGGCGCGGAACCCGAGCATGCCCGTGGCCGCTTGGGCTGACCCCGTGCCCCTGACGACCAGCCCCCTGCTCACCTCGGCTGAGTACCGTCGCTTCATCGAGGACGTGGTCCGCGATCTCGCGGACCAGGGCGAAGCCGTTCTGCTCGGACACGGCGCGGTAATGTCGCTGAGCGACCGCCCCGACACGATGCGCGTCCTCACCACCGGATCGGTTGAGGGGCGGGCAGCGCGGATCG
>CAUYXJ010000056.1:0-19077 GCA_963577065.1 Dehalococcoidia bacterium | reverse complement strand
CCTCCTCCTGCTCGCGGCGATGCGCACCGACTACCACCATTACCGCCGCCTCGCGATCCCGTTGATGGGGCTCACCCTCCTCATCCTCCTGGCCGTGCTCGTCATCGGCGAGGAGGCTGGCGGCGCGCGGCGCTGGCTCGGCGTGGGCGAGTTCACTGTCCAGCCCGCGGAGTTCGCAAAGCTGACCGTGATCCTCTATCTGGCGGCGTGGCTGACCTCCAAAGGCGATTCGGTGCGCAGCTTCGAACACGGCCTCACACCGTTCGTGCTCCTGATCAGCGCCATCGGCCTGTTGCTCATGCTTCAGCCGGACCTCGGCACCACCGGCGTCATCCTCGCGATTACCGTGACGATGTTCTGGACGGCCGGTGCGACCTTCCTCCAGATGATGGCCCTTACAACGGCCGGTTCGCTCGCGGTGATCTCGCTGGCGCTGATCGAGGGTTACCGCCTCGACCGCCTCAGTGCGTTCCTGGACGCCGAGTCCGACCCCCTGGGCAAGGGTTTCCAGACACTGCAAACGCTGATCGCGCTGGGCAATGGTGGCGCCACCGGCCTCGGGCTGGGCGCGAGCCGGGCGAAGTTCTTTTACGTGCCCGAGAGCCACACGGATGGCATCTTCGCCATCCTCGGCGAGGAGCTGGGGCTTGTCGCCACGGCTGCCGTCCTCCTCCTGTTCGTCACGCTGATGATCCGCGGCTATCAGATCGCGCAGCGCTCACGCGACCAGTTCGGCTTCCTCCTGGCCACCGGGATCACCACCTGGATCACGGTCCAGGCGCTGATGAACATCGGCGGAATAACGCGTGTGATTCCGCTGACGGGCGTGCCCCTGCCGTTCCTGAGTTACGGCGGCAGCGCCCTAGCGGCCGTGATGCTCGCGATCGGCGTGCTCGCCAGCGTTTCACGCTACGGCAGGGATCGTGGGACCTACGACGACCGCCGGGGTGGGCGCCGCGGACGCATCGTGCGGAGGGGAGAGCGATGAGGATCGCGCTCGCCGCGGGCGGAACCGCCGGACACGTGTACCCGGCGCTCGCAACGCTGAGCGCGCTGCGCTCGGCCGGCGAGCCCGTGCAGGCCCGCTTCTTCGGGCCCGACAACCGCGGCGAGCGCGAGCTCGTGAGCGGCCACCACGTGCCCTTCGAGACCGTGCCGGCGGCACCGATTCGGGGACAGGCGCGGCTCGCGCTGGTCGCGAGCCTGGCCCGAACCGCCGCGGGAATCGCGACGGCTGTGCGCGCCCTGCGGCGCTTCCGGCCCCACATCGTGTTCAGTACGGGCGGCTACGGCAGCTTCCCCCCGAGCGTCGCAGCGCGGATCCTGCGCCTGCCGCTCGTGGTGTTCCTGCCCGACGTTGAACCGGGCCTCGCCGTGCGTATCGAGGTGCGACTGGCGACACGTGTGGCCACGGCGACCGAGGCAGCGCTTCCCCAGCTCCCTCGCGAGAAGACCCTGGTCACGGGCTATCCCGTTCGGCAGGCCTTCGCGGGCAGTCGGGCGGCATCGCGCTCCGCACTGGGCTGGGGCATGGACGAACAGGTCCTGCTGGTTGCGGGCGCGACCCAGGGGGCACGCGCGATCAATGACGCCGTTTGGGCTTCGCTCCCACGGCTCTGCGAAGCCTCGAGAGTGGTCCACATCACCGGGGAAGCTGCAATCGCGCGGGCGACGGCCGAGCGCGAAGCGCTTTCCGGGGAACTCCGGACCCGCTACGAGCCGAGCACCTTTCGCCCGGACCTGCCTGCGCTCATGCTCGCCGCCGACCTCGCGGTGATGCGCGCCGGCGCGAGCGTGCTCGGTGAGCTGCCCGCGGCGGGGCTGCCTGCCGTGCTCGTGCCCGGCACCTTTGCCGGCGGCCACCAGCGCGCGAACGCGCGCTGGCTCGCCGACCGGGGCGCCGCCATAACGCTGGAGGAAGCCGAGATCGAGACGCTCGAGCGGCAGGTGCTCTGCCTCCTCGGCGATGACTCGAAGCGCTCAGCAATGGCGCGGGCCGCACGCGAAGCGGGCGGCAGCGATGGCGCTGCCCGCCTGGGAGCGCTCCTGCGCGAGGTCGCGAAGCAATGAGCAAGTTGCGTGCACCCGTCCATATCGTGGGCATCGGCGGCATCCATATGTCGGCGATCGCGCAGCTCTTGCACGCGCGCGGTGAGGTCGTCCAAGGGAGCGACCTCGAGCCCTCCGCACTCACGCGCGAGCTCGAGGCGCTGGGCATGACCGTGTTCGCGACCCACGCCGCCGAGAACCTGGGCGACGCTGGTAGCGTCGTCGCTACCGCCGCCGCGAGCGAGGACAACCCCGAAGTGACCGAGGCGCGCCGGCGCGGCCTGCCCGTCTTCGGCCGACCCGAGGTCATCAACGAGTTGATGTCGGGCAAGCGCGTCATCGCCGTCTCCGGCTCGGCGGGAAAGACGACGACCTCGAGCCTGATCGCGTTCATCCTCAGCGAGGCTGGCCTTGCCCCGATGTACCTCCTTGGGGGCGAAAGTCGCGACCTCGGTGGGAACGCCGCTTGGGGCGGCGGCGACCTTTGCGTGCTCGAAGCGGACGAGTACCAACGCGCGTTTCATGCCTACGAGCCCGACATCGCCGTAATCACGAACATCGACGCCGATCACCTCGATATCTATGGCACGGCGGAGGCCTACGAAGAGGCTTTCGCCGTCTTCGCCAGCCGGATTAGGCCCGGCGGATTGCTCCTGGCGGGCGGCGACGATCCCGGCGCGGCCAGGGTGGCGAGCGCCTTGCGCGACACCATCTGCGCCCAGACCTACGGCTTCGCGAAGGAGGCGACCTGGCGAGCGACGAACACGACCCTCGAGGCGAGCGGCGCCACCTTCACGGTCACGAGGGACGGTCGGGAGCTGGGCGAGCTTTGGGTCGCGGTGCCAGGCGAGCACCAGGTCCAGAACACGCTCGCGGCGGCCGCCGTCTGCCTCCGCGAAGGCGTGCCCTTCGCCACCATCCGTGACGCCGCCGCCCGCTTCCAAGGGGCGAAACGACGCTTCGAGCGGGTCGGCGAGGCAGGCGGCATCCTCGTAATGGACGACTACGCCCACCACCCCAGCAAGGTCCGGGCCGCACTTGCCGCCGCGCGCGAGCGCTTCGCGGGGCGGCGCATCATCGGCATCTACCAGCCCCACACCTACAGCCGCACCGCCTATCTCTGGGATGGCTGGCTGGACTGCTGGGCGGGGCTCGACGCGCTCATCGTGCTCGAAACCTACGCGGCCCGCGAGACCCCCGACGCGGGCCGCTCCGCCCAGGACCTCGTGCGCGCGATCGAGCGCCCGCCTGCGACCTACGCGCCCGACTTCGAATCTGCCGCGGAGGCGGCGGTCGCGCTCGCCGAGCCGGGTGACGTCGTCATGACCATCGGCGCGGGCGACATCGTCGAGGTCGGACCGAAGATCCTGGAGCGATTGCGATGACCGGTCGCGAACGACTCGCTGCGCGGCTCGCTGAGGTGGGCGAGATGCGTGTAAACGAACCGATGGAGCGGCACACCACTTTCGGTGTCGGCGGACCGGCGGACATCTACGTCGCGGTGCGCAGCGCCGAGGCGCTCGCGCAGGCCACCCGCCTGGCCGCGGACGCGGAGGCCGGGCCCTTCGTGCTCGGGAGCGGAAGCAACATCGTCGTCGCGGATGAAGGCATCCGCGGTGTGGTCATCGACAACCGGGCGAGGCAGGAGCAGGTCGAAGGAGACACCCACCGCGTCGAGAGCGGAGCGAGCTTCGCCGGCTTCGCCCGGCGCATGTGCCGCGCAGGACTGGCCGGGCTCGCCTGGGCAGTCGGCATCCCCGGAACCCTGGGCGGGGCCGTCGTCTACAACGCAGGTGCGTACGGCGGCTGCCTGGCCGACGTGCTTACGCGCGTGCGACTGCTCGGCCCAGAAAGTGACACCAGCTGGCGCCCTGCGGAGGAGCTCGGACTCGTGTACCGCGGCAGCGCCTTCACCCGGGACCAGTTCGCGGACAGCACGGTCCTCGAAGCCGAGCTCACGCTCAGCGCGGGCGACGCGACCGCGCTGCTTGCGGAAGCCAGCTCCTACGACAGGCGGCGGCTCACTGCCCAGCCGCGCGGGCGCAACGCTGGCTCGATGTTCAAGAACCCACCGGAGACGCCCGCCTGGAAGCTGATCGAGTCGGTCGGACTGCGGGGCGAGCAGCGCGGCGGCGCCGCGATCAGCGACCGCCATGCGAACTTCTTCGTGAATTTGGGCGGCGCCCGCGCCGCCGACGTGCTCTGGCTCGTCGAGGAGGCGGAGCGACGCGTGCGTGACCAGCACGGCGTCCTGCTCGAACGCGAAGTCGGCTTCGTGGGGGCGTGGTAGTGGTACGTCAGCGGGTCGCAGTCATCTTCGGTGGGCGCTCAGGCGAGCACGAAGTGAGCATTCGCAGCGCCCGCAGCGTCATGGCCGCGCTCGACGGAACGCGCTGGGAGGTCGTGCCCGTGGGCGTGACCCGGCACGGCGCCTGGCTTACGGCCGAGACGACGCAGGCTGCGCTGGACGAGGGCGCAAGCGCCTTCGACCAGGGCGGAACGGCGCTGACCGCGGGCGCGAGTCTGGCGGCGTTGGCCTCGTGCGACGTCGCCTTCCCCCTCATTCACGGCACCAACGGCGAAGACGGGACCCTTCAAGGGCTGCTCGAACTGGCCGGGATCGCGTACACGGGGGCCGGCGTCGCCGCCAGCGCCGTCGGCATGGACAAAGCGCTCCAGAAAGCGCTGTTCATCGAGGCGGGTATCCCCGTCGGGCGTTACGCGGTCCTGCGTCGGTGGGAGCTCCAGCGCGACTGCGACGCGGCGCTGCGCTTCGTCGAGGGGGAGGTCGGCTACCCCTGCTTCGTGAAGCCTGCAAACGGTGGATCGAGCGTTGGCGTCACCCGCGTCGTCTCTCGCGAAGACCTGGGCGGCGCGTTCCTTACGGCGCTTCGCTACGACGAGAAGCTCGTTGCCGAAGCCGCGGTCATTGGGCGCGAGGTGGAATGCTCGGTTCTCGGCAACGAGGCCCCCGAAGCAGCCTCCGTGGTGGGCGAAATCGAGCCCGACCGCGAGTTCTACGACTACGAGAGCAAGTACGCGACGGACTCGGCGACCAAGCTCCACGTCCCCGCGAGAATCGATGACGGCCCGGTCGATCGCGTCCGTGAACTCGCCGTACGGATGTACCAAGTGATCGGCTGCGAGGGCTACGCACGCATCGACTTCTTCGTGCAGGAGGACGGCGCGGTGATGGCCAACGAAGTGAACACGATCCCCGGCTTCACCAGCATCAGCATGTACCCGAAGCTGTGGGACGCCAGCGGACTCTCCTTCCCAGACCTCCTCAGCCGCATCCTCGACCTGGGGATCGCCCGCCACGAGCGGGGTCTGGCGCGATGATCGTGCGCCGCCGCCGGAAAGAGCCAGAGGGCGCGGGCGCCAGCAGCGCGCGCGGGCGAAAGCAGGCCGAGACCGTCGGGCAGCGCCAGCCCCGGCGGATCGTGCACCGCGGCGTCACCGGCCGAACGCGGTTCCCGCTGTGGTTGCGCAAGCGCTGGGTGGCGACGATTGGGGGGTTCGCACTCCTCGCGGCAATCGTGGGCGGGGCCGTCTGGACCTGGCAGTCACCGATGCTGCGCGTCCAGCACATCGACGTCGCCGGCAACGACGCAGTCAGTACCGCTGCCATCCTCGACCAGGTCGGGCTCGCCGGCGAAAGCATGGTCACCGCCGACCTGCGGGCGGCGGCGACCACGATCGAAGAGATCCCGCTCGTGGCCTCCGTGAGCATCGAGCGGCGCTGGCCGAGCAGCGTGCGCATCGTCGTCCGCGAACGCGAACCGTGGGGTTCGTGGGAGCAGGCCGGGGTGCGCTACACGATCGATCGCGAGGGGGTGGTGTTGGGCCGCGCCGCGCCGCCCTCGGGCGCGACCACGATCGTCAGCACGGCCGCCTTCTCCCTGAAGGCAGGGGACCGCGTCGACTACCAGGCGGTCGAGACGGCGATCGAAATCGGCGAGCAGCTTCAGGCGGCGCTGGGAACGCGCGCCGTCGAAGTCGCCTATGCGCCCGGCGAGGGCGTCCGTGTCCACACCGCGGACGGCCAGACCGCGTTGCTCGGGGATTCAAGTGCCATCGCCTACAAGCTTGCCGTTTGGGCGCGGGTGGCAGCGGAAGCCGCGAGCCAAGGAATTTCGTACTCAGCCATCGACCTACGGTTCGGGGACAGGCCCGTGCTGCGATGAGCAACGCATGCGAGGGGACGTCATGAAGCGAGGGACCACAGTAGCGGCCGTCGATATCGGCTCCACGAAGGTGACGGTCCTCGTCGCCGACGTGAGCGAGTACGGAGAGACGCGCGTCCTGGGCGTCGGCGTCGCACCCGCAGCCGGGCTTTCGCGCGGCGTGATCGACAACATCCAGTCCGCGCGTGAGGCGGTCGCCACGGCGGTCGAGAAAGCGGAGCAATCGTGCGGGATGCGCATCCTGAGCGGCGTCGTGGGGATCTCCGGCGGCCATCTCAGTGCCCAGAACAACCGCGGCATCATCGCCATTCCCGACCGCAGCCGGCCGATCTCCCTCGACGACCGTGAGCGTGTGATCGCGGCGGCCGGCGAGATCAGCATCCCCACGAACCGCCAGGTGATCCATGTGCTGCCGCGGGGCTACTGGATCGAGGGGACCGACCCCGTTTCCGACCCGGTGGGGATGTACGGCGGGCGGCTCGATGCGGAGACGCACATCGTCACCGCCGCCGTCTCGGCCGTGCAGAACCTGACGAAGTGCGTCGAGGGTGCCGGCGTCCAGGTCGACGACATCGTGCTCGAGTCGATCGCCTCCGCCGCCGCGGTGCTCACGGACGAAGAGCGTGTACAGGGCGTGGCCGCGGTGGACATCGGCGGCAGCACCACGTCGCTGTGCGTGTACGAAGAAGGCGCGGTTGCGCACTCGGCCACCTTGCCGCTGGCCGGGACGCACCTCACCCAGGACCTTGCGCGGGTGCTGCGCTGCCCCTGGGAGAGCGCGGAGCGGCTGAAGTGTGAGCACGGTGCGGCCGTGACGACCACGGAGATGGACGGCGAAGAGGTGGAGGTCCGGGCGTTTGGGACGCACTCGCAGAAACGGGTCCCGGTGAGTCACGTCGCCGAGATCCTGCAAGCGCGAACAGAGGAGATCCTGGAGATGGTGGCGATGGAGCTGAAGCGCGCGGGCTACCTCGAGCGGCTCGCCGCGGGGCTCGTCCTCACTGGAGGGAGCAGCCAACTCAGCGGAATCGCCGACTTGGCGGAGCAGCGCCTCGATCTGCCCGCGCGCGTGGGCGAGCCGAGGGGCTGCGTGGGTCTGACCGACCTCATCGCGACTCCGGCATTCGCGACGGGATACGGCCTCGTGGAGCACGCACTCGGTGACGTGCAGTCCTCCGCGGAGTTCTCCGCCACTCGGCTCGAGGGGCAGGACGGGGGCATTCTGCGGCGCATTGCTGCGCTCGGCCGGTCCCTCATCCCGCAATGACACCACTGACGACGACCGCGCCCAAGGGAGGCAGCACATCGAGCGAGCAATGCCAGCGAGCGCACAATCCGGAAGCACGTCAACGGAGGGAGATACGTTGAGTTACGGAATCGATAGGGACCTGTTCCCAGACATCAAGGTCGTCGGGGTCGGCGGGGGCGGCAGCAACGCCGTCAACCGCATGGTGCGCGCGCGCATCCCCGGCGTCACATTCATCACGATCAATACGGACGCACAGGCGCTCGCGAACTCTGAGGCGGAAACGCGGATCCGGATCGGCGAGAAGCTCACCAAAGGGCTGGGCGTCGGCGGTGACCCCACGCGGGGGGAGCGAGCGGCCGAGGAGAGTCGCGACGAACTCATCGAGGTGCTGAGCGGCGCCGAAATGGTGTTCGTGGCGGCGGGCATGGGCGGTGGCACCGGCACCGGTGCGGCTCCAGTGGTCGCCGAGATCGCGCGTGAGATCGGGGCCCTCACAATCGGCACGGTCACGACGCCTTTCGCCTGGGAAGGCTCGAATCGCACGCGCGCGGCCGCAGCGGGCCTGGAACGGCTTCGGGAGAAGGTGGACACGCTGATCGCGATCCCCAACTCGCGGCTCATCGAGATCTGCCCGGCCGATAGCACCGTCGACCAGGCATTCGAAACGGCCGACGACGTGCTCCGGCAGGCGATCCAGGCGATCTCCAACATCATCAGCCAGAACGGCTCGATCAATCTGGACTTCAACGACGTGCGCGCCGTCATGAGCGAGGCGGGCCCCGCCCTCCTCGCGATCGGCGCGGCGGCCGGCGAGAACCGAGCCGTGGAAGCGGCTCGCGCCGCGACCTCGAGCCCGCTCCTCGACCAGACCATCGACGGGGCGACGAGCGTGCTCTTCAACGTCACCCACGACGGCGGCCTCCAGCTCCGTGAGCTGGACATGGCGGCGCGGGTCATCGCGGAGGTGGTGGACGACACCGCAACCATCATCTTCGGCACCGTCGTCGACGCGTCGGTGGACGAAGAGGTTCAGCTGACCGTGATCGCGACGGGGTTCCCGGGCGCGGCTCGGCCGGACGCCATTCCGGGGGAAACACGACAACTCGTGGACCTTGGGCTACCTGGCGTTACCAGTGTGGAGGACGCCGAACTTCCGGCGTTTCTTCGGCGCAACATCCGCTCGATGAGCGGTATCGGCGCCAATGGCGATCGAGAAGAAAACCTGGCTGAAAGGAGGTAACCACCCAAACTGAGCGCATTGTGAGTCCTGAGGGACCACTTCTCGATCAGGGTGGATTGGGGGCTTGGTGCTATGGGAGATGGCATCAAGCCCTCGTCCATCCCTAAGTGCAACGCGTCGGCCACTCCGCCGACAGTTACCTCCCTTTCAGCCGGATCGGTAACGTAGCACAGGGCTCTCGCTACGTTCCAGCGTCCTCCTCCTCCAGAGGCTGGGGCCATTCTGTGGTACGCCCACCCTCCATCGGCTCGCCGAGCAGCCGCGCCTCCAGCCACGGTCCCAGCAGCGCATCGAGCGCGTCTGCTGCAGTCAGCAGCGAGTGATCGGCGTCGCCGTAGAGAACGAGCCGTTTGGGCTCGGCGGCGCGCTCGTAAATGTCCTCGCTCGCCTGCGAATCGAGGACCGCATCGCCACTCCCGTGGACGAGGAGGAGGGGCCGGGCAAGCTCCTCGACCTGGCGCGTGCCGTAGAGCTGCGGGGAGAGCGACGCAACCGCCCGCACGAGTGGGTGGAGGGCGCCGGCCTTCACCACCACCGCACCACCGAAGCTATGGCCCACGAGCGCCACATCGGTGGCACCGATCCCCTTGAGGAACGAACAGCCCGCGAGGACATCGAGCACGCACTCCTCGAAGGCATTGGGCTCGCGGTAGCCAAGGCGAAGCACGCTGACGTTGCGCGGCAGCAGAAGCCCCGGCAGACGCGCGAATAGTCCCTTGGCCGGACCGTCGAAGCCGCCCCCAGCACCGCCCACGCAGATCACGGCACCACTGCCGCCCTGCACGGGGTGGAAGATGCCCGAGATTTCGCCGCGGCTGGTCTGGAGCTCGAGTTGGAGGCTCTCGGGCGTAGGGCCGGGCGCGGCCGTGACGTTGCGCAGGCTCAGCGTCAGATCTTCTGGTTCAGGCGGGGGCGGCTCGCTCACGCGCGCACGATACAGACAACACGACCCCGGACGGTGCTCGTGCCGTGGGCCGGGTCCTCGCGGGCACGCGGTCAGCGCGCGAACGCCGAGGGCCACCTGCGGTGCATAGCCGAAGCGCTGCTACCATCGATCGAGAGCAATGTGCGGAATCGCAGGGATGCTGCGGTACGACGGAGCGCCCCTCGGGCGCGCAACTATCGAAGCGATGGTCGCGACGCTGCGACACCGCGGTCCGGACGGCGAGGGCGTGTGGCTCGCCCCTGGGATCGCGTTTGGGAGCACCCGGCTCGCGATCCTCGACCTCACCCCCGCATCCGATCAGCCCTTCCGCGATGAACAAGCCGATCTGACGCTCGTCTTCAACGGCGAGATTTATAATTATGTCGAGCTCCGACGTGAGCTCGAGGGGCGCGGCCACGCGTTCCGAACCAGCGGTGACACCGAGGTTCTGCTTCGTGCCTACGAGGAGTGGGGCGAGGACTGCCCGCAGCACTTCAACGGCATGTTCGCCTTTGCCATCTGGGACGGAAGGCGCCGCCGCCTCGTGCTCGCCCGCGATCGCTTCGGCGAGAAGCCGCTGTTCATCTCACGGACGGCCGAGGGCCTGTCGTTCGCGAGCGAGATGAAGGCGATCCTCGCGGTCCAGCCCGAGCGCCGCCGCCCCAACCGCCAAGCGATCTACCGCTACCTCGCACGGGGCGACCTGAACGTCGACGAGGCGACGTTCTTCGATGGGATCGTCTCCCTGCCGCCAGCGCACACGCTGGTGGTCGAGCAGGACGGCAAGGAGCGGCTGCAGGCCTACTGGCACCCCGTCGCGAGCGACCTTCCAAGCGGCCGGCGCGAGCGCATCGAGCACCTCCGCGAGTTGCTGTTCGACTCGATCCGCATCCGCCTACGGAGCGACGTCACGGTGGGCAGCAGCCTCAGCGGGGGTCTCGACTCCTCGAGCATCGTCGCCGCGATCGACGCGCAGAAGGGGCTCCAGGACATCCGCCAGGGGACGTTCAGCGCGCGCTTCCACTCGGAGGCGCACGACGAGGGGCGGTTCATCGCGCGCTTGAGCGGCCAAGTCGGGACCGAGCCGCACGAGGTATGGGTCGACGCCGATCGTTTCACCGCCGAGCTCTCACGGTTGCAGTACCATCAGGAGGAGCCAATCGCGAGCTCGAGCCCGTATGCGCAGTGGCTCGTGATGGAGCTGGCTCAGCAGCACGACACCACGGTTCTCATGGACGGACAGGGCGCCGACGAGGTGCTCTCGGGCTACGACCAGGCGCACGGGATGTTCTGGGCGCACTGGCTGCGGCAGGGCCGGCTCGATCGCTTCCTCGGGGAGGTCGTGTCGTTCTCGCGGCGCTATAGCGGTCTGCGCGCACCCGCCCTCTTCGGCGTCTATTACTCGCTGCCGGAACAGCTCCGCGATCGCCTCGCCGGGTACTACTACCGCTCCGAGAACCTCGTTTCGGAGGAGCTGCGGCGCGACTTTGCGCCCGCGCACGCGGCCTCAGATCATCCCTTCGACGACCGCCTGCGGAACGAACTCGTGCGCTGGCAGACGACGACGCAGCTGCCTGAGTTCCTGCGCTACGCCGACCGCAGCAGCATGGCCTTCGGTCGCGAGGTACGGCTGCCCTTCCTCGACCACCGGCTCGTGGAGTACTGCTTCGCCTTGCCGCCCGATCTGCTGCTACGGCGGGCCGTGACGAAAGTCGCGTTGCGGGAGGCGATGCGCGGCATCGTGCCGGACGTGATCCTCGATCGCAAAGACAAGATCGCCTACGCCCCGCCGCAAGAGACGTGGCTCCTGGGCCCGCTGCAGGGCTGGCTCCAGGAGACGCTGGCGCGGGCGGCAGCGCGCGACGATGTGTTCAATCCCCAGGCGCTGCAAGATCTGAGCGAGCGAGCGACCCACGACGCGAGCGACCCGCTCATTTGGCGGGTCGCAAGCACCGAGGTCTTCTTCGCTGAGCTGATCAACCGCTCAGCCGCACCCACCCCGGCCTGACCGGCTCGACGAATCGCTTGACGGATCGCTTCAGGTAAGAAGCGCGTCGTCGGGCAGGGGCTCGCGGGGCACGTCCTCGTGCGCGTTCACCATATGGCGCGCGAGCGGCTCCAGACGCCCCCACACCTCGTCGAAGTCCGCGGCGTCTAGGCCCTGTGCGGTTAACGCCGCGCGCATATGACCAAGCCAACTCTCGGCATGGTGTTCGGCAATGACGAAGGGGAAGTGGCGGCGGCGGAGGCGGGGGTGGCCGTACCGTGCGGAGTAGCGCGCCTCACCGCCGAGCCACTGCTCGAAGAACAGCTTGAGTTTTTCACAGCTTGGGCCCAAGTCCTGGGGGTAGAGCGCGCGCAAGGGCGCGTCCTCGGCTACGGCGGCATAGAAGTGATCGATCACCGCTTCAACGGCCTCGCGACCGCCGATCCGCTCGATTAACTCTGAACTCACCCTTGGTTGGCCCCTTCGCGCTGGGGTCGATGGTAGCGCAGCGTTGTGGTCCCCCTATCCCTCTCGCTCATGCCGTGCGCCCGCGGAGGGCCATGAACGTGAGCGTGAACGAGATCATCCCGAAGCCGAGGATCGCGGCCCCACCCCTGAGCAGAGCGAGCCCATCCCAGCCTTCGAGGACCAGCGAGCGCTGCGCCTCGAGGATGTAGGTGATCGGGTTGATCGTGGCGAGGAACTCGAGCCACCCCGCGAAGACCTCCTTGGGGGCGAAGGCTGTCGAAAGGAAGATCAGCGGAAAGAAGAAGAGGTTTCCGGCCGCGGCCGCCTGCGGGCTCCCCGTCTTCAAGGCGATCGCGGCGTTGAAACTCGAATAGCCCATCCCGAACACGAAGGCTCCCGCGAAGAGCACGAGGGCTCCGGCGACCCCCGCCTCGAGTCCCGCACCGACCACGAGCCCGACCGCGAGGATCACGGCCGTCATGATCAGGGCGCGGACCCCATCCGCGGTGATGCGACCGAAAACGATGGCGGGGCGGGGGGCGGGCGTGAGGAGCAGCTTGTCGAAGTAGCCACGCTGGATATCGGTGACGGTGCCCAGGCCCGCGCCCGCGGCCGCACTGGAAGCGGCTGAGAGCATCGCCACGGGCATCTGGAAGCCGGTGAAGTTGTCGATCGCAAACGCATCCCCGGCGATGCGGCCAATCGAGCCCACCGTCACGGCAAAGAAAAAGAGCGGGATGAAGATGTTGGCGACTTCACCCGCCGGCTGCCGGAGCGCCTCGCGCAGCGCCCGCATCGTGAGGAAGAAAATCGTCGCTGCCGTCTGCATCACGAGCTCGGCGCCGCGCCTGGTGCATCCACCTGGAGGTGCTGGCCAGTGGCCTGTAAGAAGACGTCGTCGAGGCTCGGCCGCGCGATCGATACGTCCCCGACTGCGAGCCCGGCTTCGTCGAAGGCCAAGACGATCCGAGCGACGGCGCGGGCGCCGTCCGGGACGTACATCACCGCACAGCCGTCAGCGGTCTGGACGCGCTCCACGCCGGCAATCCCCGCGGCGACCGCGGCCGCGTGTTCGAGGGCCGCATCCGGACCTTCGATGCGCACCGTGACGACGTCGGTGCCGATGCTCGCCTTCATCTCCGCAGGGGAGCCCCGCGCGATGATGCGTCCCGCATCGATGATCGCGAGGTCGTGCGCGAGGCGGTCGGCCTCCTCGAGATACTGGGTGGTAAGGAAGATCGTGATCCCTTCTTCACTGCTGAGCTGGCTCACGTAGCGCCAGATCCCCTCGCGGCTCACGGGGTCGAGCCCGGTTGTGGGCTCGTCCAGGAAGATGATGCTCGGGCGGTGCACCAGCGCAGCGGCCAGGTCGAGGCGGCGCTTCATCCCCCCGGAGTACCCCCCGACCGCGCGATCGGCGGCCGCCTCGAGGTCGACGACCGCGAGGAGTTCCGCGACGCGGTCTCGGAGCGTGGAGCCGCGCAGGCCGAAGAGGCGCGCCTGCAGCGTGAGGAGCTCGCGACCGGTCTGGATGTGGTCGAGGCCCGCTTCCTGAAGGGCCACGCCGATCCGCCGCCGGACCGCGCGCGCGTCCCGGATGATGTCGAGCCCATCGACCCTGGCGGTGCCCGCGGTTGGCCGGAGCAGGGTCGTAAGCATGCGAATGGTCGTTGTCTTGCCGGAGCCGTTGGCGCCGAGGAAGCCGAAGATCGCGCCAGCGGGAATGTCGAGGTCGATGCCGTCTACGGCGCGCACCTCGTCGAAGTGCTTGACCAGCCCCTCAGCGACGATCGCGCTCATCGATTTGAGCCTAGAGAACGTTCGCCGGAGCGCAAGTCACCGACATCAGCGGCGGCCGATCCCGCCGCTCTGGACTCTAGCGCTGAGGAGGAGGCGCCCCGGCAGCCCCGGGGCGGCGCGCGACCACCGCGGCCGCGAGCTCGAGATCGTCCGTGTTGACGCCGCTCACCCCGGCCGCCAGCACCCGTTCCAACCAAGCCTGGCTGTTGATCGGCCACACATAGGTCGCAACTCCCCGTCCCGTGAGCTCGCTCATCAGTTCCGCGGTCACCAGGCCGCGATGAAGCGAGAGCGTCTGATACCGCTCGCCGAGCGAGGGGAGGAGCTCGGCGAGTTCGCTGCGTGTGGCGGCCGACGGGATGATGCTGGCTTCGGCCACCTCTTCGAAGGGGGCGAGCAGCGGCCAGTTACGCGCGGTGACGGTATACGGGGCGCCGGGGAGCTGCCGCGCGAGCACGGCGATTAACGCCTCGGAGAGGGCGAGCGTTTTCGACTTCAAGTCGATCATCAGGCGAATGTCGCGACGTGCGGATTCGAGAACTTGCTCGAATTGCAGCCGCGGGGTCCAGCCGGGGACCAGCCGCCAGCGGTCCCAGAGGAGGGGAATCGGCCCCATGGTCTTGAGGTGACGAACCTCGAGGTCGCCGCCGTGGAGCCAGACATCGAGTTCGGCGAGGTCGACGCCGATCGCCTTCGCACGGTCGAGGGCGGCGAGGTCGTTGCCGCCGCGGTGCGCGATCACGACCGGCCGCCCCTCCGGCGGGGGGGCGGTCACGAGAAAGGCTCGCCCCTGCGGAGAAGCTGCTGAACGTCCGGAGGGAGGGGGACGCCCCTGCCCGTTACGGTGTCGAGCCAGGCCCAGGAGTGGACGAACGCGGCCACCGGCGTGCCCCTGGCGCTGGAGGTCACCGCAAACTCCTGCTCGAAGCCACGATCGTCCGCGCTAATGGTGTGCACCTCGAGCGTTGCCCCCTCCGCCCAGGGCAGGGGGGCGTGATAGACCGCGCGCGTCTCGCGCTGGACGGCAACGACGTGATCGGGCTTGCGCACGCCGCAGTGCGCTTCGAACGCCGCATACGCCAACTCCGTGAGCGCGAGCAGCACGCCCGCGTGGACGAAGCCGGTACTGCTGAAGGTATCGGTGTGGCGCGTGGGAAACGCGATCGTGAAGGCCACCGACTGATGGTGTGGCGCGTGGGCCGGAGGGGCAAGCGCGAAGCCTGTCCCCAACCGGCTCGACCGCCTGGGCGAGGGCGGAGGCCGTCGGCGAGGAGCGCCGCCGGTGTCAGAAGAGGAGGGCGTCGACCCCCCAGGTCTGCCCCGCCGCCGTTGCGAAGAGCACGACCGAGATCAAGAACATCATGAGGTTCTGCCCCTGCTCGCCCTGGTCTTTGAGCCCGGCGAGCAGGAAGTAGTTCAGATTCAGGAAGGCGCCGACGGCCAGGCCGGCGAACGTGAGAAAGCCGAACGTCAGACTCACCCCGACCGAAAACTCCCCGAGGACGACGAGCCACGAGGTCACGACCCAGGCCCGATCGCTGCGTAAGGAGACTTTCCGGATCATGTTCGCGAAGGCGGGCACGGGATGGTCTGCGACCAGGCCCTCGACCCAGCCCCGGGATTCGCCCCGAAGGAAGCCGGGAACGTCCTTGTGGCGCACGCTCTCCAGCCACCAAAGACCCAATCCGATTCGGAGGAGGGCGAGCCACTCCTCCTTGGTCAGCCAGTCGAAGATATCGTGTGGGTCCATGTCCCTCGTCGCCGGGCGTGGTCGCCGACCGTGATTCTAGCCCCGCTGACGAGCGATGTCCGCGCGCCGCCGGGTACGATGGCAACGTGAGTACTGAAGCGCCGAAGCCCCCGTTGGTCTGGATCGATATGGAGATGACCGGCCTCGAAGTCGAGCGCCACCACGTTCTCGAGATCGCCATCTTGGTGACAGACGGTGAGCTGAACGAGCTCGACGACGGTCTCGAGATCGTCGTGCATCAACCCGAGTCGGTTCTCGCGTTAATGGACGAGTGGTGCGTGAAGCAGCACGGCAAGTCGGGCCTGACGGCGGCGGTCGGCGCCTCCCCAACGGGTCTCGCCGAAGCGACCGAACTCGCGCTGGCCTACCTGAAGAAGCACAGCGCCGCGGGCCAATCCTTGCTCTGCGGGAACTCCGTGGGCCACGACCGGCGCTTCCTCGACCGCTGGATGCCGGCCGTGAGCAAGCACCTGCACTACCGCATCATCGACGTCTCGAGCGTGAAAGAACTCGCGAAGCGCTGGTACCCCGATACGAAACGCTTTCCCAAGAGCGAGGGCCATCGCGCCCTGGACGATATCCGCGAATCGATCGCCGAGCTGCGCTACTACCGCGAGCAGGTCTTCCGACCGCCACTCCCGGACCAGGCCGCTGCGGCGGGCGCGGAAGCGCCCTCCGGCGAGGCCGGCTAGGCGCCCTCCTCGGGAGGGAAAGCCGCGGCGAAGGCCGCGAAGAAGTCCTCGTCGGACCGCTCGCGGCCGAATAATTCGATCCATTCCTCATCCGTGAGCCGCGCGCGGCCGGCGACGAACGCCTCGGCATCTGCGCCGACGAGGTAGCGGAGCTTCGGTACCGGATCGTCGAGCGCGGCGACGATCGCCGTGGCGGCGACACGGGGATCGCCGCCTGCCTCACTCGCACCTGCGTACAGCGTGCCGATGCGGCGTTCGACGTCGGCATAGGGACCGCCCGGAGGCATCGAGGCGATGGCCTTCTCGATGATCGGGGTCGAAAAGAAGCCCGGCTCGATGATCACGACGCGGATGCCGAAGGGGCGCACCTCGATCGCGAGCGCCTCGCTCGCGGCTTCGAGGGCGTGCTTGGTAGCGCCATAGATCCCCTGCGTGGGCCCAGCGATGAGCCCGGACCCGGAGGAGATGTTCACGATCGTGCCGGAACGCCGCTCACGCATGGCCGGGAGCACCGCCTGCATCGTCCGCAGCGGCCCGAAAAAGTTCGTCTCGAACATCTCGTACGCGCGGGTCTCGGAGAAGGATTCGAGGGCACCGATGTCGCCGAGCCCGGCATTGTTGACGAGGACGTCAATCTGGCCCGCCTCGGCGGTGATGTCGCCGATCGCGCTGGTGACCGACGCGGGGTCGTCGACGTCGAGCGCGGTGAGGGTGACGTCCAGGCCCTCGGCCTCGGCGGCCTCGCGCAGCGGACCGGCGCGATCGAGGTTACGCATCGTGGCGTAGACACGGTCGCCGTGGCGGCTCAGCGCGAGCGCCGTCTGCAGCCCGAGGCCCGTGCTCGTTCCAGTGATCACGACAACCGCCACAAGCGACTCCTCGGTGGGGCCAAAGGCCCAGCTGGTTTCGGATAGCTTAGCCCCGGCGGAAGCGGCGCGCGGCGCGTTCGAAGAAGCCGGGACGGCGCATGCGCTCACGTAGCTGCTGGATGCCTTCGGGGGTGCCAACGAGGACCGGCTGCGACCAGTCACGCAGGCTGGGCGTGCGGTCCTCTCGGACCTCTGCGGGCGGCGTGAAGCGCTCGAACGGCTGCCACGCGTTGCCGGCGCGGATGAGGGCCGTTTTCCCGGCAGCGGCGTTGAGAACGAGGCCGGCCGCTAGGTCCCACGTGTGGACGCCCCAGAACTGGGCAGTCGTGAACGTCCCGGCGGCAACAAAGGCGCACTCGATCGCAGCGGAACCGGTCACGCGGTTGTCCCATTGGGCGGTGCGCCCAGGCGCGCCGCCGGGCGCGCTGCTCAGGCTGCGGCGGACGCCTTCGTTGGCTGCCACGCCCGCGAGCGGTTCGCCTTCGAATCGAAGCGAGCTGCCGCTGTGGGCGTGGTAGACACCTGCCCCGAGGGCGTGGCTCGTCGAGCACCAGATCGCCCCCGCGATCGGGGCACCATCGCGGAGAACGCCGATGGAGGCAGCGAAGAGGGGGAAGCGGTTGACGAAATTCGTCGTCCCGTCCACGGGGTCGACCGCCCACAGGTATTCCGTCGTGGGGGCGGGATGGTCGTCCCGCTCTTCGCCGAGGATCCCGTGCGCGGGAAAGCGCTCGGCCAGGCGCTCGCGGATCATCTCCTCGACGGCGCGATCGACTTCGGAGACGGGGTCCGTCGGCGCCGTATCCTCCGACTTCTGCTCGCCTTTGTAGTCGACGGAGACGGAGCGACCGAGGGCCGCGGTGATCTCGGCGCCGGCGGCTGACGCGAGTTCGCGCGCCGTCTCCTCCAGCGATTCGAGGAGACCGGGCTCGGTCAGCGGCTGCTGCTGGGTGGTGTCTTCGGTCATGGCTTGGGCGCCCCACGGTCGCCTGCCGCGGCGTGGTCGGCAATGACGACGATACGCTCGCAGGCGATACGCGCGGCGGGAATGTCCCCGCCGCGGAGGAGCTGCGCCAGCGCGTCTCGCTTGGTCTCACCGGTAACGAGGAAGATCGCGGCCTTCGCGGCGGAGAGCACGGGCAGCGTGAGCGAGAGCCGCGCGTGGGCATCACGCTCGACCTTGACGACGTACCGCTCGCCCGCCTCGAGGGCGGGGTCTCCGGGGAAGAGCGACGCGGTGTGGCCGTCGGCACCCAGCCCCAGAAGCACCAGATCGAAACGCGGGAGGCCGGGGCCGAAGACCGCCGCAAGCTCGGCTTCCTCGCGCGCGGGGTCGCAGGCCACGCCATCCATCGGATGAACGCGCGCCTGGACGTGTGCGAGGAGCGCCTCGCTGGCCATGCGGAAATTGGAATCGGCGTGGGTGCGAGGCACACAGCGCTCGTCGCCGAAGAAGACGTCGACGCCGGACCAGGCGTAGTCGCACCCACGGAGACGCTCGTAGAGGGCGCGGGGCGTATTCCCGCCAGCGAGCGCGACGGAGCGCGGCTGGAGTTCGAGGAAGTGCTTCGCCGCTTCCTCGGCAACGTCTGCGACGACGCGAAGCTCGGGGCTCACGTCAGGAGCCAGGCCCTCGGCGCGATGAGCGTATCCGACTCCGGCGGGCCCCAGGTAGCGGCGGGGTAGAAGTTCACCGCGGGCGGCTCGTCGAGGATGCGTTCGATGATCTGCCAGGAGCGATGAACGGCGTCCGCCCGCGCGAAGAGGGTGTGGTCGCCCCCCATCGCGTCGTGGAGGAGGCGCTCGTAGGCTTCCGCCGGCTCGGCGCTGAAGGTTTCGTCGAAGGAGAAGTGCATGGTCG